>NZ_JAFLXH010000035.1:0-76736 GCF_019891515.1 Pseudomonas sp. Wu6 | reverse complement strand
TTTCAAAAGTGAGCCGCCGTCAGGGCGGAACCCTAAGTGGCCGTGACCGCAGAAACGGATATGTACTCGATCTGATCCAACATCCTGGTCGGCCCAGAGGCCGCCATCGGGAGCAAGCCCCCTCCCACACAAAGCCAACAGCGTACATATCCGTTACCGCGGCAGGATAGGTACCCGCCAGACGCATCAGGGGCTGTAATACCCCACCGCCACCATCAAATGCCCGGCCTTGCGCACATAAGCATGCTTATTCTCAATCTTCCCGGTTACCGGGTTCTTCCAGCGGTATTTATATTCGCCCTGATCCTGTTCCCCCATCAACGCAAGGATCGGCTCCCCGACAGGCCGGCCATCCGGGTCGTTGACCTTGGCGAAATCGGTATTGATCAAACGCAGGTTGGTGCCGTGCGCCACATAGCGCCGGGTATCCAGGTCAACCACGAACACGTAGAGATCATCCTGCAGGAAACCACCCTGCAATGAGTTGATCGCCTTGAGCGTCCCCGCTTCGTCCTTCACCAGCGCGTTCACCGCCTTGTTGCGTAGCGCCCGCGCCTGCTCCGGCGTGGCCCGTGGCAGGTAATAGCCGACCGCCAGGATGCGCTCGCCCACCCGCTGGTAAAACACGTGCTTGTGTTCGACCTTGCCGTCATTCCAGTTCTGCCAGCGATAATCGGCCTGCTGGATACCCTGGCCTTCGGGCGCGCTGATGGCGTGTTTGAACGAGGCTTGCAGGTCAGGCCCGAGGACTTCGGACACGTCGCGTCCGATCAAGGCCGAGGAGGGGCCGCCGCTGGCCAGCAGCACGCCTTTGGTGTCGACCACGAAGACGTAACGGTCCTGGTCGATGAATTCGCCCTGGCGGCTGAAAGCGGCCAACGCCTTGTCGCCATTGTTCTGGTAGTAAACCAGGGCCTTGTCCAGCAACGCTTTGGCCGCTTGAGCGTCGGCGTCATTGGCCGTGTCGGCGTGCACCTGGCTGCCGCACAACAGCAGCAGCCAGGCGAGTCGTAGCAGTGCGTTCATCTACCCGTCCCTCGGTCTTGTTGGAATGACAAGAGCGTAGACGGTTCGGCGAACGATCAGAAGGGTTTGGTTGGCAGATATTTACCGTCCAGGGTGATCACCGCGCGCGAACCTCCGTCCGGGTCTTCGACTTTCTTGATGTCCAGCTTGAAGTTGATCGCGCTGATGATGCCGTCGCCAAACTGCTCATGCACCAGGGCCTTGAGGGTGGAGCCGTAGACCTGCAGCATTTCGTAGAACCGGTACATCGTCGGATCGGTCGGCACGCCGCCGGGGAAGCTGCCGCGCAGGGGCACGCTTTGCAGCAGGCGGCTGGCGTCCTCGTCCAGGCCGAGTTTGGCGCACACCACGTCGGCGGCGTCCCTGGGCAGCGGATGCTGGCCGAGCAGGGCGGCGGTGACGAAGGCCAGGCTCAGGCCGGTGCCGTCGGCGAGGTCCTGCCAGGACAGGTCCTTGCGCGCCTTGAGGTCGATGACGGTGTCGGCCAGGGCCAGGCGAGGGGTTTGGGAAAAGTTCGATTGCAGCATGATGAAGTCCTCTTGGATTGAATAGGTTCAGGCGGCGTGAGCGCGGGTGGTCGGGTGTTCGAGCAGGGACACGAAGCGTGCGCTGCGTCCGTCCAGTGCGTCGATGCCACCGGTTTCGATGTCGTACACCCAGCCGTGCAGGTTCAGCCGGCCTTGCTCCAGCGCCAGGGCGACGGATGGGTGAGTCTTGAGGTTAGCCAATTGAGCGACCACGTTTTCACGCACCAGGGCATCCAGGCGCGCCGCGTCCGAGACGTGCTGGCGGGCGGCGTTGATCACCTTGGCCGACTCGGCATGGCGCAACCAGTTGGCTACCGCAGGCAGGTGGTCCAGGCAGGTGCAAGTGGAGATGGCGGTCATTGCGCCGCAGTCGGAGTGGCCGCAGATCACGATGTCGCTTACGCCCAGTACCGCCACCGCATATTCGACCGTGGCCGATACGCCGCCCGGTTCCGGCCCGTAGGACGGCACGATATTGCCGGCGTTGCGGATGACGAACAGGTCGCCGGGTTCCTGCTGGGTCAGCAGTTCCGGGACCACACGGCTGTCGGAGCACGACACGAACAGCGTGCCGGGGTTTTGCGTGGTGGCCAGGTGTTTGAACAGGTCGCTGCGTTGGGCAAAGGCTTCGCGCTGGAATTTGCGAAAGCCGTCGATGAGGTGCTGCATGAGGGTTTCTCCTTGCGTGGCTGATGGGGCAAGGATGGAAGTTTTCGTCTATAGCGTCCAAGACCGGCTTATTATGGTTTCTATAAGCCCTGCCTATAGTTGGAGCGTCGTTGATGCTGTTGCGCCATATCCGTTATTTGCTGGCCGTTGCCGAGCACCGCAATTTCACCCGCGCGGCCCAGGCGCTGCATGTGTCGCAGCCGACCTTGTCACAACAGATCAAGCAACTTGAAGACACCCTGGGCGCGCCGCTGCTCGATCGTTCCGGGCGCAGCGTCAGCCTGACGGATGCGGGGCAGGCTTATGTACGCTTTGCCCGACTGGCCTTGCAGGACCTGGAGGCCGGCACCCGTGCGATGCATGACGTGCAGGACTTGAGCCGCGGGCATCTGCGCCTGGCGATGACCCCGACCTTTACCGCCTACCTGATCGGCCCGTTGCTGGCGCGGTTCCATGGGCTGTACCCGGGCATCACCTTGAGCGTCGAAGAGTTGACCCAGGACCGCATCGAAGCCGCGCTGGGCGAGGATTTGCTGGATATCGGCATCGGCTTTGCCGGCGAGCACGGGCCGGATATCGAGTGTGAGGCATTGTTTGCCGAGGCCTTGAGCGTGGTGGTGCGGGCGGATTCGCCCGCGGTGAATCGGTCGGCAGGGTTCGAGCAGCCGCTGGTCCTGCTCGATGCGGGGTTTGCCACGCGCCGCTATGTCGATGACTACTGCCGCCGGCAGGGCGTAACACCGCGCATTGTCATGGAGGCCAACTCCATCGGCGCGATCATTGAAATCGTGCGTAACACTTCACTGGCGACCATCCTGCCCAGCGCCCTGGCCCAGGCCCAGGCCGGGTTGCACGCCGTGGCCATCGAGCCGCCGCTGCCGCACCGCACCGTGGGGCTGCTCAGCCGCAGGGGCGCCTATCGCAGCGCCGCGTGCGCGGCCTTTGTCGAGTTGATCAAGGCGCCGCCAGCCACTGACTGACAATGCCGTCATACACGCCGGTCGCCACGCTCAAGTGCAACCATTGGTCGACGTAGCTTTTCCAGGCCACATCATCGCGCGGCAGCAGGAAGGCTTTCTGGCTGTACTGCATCTGCCGATCGGGGTTGACCGCGCACAGTCCCGGTTTTTGCTTTTGCTGGTAACGCGCTTCGCTGGCGTCGGTGATCATCACGTCGGCCTTGCCCGCCAGCAGTTCGTCAAAAATGCTTACGTTGTCGTGCAGGCGTATCTGCGCCTGGCCCAGCTGGGCGCGGGCAAACGCTTCATTGGTGCCGCCCGCCGGTTCGATCACGCGCACCTGGGGCTGGTTGATTTGCTCGACGCTCTGGTAGCGCTGCACGTCGGCGCAACGTACCAGGGGGATCTTGCCGTCGACACCGAGCGGCTGGCTGAAGAAGGCTTTTTTCTGGCGCTCCAGTGACACCGAAATCCCGCCGACGGCGATGTCGCAGCGTTGGGCCAGAAAGTCCGGCACCAGGGTTTTCCAGGTGGTCGGCACCCAGGTGACCGTCGCGTTGAGGCTCTTGGCCAGGGACTCGGCCATGGCGATATCAATGCCCTGGTAGCGGCCATCGGCACGCAGCGAGGTGTAGGGCATGTAGTCGCCGGTGGTGCACACCGTCAGCGTGCCACGCTCGATGACCTCGTCCAGGCGTGACGGGCTGGTATCGGCCAAGGCGGTGGTGGCCACGCTCGCCAGTACACACAGGGCTAGAGGAGCTTTCATGCGGTCGAGTCCTTGGGGCAGGTCGGGCGCACATTATTTCCAGCGCGGGACAGTGTGGCAAGGTGCGGGATTGACGGCGTTGCGGCTTTCGACCTTTTTTTCACGTTGCAGTGGTTAAGCTGCCGATCAAGGTCGTTTTACTTCCGTTTTGTCCACCATGAGCCCGCGATGTCGCCACAACCTCCATCCTCCATCGAGACCGAATTCACCGAGCGCTATGACCGTGAGCATGCCAGGGTCTGTGGTGATACCGTTCCGCCTGGGCTGTTGCAGCGTCTGGCCGCGTGGCGCGATGCACGGTTGGTGCGCCATGCGTTGAAGGTCGCCGGGGAGCCCGGATTGATCCTCGACCTGGCCTGCGGCTCCGGGCGGTTCTGGCCGGTGCTGGCTGAGCACGTCAATCGGGTGATCCTGGCGTCGGACCCTTCCCAGGACATGCTCGACCACGCCCGCACCCATCATTCGGCGGCCTTGCTCAAACGCGTCAAGACATTCCCGGGCTCAGCGTTTTCCATTGGTCTGTCGGCGAATGCGGTGGATTGCATCTTCTGCCTGGAGTTGTTTCGTCATGCGCCCGATACCGAGGTGCGCCTGGCCTTGCTGCGGGAATTCCACCGAGTCAGCCGCGACACGGTGATTGTGTCCGTGGACGCGCGTATCCCGGTTGAGGAGGAGTTTCGCCAGGCCGGTTTCAAAGTCTTGAATCAGCGGGAGTTCCTGCCCGGCTCCAAACTGTGGTGTGTCTACGTCCTGCGTAAGAGGGGATAGCTTCAGAGGGGATAGCTTCCGCCTGTCGGATTATTCTTCCTTTTCTGTCTGAGTTTTCGCGGTTGCCTGTGCACTGCGGATGCTCGCAAGTCCCTTTCGCGATATATACTGCGCGCCATTCTTCAAGGGAGAGCCGTGTGGCCATCGATATTCACTGGATCTGCGACAACGATAGCCTCGGCCAGCATTGCGCCCAATGGCAGCAGTTGCCATTCGTCGCCCTCGACACCGAATTCATGCGGGTCGACACCTTCTACCCCATTGCCGGGCTGATCCAGATCGGTGATGGCGTGCGCGCGTATCTGATCGATCCCCTGACCATCGACAACTGGCAACCCTTGGCCGCCTTGCTGGAAAACCCGGGCGTGATCAAGGTGGTACATGCCTGCAGCGAAGACCTGGAAGTGCTGTTGCGTCTGACCGGCAGCCTGCCGGCGCCATTGTTCGACACCCAGTTGGCTGCGGCTTACCTGAACCTCGGGTTCTCCATGGGGTACTCGCGGCTGGTGCAGGCGGTGCTCGATATCGACCTGCCCAAGGGCGAGACGCGCTCGGACTGGCTGCAGCGGCCCTTGTCCGAAACCCAGGTGAGCTATGCCGCCGAAGACGCCGTGCACCTGGCCGAAGTCTACATCCGCCTGCGTCCGCGATTGAGCGATGACAAATACGCCTGGGTACTGGAAGACGGCGCCGAACTGGTGGCCAACCTGCGCCGCGAAGTCGACCCGTACGAGGTGTACCGCGACGCCAAGCTGGCGTGGAAGCTGTCCCGCGCCCAGCTCGCCGTATTGCGTGAACTGTGCGCCTGGCGCGAGCAGCAAGCCCGCGCCCGTGACCTGCCGCGCAACCGCATCGTGCGTGAGCACTCGTTATGGCCCCTGGCCAAATCCCAGCCGGATAACCTCGCCGCCCTGGGCAAGATCGAAGATATGCACCCGCGCACCGTGCGTCAGGACGGCCAGTTCCTGCTTGACCTGATCAAGCGTGCGGGCAGCGTACCCATGGACCAATGGCCGCCTGCCGTGCCTGAACCGCTGCCGGTCGATGCCGCCGCGCTGATCAAGCAACTGCGCGCCCTGGGCCAGACGTTCGCCGAGCGCCTGGACATGGCGCCGGAACTGATGCTGCGCAAGAAAACCCTCGAAGCCCTGGTCAAAAGTGGCTATCCCGATGGGCCTTACCAATTACCCGATTCGCTGCGTGGCTGGCGTCGCGAATTGATGGGCCAGGCGCTGCTCGACAGCCTGGCCAATGCCGGAGAACAGCCTTGAAACGTATTTGCTCGATTTATCGCAGCCTGAAAAAAGACGGCATGTACCTTTATGTGCTCAAGAGCGACGCCCTGGAGCGGGTGCCGGAGCCGTTGATGGTCGCCTTCGGCAAGCCGCATCACGCCTTCGACATGGTGCTGACACCCGAGCGCAAACTGTCGCGCGAGGACATCGCCGTGGTGCTGGAAAACCTCGACAAGCAGGGCTATCACCTGCAAATGCCGCCCGCCGAGGACGAGTACATCGAGCACCTGCCTGAAGAGCTGCTGCGCCGCAACGACCCGATGTAATCGATCAACGCCCGTCTCAGGGCGCAGGCTTGAATGGAATTGTATTAGAGGACGGTGGCCGTAAGGATGCGGGCGGCCGTCAGCACTGTTTTTGAAAGGTTTGAACCATGCGTGTTCTGATTGCTGAACAGGATCACCCGCTCTACGCCCAATTGCTTCGCGAAGCCGCGCCGGACCTTGAGGTACTGACCAGCGGCGACTCGGCCGAACTCTCGCGCCTGGCCGCCGATTCCCCGGTATGGCTGGGCCAGCCGGACCTGCTGGCGACGCTGTTGCGCCAGGGCCACCATCCGCAATGGTTGCAGTCGACCTGGGCCGGCATTACGCCCCTGTTGGCCGAAGGCCTGCCGCGTGATTATCGCCTGACCCGCGCGGTCGGCATCTTTGGCCAGGTCATGGCCGAATTCGTCCTGACCTACATGCTCGGCCACGAGCGTGAAGTGCTGGCGCGGCTGGTCAGCCAGGTCGAGCGCAAGTGGGACAGCCGCCAGGGCCAGAGCCTGGCGGGGCGCAAGGTGCTGGTGGTCGGCACCGGCGACATTGGCCAGCGTGTGGCGCAGTTCCTGCTGCCGTTTGGCGTCAAGCTGTATGGCATCGCCAGCCAGGCCCGCGAGCAGGCGCCGTTTATCGAAGTCGCCGGGCTCGATCAATTGGGCCGGCTGGTGGGAGAGGTGGATTATGTGATCAACCTGCTGCCCAACACCCCTGACACCCATGACCTGTACGACGCCGCACTGTTCAAGCAATTCAAGCCGACCGCCTTGTTCATCAACGTCGGGCGCGGTGTGGCGGTGGTGGATGCCGATCTGGTCGAAGCCCTCAAGGAGGGACACCTGGCCGGAGCGGTGATCGACGTCTGTCGCCAGGAGCCGCTGCCGCAACGCCACCCGTTCTGGACGGCGTGGGGCTTGTTATTGACCGGGCACAGTTCGGCCCCGACCTCGCCGGCAATGATGGTGGAGTTGTTTGTGCAGAACGTGCGGGCGTATCAGGCCAAACAAGCCCTGCGCGGGGAAGTAAGCTTCGAGCGCGGCTACTGATACGACACGGTAAAAAAATGTGGGAGGGGCAAGCTCTAATGCCAGCCTGTAGGAGCGAGCTTGCTCGCGAAAAACTCATAGGCACCGCGTTCATGTAGAAAGCACGCGTTATCGTTGACGTTTTTCGCGAGCAAGCTCGCTCCTACAGACCGGCGGCATTGGGGCAAGCCCCCTCCCACATGGGTTCTGCGCATAACTCAGAGGTTGAAGTCACCTTCCGAAACCAGCTCGCTCAGCGGCTTGCGCGGGCTTGGCGCTTCGCGGCCTTGCAGGTACTCGGGCAGGCTCGACTTGTCGCCCAGCTTGCCCACTGCCACGGCGGCGTGCAGCGCATAGCCTGCGGGGATCTTCAGCGCCTTGCGGGTCAGGTCCTGATCGAAGCCGGCCATGCCATGGGTGTGCCAGCCGGCGAGGCTGGCTTGCAAGGCCAGGTGAGCCCAGGCGGCGCCGGTGTCGAAGGTGTGCCACAGGGCCGGGGTTTCTTCCGTGGCGCCGGGGGCGATGAAGTCGGTCTTCGAGGCGATGATCACCAGTGCCGACGCATGCTGCGCCCAGCCTCGGTTGAACTCGTTGAGCAAACCCAGGAAGCGCTCCCAGTCCGGCGTGTCGCGGCGGGCATAGAGAAAGCGCCAGGGCTGCGAGTTGTAGGCCGAAGGTGCCCAGCGCGCCGCCTCGAAGAAGCTCAGCAGGGTTTCCTGGGAGATGCTCTCGCCGGTGAAGGCGCGAGGCGACCAGCGTTCGGTGAACTGGGTGTGGATCGGATAGTCGGCAACACGGGTCATGAGCAGTTCCTGATCGTCAATTCGGCGCTCAAAACTACTGCGCAACTCCTGGACTGACAAGCGTTGTTACACCGCCAGTCGCAAGCGCTTGGCCCCAAGGGACTTGGGCACTAGACTGGCGGCCTTTGAACCTACCGATACTGATGCAGAGCCATGGCCGCCAAAGTCGAACCTTTCTGGATACGCAAAACCCTCGAACACCTCGACCAGGAGGAATGGGAATCGCTGTGCGACGGCTGTGGCCTGTGCTGCCTGCAAAAGCTTGAGGATGAAGACGACAACAGCGTCTATTACACGCGCATCGCCTGCAAACTGCTGGACCTGAAAACCTGCCAGTGCACCGACTATCCCAATCGTCGGGCGTCGGTGCCGGACTGCATCCAGCTAACGCCCGGGCAGGCCGACCAGTTCAAGTGGCTGCCGCCCACCTGCGGTTATCGCCTGGTCAGCGAGCGCAAGGATTTGCCATTGTGGCACCACCTGGTCTGCGGCGACCGCGACGCCGTGCACCACGAACGCATTTCCCAGTCCGGGCGCATGCTCAGCGAAGGCAGCGTGCCAGAGGACGACTGGGAGGATTACCTGATCTTCCGCGCGGGTTGAACCAGGAGTGTGTATGAAGGTGGGACTCAAGCTGGCGACAGTGGCGCTGTTACTGGGGCTGAGCATGCCGGCGTGGAGCGCCAAAAAAGTCGACCTGGATTACCACGTCAAACTTCTGCCCCAGAGCGATCAGGCCGAGGTGCGCGTGAGCCTGTCCCAGGGCTCTGCGGTGCGCAGCCTGGATTTCGACCTTGGCCGCGACGGCGACTACAGCGATTTCAAGGCCGATGGGCAATGGAAGGTCGATGGTCGTCGGGGTCACTGGCAACCCAGCGCCGACAAGGCCAGCCTGACCTACCGCGTACGTCTGGGCCACGCGCACAAACCCGGCACCTACGAAGCGCGCATGACGCCGGCCTGGGCGCTGTTTCGCGGCGACGACCTGGTGCCCACCGCACGGCTGGACCAGCAGGAGGGTGTCGAGCTGGTCGCGCGCCTGATCTTCGACCTGCCGCCGGGTTGGAACAGCATCGAGACCGCCTGGCCGCGTATCGGCAAGAACAAGTTCCGCATCGACAACGTGTCCCGCCTGTTCGACCGCCCCACCGGCTGGATGCTCGCCGGTAGCCTGGGCAGCCGGCGCATGCGCCTGGGGCAGACCGACGTCACCGTGACCTCGCCCAAGGGCCAGGGCATGCGGCGCATGGATGTGCTGACGCTGCTGACCTTCGTGTGGCCGCAAGTGGAAGCCGCGTTCCCGCGCCACCCGGCCAAACTTTTGGTGGTGGGCGCCAGCGACCCGATGCGCCGTGGCGCCTTTTCGGCGCGTGACTCGGTCTACCTCAACAGCCGCACGCCGCTGGTCAGTGAAGACGGCAGCAGCCCGTTGATCCGCGAAGTGGTGCAGGCCATCGCCCGATTCAATGACCACGACAGCAGTGACTGGATCAGCGAAGGCCTGGCCGGGTACTACGCCATTGAACTGGTGCGTCGCGCCGGGGGAATCACCGATGAGCGGTATCAGGCGATACAGACGCGCCTGACCAAGGAGGGCAAGGCTGTGACCAGCCTGCGTGGCGAACACGTCAGCGGCGCAACAGTGTCACGGGCGGTGGTGGTGTTGCAGGAACTGGATCGCGAGATCCGCGTGAAAACCCATAACAAGCGCTCGCTGGATGACCTGGCGCAAGCGGTGATGCGCGCGGGCAGTGTGACCACGAAGGAATTTGTGCAACTGGCCGAGCGCATCATCGACGGTTCATCCGCCGTACTCGACAGCAAGCTGCTGCAGTAATCTTAAAACCCTGCACAAAACAAATGTGGGAGGGGGCTTGCCCCCTCCCACATTTAAATCTCCAGCGGCCCGATTACTCGGCTCAGCCCGTGGTTTTCACCGCTTTTTCAGCCGCCACTTCAGCCTTGGTCTTCAAGTTCTTCAACTCCGCGCCCGCTCGCTCGATCTTGGTACGTACGCTGTTCATTTCCTGGCGGCCTTGCTCCAGCTTGTCCTTGAGCGAGCTGTGGCCGGTGAAACCGCGTGCCAGCGCCACGCCGCCAATCGCCACCTGGATCAGCCCAAAGAGCCCGCCACGGCGCAGGCCTTTGCCGACCATCATCACGCCACCGGCTACCGAGCCGATGCGTTCCCAGCCGTGCACATTCTGGGGGCGCTGCTCGTCCGGCTGCAGGTGTTCAATCACAGGTCGCAGGGTTTTGCTGTCGCTCATGATCCGTCTCCAACAAAGATAAGTGTCATTAGCTGACTGTTGGCGATGGCCGGATGTTCCCGCTATTTGCGTCCCCGGCTTTCAGTATTTGGGTCCCGAGCGGGTGTTATTGCCCTTGGCCAGGCGGTCGTAGAGCACCACGTTGACGGTGGCGGCGAGGTTCATGCAGCCGGTGGTCGGGATGTAGACCACGTCCTCGCACCAGTCGCGAATCTCTTTGTCCAGCGAGCCGTCTTCGGGGCCGAAGATGTACAGCGCGCGGTCGGGGTGGGTGTATTCGGGCAGGGGGCGCGCGCCTTCCACCAGTTCCACGGCGACGGGGATGCAGCCCAGGGGCAGGATCTTTTTCAGGTCATCGATGCCGATCAGCGGAATGTCGTGATGCACCTTCTTGGTATCGGTGATGAAATCCCGCGCGCGCTCGTAACGCACGCCGGTATAGAACACCGAAGCCACGCCGTAGCAGCCGGCGGCGCGCATCACCGAGCCGACATTTTCCGGGGATTTGGGGTTATACAGACCGATGCAGCTGTAGCGTTTATTGCCCACGGGGAAGGGTGCCTTGCAGGAAAAACCGCGATTATACGGTCTTGGGCAGTGTGGTGCTTGGGCGATCGCTATCGGCGGCAAGTCGAATCGTCGCACCGCCCTCCCACAGGGGAATGCATTCCAAATGTGGGAGGGGGCTTGCCCCCGATGAGGCCGGTACAGCCAACGATGATCTCAGTCGTCTTTCTTCATCAACCCCGCCAACGCCGCAAACGGGTTGTGTGTCGCCTTGGCAATCGTCGGGCTGCTGGTGGAGCCTTCGCCGAAGTACTGCTGGTCGGTGTAGCGCGAGTGCTCGTTGTCATGGCAGTACAGGCACAGCAGTTCCCAGTTGGAGCCGTCCTGGGGATTGTCGTCATGATTGTGGTTGCGGTGGTGCACGGTCAGTTCGCTCAGGCGCTTGCCGGCGAATTCACGGGCGCAGCGGCCGCAGACGTGGGGGTACATTTTCAGGGCTTTGTCGCGGTAGCCCATTTCCCGGTCGCGCTGGGCATCGGCAAGGATGCGGTCCAGCTTGGCGGTGTGGGAGGGCGGGTTGGTCGAGCTCATCATGGCTCCTGGCTATTGGGTGGTCACGGACAGGTTGATTCTAGCTAATCACAGCGCAATTAGCCCTTGAGCTTTTCCGCAATCCAGATGGTGTGCCGCGTGCCTTTGTTGCCATGGGCGAATACCTGCACTTCTTCGGCCTTGAAACCGGCCTTGCGCAGTTTGTCGCTGAACAGTTTGTCGGCGCTGGCCGACCACACGGCAAGCACGCCCTTGGGGCGCAGGGCCTTGGCGCAGGCGGCCAGGCCACCGGCGGAATACAGCCAGCTGTTGGCTTTTTGCGTGAGGCCTTCAGGGCCGTTATCGACGTCCAGCATGATCGCATCAAACCCCTGGGGCTCGGCCTGCAGCACCTTGGCCACGTCTTCCATGCGCACCACTGTGCGCGGGTCGAGCAAAGGGCGGCCGGACTTTTCGCCGAGCGGCCCACGGTTCCACTCCACCACGCCCGGCACCAATTCGGCCACCACCACTTCGGCGCTCTTGCCCAGGTGCTTGAGCGCCGAAGCCAGGGTAAACCCCATGCCCAGGCCACCGATCAGCACCCGTGAACCCGGGCGACCGGCGACCTTGCGGCACGGAATTTCCGCCAGGGCATCTTCGGAACCGTGCATGCGCGTGTTCATCAACTGGCCGCCGTCACCGCCCTGGATCTTGATGACGAAGTCCTCACCGTATTCGAACAGGCACAAGGCACCGCCGTTGTCGGGGATCGGAGTGGTGTCCAGCAGAACGAAACGTTTCATGGAAATCTCATTGGGAAGGGCATTCTTGCGCGGTTGGGAGTAGCCTTGTGACATTCCGGTCAGGCCATGGAGCCATCGATGAAGTGCAGCATTCTAACGGTCATTGTGCTTGGCGCGCTCACATCGGGTGCGGCGCAGGCGCAGGAGTTGCAAACCGTACCGGTCGCACCCGCGCCAACCCCCGGCGCGCCGGGCACGCCAACGCCCACGTTGTACCCGCAGGTCACGCCGCCCGCTGTGCCGAAGACCAACGGCTCGCCGCCCCTGGCGCCGATCGTGCTGCCGGCGCCGCCCAAGGACCAGACGGTCCCGGGGCTGCAGCAGAACGACAGCAAGCCGAAGACGCCCGGCGGTTAAAGCTGTTGCGAGGGCGTCCTGTGTTCAGACAGGGCCGCCCGACTAAGCTCTTGAATCATACGTTCCTAAATCAGCTCGAGCGCCTTGAACACGAAGGCATATTCGAGCGCCACGTCACGTAATCCCTGGTAACGACCGCTCATGCCGCCGTGACCGGCGCCCAGCTCGGTCTTGAGCAGCAGCAGGTTGTCGTCCGTCTTCGTGTCGCGCAGTTTGGCCACCCACTTGGCCGCTTCCCAGTACTGCACGCGACTGTCGTTGTAACCGGCAATCACCAGCATGTGCGGGTAGGCCTGGGCACGCACGTTTTCGTACGGCGCATAGGCCTTGATGCGCGCATACACCTCTGGCTCCTGCGGGTTGCCCCATTCGTCGTACTCGGTGACGGTCAGCGGCAGTTCCGGGTCGAGCATGGTGTTGAGCACATCGACAAACGGCACTTCGGCGATCGCCGCCTGGAACAGCTCCGGGCGTTGGTTGAGCACCGCACCGATCAACAGGCCGCCGGCGCTGCCGCCGCTGATCGCCAACTGGTTGGCGGTGGTCAGGCCCTGGGCGATGAGGTGTTCGGCGCAGGCGATGAAATCGCTGAAGGTGTTCTGTTTGTGTTCCTGCTTGCCGTTGCGGTACCAGGCTTCACCCAGCTCGCCACCGCCGCGCACGTGCGCGATGGCAAACGCCACGCCTCGGTCCAGCAGGCTCAGGCGTGCATGGGAGAACCATGGGTCCAGGCTCGAGCCATAGGCGCCGTAGCCATACAGGTACAGCGGCGTCGGCTGGCCGAGCTGGTCACGCTTGACCACCAGGCTGATCGGCACCTGGGTGCCGTCGGCGGACGTGGCCCACAGACGCTGGCTGACATAATCGTCGGCGTTGAACACACCGAGTACCGGGGTTTCCTTGAGCACCTGCTGTGCCCCGCTGGCCAGTTCCAACTGACGCACCTGGGCCGGACGGTTCAGTGCTTCATAGCGCAGGCGAATCCTGTCGCTGGCAAATTCCAGGCTGTTCTGTACGTAGAGGCTGTAAGCCGCGTCAGGCAGTTCCACGCGATAGGCCGGTACGCCCTCGGGATGCACTTCGATCACCGGCAGGCCGCCGATGCGCAGGCTCAGGGTCATGGCGCTGGCGTTGAGGCTGACGCCGTCGAGCATCACCTCGTCGCTGTGGGGGATCAGGTTCTGCCAGTCGGCTTCGGTCGGGGGCGTGCCGCTGTCAGGCGCGACGAACAGCGCGTAGTTGATACCGTCGCGGTTGCTGCGGATAAACCAGGTCCACTGGCCGTTCAACTGGCCGTGGTCGACATCGTATTCGTGATCTTCCACCCGCGGCGCCAGGCAGGTGAAGTCCAGGTGCGGCTGGTCGGCGTCGAGGGCCCAGATCTCGCTGGTGGTCTTGCTGCCCAGGGCCAGCAGCAACTGGCGCTCGGAGCTGGAGCGGTAGCAATGCAGGAAGAAGCGTCCGTCGGGTTCGTGGAACACTTCCTGCGCCGCCGTGCCGTCCAGGCGGTAGCGGTAAAGCTTGTGCGGACGATGAGTGTCGTCCAGTTCGCCGAAAAACAGCGTGATGCTGTCGTTGGCCCAGGTCATGCTGCCGTCGCAGTTGTCGAATGCCAGCTCACTGACCTTGTCGGTCGCCAATTCCTTCACGTACAGGGTGTAGGTCTCTTCACCCGTGGTGTCGAGGCTGTAGGCCAGGCGCTGATGGTCGGGGCTGATGCTGAACGCGCCGAGGGAGAAAAAGCCGCCATTGGCCAGCACGTTCGGGTCCAGCAGCAATTCTTCGCTGCGCTCATCCACCTGGTTGCTGTCATCGGCCGGGCGCCGGCAGCGGTAGTGACGCGCGTATTCGTCACCGGCGGTGGTGCGCGTGTAGTAGAGGTACGGGCCCCAGGGGGAGGGCAGGGACAAGTCGGTTTCCAGGATACGGCCCTTGATTTCCTCGAACAGCGTCTCGCGCAGTGCCTGCTGGTCGGCCAGTTGGCTTTCCTGCCAGGCGTTTTCCGCTTTGAGGTAATCGAGGACTTCAGTGCTGTCACGTTCCTGCAGCCAGGCGTACGGGTCTGGGCCTGGGGCTTTGCGGGCAATCGGTGCGGTCGAAATAGGCATGGATAATTCTCTATCGGGCGGACGGTGGCCGGCATTGCAGCCGCGACACGCAAAAGCCGTTATCATAGCCGCCTCTTTGCCAGCCTTGCCATGGACACCATGACCGAGAACGACTATCTGACCGCTTGGGGCCTCTACGCCTTCGCCGCTTTGGGCTGCCTGTTGGTGTGGTGGCGCATGACCCGCTGGATCTGGCGCTGGCTGCGTGAGCCGTTGCAGTTACTGATGGCGGTGCTGTTGCTCAGCCCCACCATTGTCGACCCGATCAAGACCCAGTTCGCGCCCGCCGTGGCGATCACTGCCCTGGACCTGCTGCTAAAGGTCGGCAATAACGCCTGGCGCGCCATCTCCGACCTGTTCATGTACACCATGATCGTGTTTGCGCTGTACATCGTGTTCGTGCTGATCCGCTGGCCCATCGAGCGCGCCGCCAACGCCCGCCGTCAGCGCAAGGCCGCCACGGATGCCGCGCTGGCCGCGGAGCCGGAGGAAGACGAACCGTTCCGTCGCCCGGCCCCCGCCTCCGGCATGCGGGTCGAACCGCGCCTTTAACGTTGTCCGCCCTGCAGCGAGAGCCCTGGCATGTGTGAATTATTGGGCATGAGTGCCAACGTCCCCACCGATATCGTGTTCAGCTTCACCGGGCTGATGCAGCGGGGCGGGCGAACCGGCCCCCACCGCGACGGTTGGGGCATCGCCTTCTACGAAGGCCGTGGCCTGCGGCTGTTCCAGGACCCGGCCGCGAGCAGCGAGTCGGAAGTCGCCCTGCTGGTGCAGCGCTATCCCATCAAGAGCGAAGTGGTGATCGGCCATATCCGCCAGGCCAATGTGGGCAAGGTGAGCCTGGCCAATACCCACCCGTTCGTGCGCGAACTGTGGGGGCGCAACTGGTGTTTTGCGCACAATGGCCAACTGGCGGACTTCAGCCCCCGCGCCACCTTCTACCGGCCGGTGGGCGACACCGACAGTGAAGCGGCGTTCTGCGACTTGCTCAACCGCGTGCGCGAAGCCTTCCCGGAACCGGTGGATATCGAGCAGATGCTGCCGGACCTGATCGCCGCCTGCGCCGAATACCGCAGCAAAGGCGTGTTCAACTGCCTGCTCAGCGATGGCGACTGGCTGTTTTGCTATTGCTCGACCAAACTGGCGCAGATTACCCGGCGCGCGCCCTTTGGCCCGGCCCGCTTGAAAGATGTCGACGTGATCGTCGATTTTCAGGCCGAAACCACTCCCAACGACGTGGTAACGGTCATCGCCACCGAACCGCTGACCGACAACGAAAACTGGACCCGCTACGAACCGGGCCAATGGAGCCTGTGGCGACGCGGAGAATGCGTCAGCCAGGGCGTGACCGAATAAGGAATCGACGATGTTGCTCAGCTATCTGCGGTTGGTGCTGTTTGCCATAGGCTTGTTGGTCGGCGTGCAAGTGCCGGGGTTCATCAACGATTACGCCAAGCGCGTCGAAGCCCACCTGATCGAGGCCCAGACGGGCCTGCGCGGGTTCGAGTCCACCGCGCAGCAGTTCTTCAACGGTGACATGCAAGCCCTGGTGGCGCATTACCGTGCCAGCGATGACCCGGTCTTCCAGAGCGACGCCAGCAGCCTGGGCGCGATGCTTGACCGTCAGCTGGCGTTGGACAAGCAATTCCAGGCCATGCAAGGCCCCTGGTACATCCGCGCCCTGCAAGTGGCGGTGGCGGCTGATCCGGATATTCGCCTGGAAACCTGGAATGGCTACAGCTACCAGATCCTGCTGACGCCCGAGGCCATGGGCTGGGGCCTGGGCGGAGCGATGCTGCTGTCGTTCGGTATCGAATGCCTGTATCGCCTGATCGACTGGGTGGTGCTGGGCGGCCGGCGCCTGCGCCAGAGCCGGCCGATTGAAGAGCGGGATTTGAAAGGGCTCTAAGTCCTGACAAAAATCCAGTGTGGGAGGGGGCTTGCCCCCGATGGCAGTGTGTCAGCCAACATATGTTTAGCTGACTCACCGCGATCGGGGGCAAGCCCCCTCCCACATTTGGACCCGGTTCAGTCAGTTGCTCAGTACCATCCGCTCTTTACCGACTTCCTCGGCATAGCGGGCGACGACCTTCTGGCACAACCCCACAATCTCCTCCACCAACTCCACCCCCACGCGCCACGACACCACCACCTGCAGGTTCGGCAGTTGCTGCGCCATCGCCAGCATCACCAGCTCGCCCCGTGCCAGCTCTTCGCTGACCAGCACCGGCGGCAGCGCGCCAATGCCGAAGCCATCGCGTAGTAGCCGGGTGATGGCTGATACCGAGTTGACGCAGTTCATGCGCGGTGCGGCGACGCCGTTGGCCTGCATCAAACTCAACACATCCTGATGGGGACAGGAGTTTTTCGAGTAGGTGATGATGCGTTCCTGGGCCAGCTCGGCGAGGGAGGCGTAATCGCGGTTATAGATCGACTGGCTGGCGACAATCCAGGCCATAGGGTGACTGCCCAGTTCCAGGCTGCGCACGCTTTCCAGGCGCAGCAGGTCGGTTTGCAGGATCAGGTCCAGGAAGCCTTTTTGCAGCTGATCGCTGAGGTTCAGCGCAGTATCGGCGACCAATTCGATTTCAACCCGCGGGAACAGGTTCATCAGCTCAGCGACCAACGGGCTGAGCCAGGTGTGGATCACGGTGTCCATTGCGCCGATCCGAATGCGTCCGACCTTGCTGCTGGTGGTTTCCAGGGACTGCTTCAAGCCCTGCAGGGTCACCATTATCTGCTCGGCATAATCGAGCACCTTCAAGCCTTCCGGGGTCAGGCTTACACCGCGCGAATCGCGCAGGAACAGCTTCACCCCCAACTCGCTCTCCAGCACCGCAATGCGGCTGGAGATCGACGCCTGGGTGGTGAACAGCTTTTCGGCGGTCAGGCGGAAACTCTTGAGCTTGGCCACCCAGACGAAGGTTTCGAGGAACTTCAAATTCATGGGATCAACTTTTTCTTATGCATGGATCGGTTTTTATTAGTTGGACGCCGCGGCGTGCCGGCGCCAAAAATCGAGCCGTTCCACGATAAGCGTCGTTGGGGTTCAGGACAACATCGTTGCGAGATGTTGGTAAAAGATCCCACACTACAAAAAAACAAAGCCTACAGGAGCGACCCCGTGAGCCGCCTGCTATTGAATTGCGACATCGGCGAAAGCTTCGGCAACTGGACCCTGGGTCTGGACGCCGAAGTCATGCCGTTCATCGACTGCGCCAACGTGGCGTGCGGCTTCCATGCCGGCGACCCGAGCATCATGCGCAAGACCGTCAGCCTGGCACTCAAGCATGGCGTGCAAGTGGGCGCGCACCCGGCCTATCAGGACCTGCAAGGTTTCGGCCGCCGCTCCATGCAGTACACCCCCCAGGAAATCCAGGACCTGATGCACTACCAGATCGGTGCGCTGGACGGCATCTGCCGCGCACAAGGCGGGCGCGTCAGCTACGTGAAACCCCATGGCGCGATGTACAACGACATGATGGCAAACCCCGCCCAACTGCGTGCGGTGATCCAGGCCGTGGCGGCCTATGGCGACCTGCCGCTGATGCTGCTGGCCACGCGCGACAACAGCGCGGCCCAGGCCCTGGGCGATGAGTACGGCGTGACCCTGTGGTTCGAAGCCTTCGCCGACCGCGCCTATGACAGCCAGGGCCATCTGGTTTCGCGCCAGTTGCCGGGCGCGGTGCATCATGACGCCGAGACCATCGTCCAGCAGGCCCTGACCCTTTCCCGTGGTGAGCCGCTGGTCGCCAGCGATGGCAGCGCGCTGGTGCTGCAGGCCAATACCTTATGCGTGCATGGCGACAACGCCAGCTCGGTCGCGGCGGTGCAGCGTATTCGCCAAGCGTTGAAGCCAGCATGAAACCACGGATTGAAGTGGTGGCCATCGACTGCTTGATGGTGCGCCTGTTTGACGCGATTGCCGAAGCCAACATGCCGTGGATGCTCGCCGCCACCGAGCGCCTGCGCAGCGGGTTCGGCGCAGCGTTAGTGGACCTGGTGCCGTCCTATACCACCTTGATGGTGCATTACGACCTCACGGCGTTGACCCCGGGCCAGGCCCGGGCGTTGATCGAGCATGCCCTGACCGACCTGCAACCCCACGCCCAGGGCGCTGGCCGGTGCCATGTGCTGCCGGTGTGGTACGACCTGAGCGTCGGGCCGGAGCTTGGCTTGCTATCGCAGCGCAGCGGGCTGGCGGTCGCTGAGGTGATTCGTCGCCACAGCGACCACCTGTATCAAGTGTTCGCCCTGGGTTTCGCCCCCGGTTTTGCCTTCATGGGACTGGTGGACGACATCCTCGCTACGCCGCGTCTCAACACCCCGCGCAAACGCGTAGCGGCCGGCAGCGTGGGCATCGCCGAGCGGCAAACCGCCGCCTATCCGGTCGTATCCCCCGGCGGCTGGAACCTGATCGGGCGCACCCCGGCGACACTGTTCGACCGCGAACGCGACGGCTACAGCCTGATGCAGCCCGGCGATACGGTGCGTTTCGAGGCGGTCGGCCACGCTGAGTTCGTCAACCTGGGCGGCGATGACACGCCTCTGGAGGCGCACGCATGAGCCGCTTGATCATTGAGGCCAGCACACCGCTGTGCCTGTTGCAGGACGCCGGTCGTTTCGGCGTACGCCACCTTGGCGTAACCCAGGGCGGGGCGCTGGATTGGGTATCGATGTCATGGGCCAATTGGCTGCTGGACAATGCCCTGGATGCGCCGGTAATAGAAATTACCTTGGGCAGTTTTACCGTACAGGCCGAGGACTACTGTTTGTTGGCCCTGGCCGGTGCGGACCTGGGCGCCTTTATTGATGAACGTGCGATCAGTCCGGGGCGCAGCTTTATCCTGCAAAAGGGCCAGCGCCTGCGCTTCACCCAACCGTTCAAAGGCGCGCGGGCTTACCTGGCGGCACCGGGCGGGTTCGACGCGCCGGATGTGTTGGGCAGTTGCGCCACCGTAGTACGTGAGGAACTGGGTGGCGTAGACGGTTTCGGCAAGGCGTTGGCTGAAGGCGGGCGCCTGGCTTATTCCGGTACGGGCGGCGCAATGAAGGTGCTGGCCAAGCCGGATCTGCCATCCGGTGCATCACTGGACGTGATCGTCGGCGCTCAGATCGGCCGGTTCAGCGGCCAAAGCCTGTTCGATGCATTCAACACCGAATGGGCCCTGGACAGCCGCGCCGACCGCATGGGCATGCGCTTGCTGGGCACGCCGCTGCAGTACCAGGGGCCATCGTTGATTTCCGAAGGTATTCCCTTGGGCGCCATCCAGGTACCGCCGGACGGGCAGCCGATTGTGTTGCTCAATGATCGGCAGACTATTGGTGGTTATCCCCGGTTGGGCGCGTTGACGCCGTTATCGCTGGCGCGGTTGGCGCAGTGTTTGCCCGGGGAGAAAGTAAGGTTGGCGCCCGTGGTGCAGGAGACGGCACATCGGCAGCATGTCAACTATTTGCAGCGGCTGAGCACTGGCTGATAAACACAGAGGTACAAATGTGGGAGGGGGCTTGCCCCCGATAGCGGTGTGTCAGTCAACACATCTATGACTGAACCACTGCCATCGGGGGCAAGCCCCCTCCCACATTGGATAGGTGTTGGATGAGGCATGTGGGCTATTTGGACAAGAAGCGCATCCCTTCCTCAAGGCCGCGCAACGTCAGCGGATACATCTGATCCTCCACCAACTCCCGCACAATCGCCGTCGATGCCGTATAGCCCCACGTGTCCTTCGGATAGGGGTTTATCCAGATCAGTTTCTTGTACTTGGCCATGAACCGCTGCATCCACACATACCCAGGCTCCTCGTTCCAGTGCTCGACGCTGCCGCCGGCCTGGGTGATCTCATAGGGCGCCATGGACGCATCGCCGATGAAAATCACTTTGTAATCGGCGCCGTATTTGTGCAGCAAATCCTGGGTGGAGGTGCGTTCCGAGGTGCGCCGCTGGTTGTTCTTCCACACCGACTCGTAGACGAAGTTGTGGAAGTAGAAGTACTCCAGGTGCTTGAACTCGGTTTTACACGCCGAGAACAGTTCTTCGCAGATTTTCACGTGGGCGTCCATCGAGCCGCCGATGTCGAACAGCAACAACAGCTTGATGGTGTTGCGCCGCTCAGGACGCATCTGGATATTCAGCAGCCCGGCGTCGCGTGCGGTGTGGTCGATGGTGCCGTCGATGTCCAGTTCTTCGGCCGCGCCCTGGCGGGCGAACTTGCGCAGGCGGCGCAGGGCGATCTTGATATTGCGCGTGCCCAACTCAACCTGGTCGTCGAGGTTCTTGTACTCGCGCTGGTCCCAGACCTTGACTGCCTTGCCCTGGCGCTTGCCGGCATCGCCCACGCGGATGCCTTCGGGGTTGTAGCCACCGGAACCGAAGGGGCTGGTGCCGCCGGTGCCAATCCACTTGTTGCCGCCGGCGTGACGTTCCTTCTGTTCTTCCAGGCGCTTTTTGAATTCCTCGATCAGTTTGTCGAGGCCGCCGAGGGACTGGATCTGCGCGCGCTCCTCATCGCTCAGCGAGCGTTCGAACTCCTTGCGCAGCCAGTCTTCGGGGATCAGCGCCTGCAAATGGTCATCAAGCTTTTCCAGGCCGTTGAAGTAGGCACCGAAGGCCCGGTCGAACTTGTCGAAATGCCGCTCGTCCTTGACCAGGATCGCCCGGGCCAAGTAGTAGAACTCGTCCATGTCGGCGAAGGTCACGCGCTGTTTCAGCGCGTTGATCAGGTCGAGCAGCTCACGCACCGACACGGGCACCTTGGCGGCACGCATTTCATTGAACAGGTTGAGCAACATTATCGATTACCGCGACGGCTCATGAATGCCAGACGTTCCAGCAGTTGCACGTCCTGCTCGTTCTTCACCAGGGCCCCGGCCAGTGGGGGGATGGCCTTGGTCGGGTCGCGTTCGCGCAGCACCGCTTCGCCGATGTTGTCGGCCATCAGCAGCTTGAGCCAGTCGACCAGTTCGGATGTGGAGGGCTTTTTCTTCAGGCCCGGCACCTTGCGCACGTCAAAGAACACATCCAGCGCTTCGCTGACCAGGTCTTTCTTGATGTCCGGATAGTGCACATCGACGATTTTCTGCAGGGTCGTGCGGTCAGGGAAGGCGATGTAATGGAAGAAGCAGCGGCGCAGGAAGGCGTCCGGCAGCTCTTTCTCGTTGTTGGAGGTAATGATGATGATCGGGCGTTTTTTCGCCTTGATGGTCTCGTCGATTTCGTAGACGTAGAACTCCATCTTGTCGAGTTCCTGCAACAGGTCGTTGGGGAACTCGATGTCGGCCTTGTCGATTTCATCGATCAGCAGGATCACCCGCTCTTCGGACTCGAAAGCCTCCCAGAGCTTGCCCTTTTTCAGGTAGTTGCGTACGTCATGCACTTTGTCCACACCCAGCTGCGAGTCGCGCAGGCGGCTGACCGCGTCGTACTCGTAGAGGCCCTGATGGGCCTTGGTGGTGGACTTGATGTGCCAGGTGATCAACCTGGCGCCGAAGGACTCGGCCAGTTGCTCGGCGAGCATGGTCTTGCCGGTGCCCGGTTCGCCCTTGACCAGCAGCGGCCGCTCCAGGGTGATGGCGGCGTTGACGGCCAGTTTCAGGTCATCGGTAGCCACATAGGCCTGGGTGCCTTCGAACTTCATCGGTCATTCCTCGGATTCATCAATGCCCGACTATACCGCGCAGCCCCGGCGACTGTGAACGCAGACGGGGCATTCAGTCTCTGAATGACTGGTCACTTCAATCTCTTGGTCACTGGGGGACATGTGGGAGGGGGCTTGCCCCCGATAGCAGTGGTTCAGTTACAGATGTATAGACTGACACACCGTCATCGGGAGCAAGCCCCCTCCCACAGTTTTAATCGGCGCTAGGCTTGGGTTGTTCGTAGCGGGCATTGAAGGCCTGGATAAAGCCATTGCGCAGAATCGCAATAACCGCTGAAAACGCACTGACATTCTGCTGGTGCACGCTGCCGCTCAGTTCAACCCGGGTCGCGAACTGGTTCTTGCGCTGGTTCTTCAATACCGTCTCGCTGGCGCCGACCACGGCCTCCCAGATCGAGCGGAAGATGTTCTTGTCTTTGTTTTCCACATCCTGCTGCCAGTCGAAGACTTCGACATCGCGCAGCAGTGGCTTGATATAGCCGCGCAATTGGCCTTTTTCGGCCTGGGCTTCAATAACCACGTCGCCGGTACCGGCCTTGAAGTCGAATTTGCCGTAAGCCGAGGCGAAGTCATTCATGCGCTTGAGTTGCAGGTCGCGGGCACGAAAGCGGAACTCGAACTCTTCGAAATCACTCAGCGGGTCAAAGGTGGCGCTGGCTTCCAGCGGCGCCTGGCCTTGCAGCAGCGCCTTGCCCTCAAAGCGCGCGTCGCGCTTGCCCTCAACGTCCACCACGTTGGTCAGGTTGTAGAGGCTGGCGTTGACCCCGGTGGCGTTGATATTCACCTCAGGCTTGGAACTGAAGTTATGAAAGGCGATCTTGCCGTCTTCGATGCGCACTTCGTTGAGGGTGATCGGCAACAACTTGCTCAGTTGTTCCTGCCAGTCGGTGCCCTTACCGGTCTGGGACGCCTGCTTGTTGGCGCCGCCGTCGACGAAGTTGATTTCCGGGCGTACGAAATGCCCTTCGGCCACGACGGCATGGTCGTACCACAGTGAATGCCAGCTCACCGCGAACTCGATCAGCGGCGCCTTGACGAACGGCACCGGCACCTTGCCGTCCACCTTGACGATCTGCAGCCCGTTGATCCGGTAAGCGCCGCGCCACAAGGCCAGGTCCACATCGGCAATTTCGCCACGGTAATCGCCCATGTCGGCGAGCTTTTCATTCAGGTAGTTGCGCACCAGGTAAGGCAGCGCGATGTTTGCGGCAACCAGGACCAGCACCAGCCCGGCGACGGTCCAGAGCGGCCAACTGTAGCGACGTTTCATGGGGCAGTTCTCCTTGCTCGTAGGAGATGGACTGCTGCAAGCGGCGCAACGTTCCTGCGACTGGACGCCTAGTGGCACGAGGCATACCCTTGGGGCCTTTCCGACATTGCCAAACAGGACCCGTCATGAGCCGCATTTTTGCAGACAACGCGCACTCCATCGGTAATACGCCCCTGGTGCAGATCAACCGCATCGCACCGCGCGGGGTCACCATCCTGGCCAAGATCGAGGGGCGTAACCCCGGCTACTCGGTCAAGTGCCGCATTGGCGCCAACATGATCTGGGACGCGGAAAGCAGCGGCAAGCTTAAACCGGGCATGACCATTGTCGAACCCACCTCCGGCAACACCGGCATCGGCCTGGCGTTCGTGGCGGCGGCACGGGGCTACAAACTGCTGCTGACCATGCCCGCGTCCATGAGCATCGAGCGCCGTAAAGTGCTCAAGGCCCTCGGCGCCGAGCTGGTGTTGACTGAACCGGCCAAGGGCATGAAGGGCGCCATCGACAAAGCGGGCGAAATCGTCGCCGGCGACCCGAGCACCTACTTTATGCCGGCCCAGTTCGAAAACCCGGCCAACCCTGCCATTCACGAGAAAACCACCGGCCCGGAAATCTGGAACGACACCGACGGCGCCGTGGACGTGCTGGTGGCGGGCGTGGGCACCGGCGGCACGATCACCGGTGTGTCACGCTATATCAAGCACACCGCAGGCAAGCCGATCCTCTCGGTGGCGGTGGAACCCGCCGTGTCGCCGGTGATTACCCAGGCGCTGGCCGGTGAAGAGATCAAGCCCAGCCCGCACAAGATCCAGGGCATTGGCGCCGGTTTCGTGCCGAAAAACCTCGATTTGTCGATGGTCGACCGCGTCGAGTTGGTCACCGACGACGAATCCAAGGCCATGGCCCGGCGCTTGATGCAGGAAGAGGGCATTTTGTGCGGCATTTCCTGCGGCGCCGCCATGGCCGTGGCGGTGCGCCTGGCTGAGAAACCGGAAATGCAGGGCAAGACCATCGTGGTGATTCTGCCGGACTCGGGCGAGCGTTACCTGTCGAGCATGCTGTTCAGTGACCTGTTCACCGACCAGGAAAACCAGGCGTGAATCGGCTGTAGGAGCGAGCTTGCTCGCGAAGAACGTCAACGATAACGCGGGTTTACTGATTCAACGTGGCGTTCTCAGGTTCTTCGCGAGCAAGCTCGCTCCTACAGGGGGGGGCGTGTTGATCCAGGTCAGCCGGTCGGCAGGGGCCTTCTGCATAATGCGCCAAGTGTTTATCATGGCCGGCTGCTACGTCTGGTTTCCCCGCGACGGGAAGCTGTCGGCCAGGCGCTTATTTTCAGGAGTTGCTGCATGACCTTTTCTTTGGCCGCCAAACTGTCGGTGTTGCTGCTGTTTATCGGCAGTACGCTGTATGTGCACCTGCGCGGCAAGGCCCGTTTGCCGATGTTGCGTCAGTTCGTCAACCATTCGGCGCTGTTCGCCCCATACAACGCCTTGATGTATCTGTTTTCCGCAGTGCCGTCCAAGCCCTACCTGGACCGCAGCAAGTTCCCGGAACTGGACGTGCTCAAGGACAACTGGGAAGTGATCCGCGAAGAGGCCATGCACCTGTTCGACGAGGGTTATATCCGCGCCGCCGAAAAGAACAACGACGCCGGTTTCGGCTCGTTCTTCAAGAAAGGCTGGAAGCGCTTCTACCTCAAATGGTACGACAAACCCCTGCCATCGGCCGAAGCCCTGTGCCCGAAAACCGTGGCGCTGGTCAGCAGCATTCCCAACGTGAAAGGCGCGATGTTCGCGCTGTTGCCGGGCGGCAGCCACCTGAACCCGCACCGTGACCCCTTCGCCGGCTCCCTGCGCTATCACCTGGGGCTGTCCACGCCGAACTCCGACGACTGCCGCATCTTCGTCGATGGCCAGGTGTATGCCTGGCGCGACGGTGAAGACGTGATGTTCGACGAAACCTACGTGCACTGGGTGAAGAACGAGACTGAAAAGACCCGTGTGATCCTGTTCTGTGACATCGAGCGACCGTTGAGCAATCACCTGATGACCCGCATCAACCGTTGGGTCAGCAAGCAACTGGGACGCGCGACTGCGCCGCAGAACCTGGACGACGAGCGCGTGGGCGGGATCAACCAGGCGTATGCCTGGAGCAAGACCTTCAGCGACAAGTTCAGCGGCCAAGTCAAGCAGTGGAAGCGCAAGCACCCCAAGGCCTACCGCATTGCGCGGCCGGTGCTGGCGGTGGTGGTCCTGGTATTGCTGTGGAAGTGGCTGTTCGGCTGATCTGAAATCTGGAATGCCATCAATGTGGGAGGGGGCTTGCCCCCGATAGCGGTGGATCAGTCAGCTTATCTTAAGCTGACCCACTGCCATCGGGGGCAAGCCCCCTCCCACATTTGATCTGCAGCGATCTTCAGCTGGCGATCAGTTGGCGCAATACGTAATGCAGAATCCCACCTGCCTTGAAATATTCCACTTCATTCAAGGTATCAATCCGGCACAGCACCTCAACCTTCTCGCTGCTGCCATCTTCGCGCGTAATCACCAGCGTCAGGTTCATCCGTGGCTCGATCTCGGCATCGGTCAGCCCGAGGATATCGATCTTCTCCTTGCCGGTAAGCTTGAGCGCCTTGCGGTTCTGGTCCAGCTTGAACTGCAGCGGCAGCACGCCCATGCCCACCAGGTTGGAGCGGTGGATACGTTCGAAGCTCTCGGCGATCACCGCCTTGACCCCCAGCAGGTTGGTGCCCTTGGCCGCCCAGTCGCGGCTCGAACCGGTGCCGTATTCCTGGCCGGCGATCACCACCAACGGTGTGCCCGATGCCTGGTACTTCATGGCGGCATCGTAGATCGCCATCTTCTCGCCGGTGGGGATATACAGCGTGTTGCCGCCTTCTTCGCCACCGAGCATTTCATTGCGGATACGGATGTTGGCAAAGGTGCCGCGCATCATCACTTCATGGTTGCCGCGACGTGAGCCGTAGGAGTTGAAGTCCCGTGGCTCCACGCCTTGCTCGCGCAGGTAGCGCCCGGCCGGGCTGTCGGTCTTGATGTTGCCGGCGGGGGAGATGTGGTCGGTGGTCACCGAGTCGCCGAGCAGGGCCAGGACGTTGGCGCCCTTGACGTCTTCGATCACCGGCAGCGGGCCGGCAATATCGTCGAAGAACGGCGGGTGCTGGATATAGGTGGAATCCGCTTGCCACACGTAGGTGGCCGCTTGCGGTACCTCGATCGCCTGCCACTGTTCGTCGCCGGCAAAGACTTCGGCGTATTCCTTGTGGAACATCCCCGTGGTGACCTGGGCCACCGCGTCGGCGATCTCCTGGCTGCTGGGCCAGATGTCCCTCAGGTACACCGGGTTGCCCTGCCGGTCGTTACCCAGCGGCTCGCTGCTGATGTCGATACGCACCGTACCGGCCAGCGCGTAGGCCACCACCAGGGGCGGCGAGGCCAGCCAGTTGGTTTTCACCAGCGGATGCACACGGCCTTCGAAGTTGCGGTTGCCGGACAGCACCGATGCCACGGAGAGGTCGGCTTTCTGAATGGCTTTTTCAATCGGCTCGGGCAGCGGCCCGGAGTTGCCGATGCAGGTGGTGCAGCCGTAGCCCACCAGGTCGAAACCGAGTGTGTCCAGGTAGTGAGTGAGGCCGGCCGCGTTGTAGTAGTCGGTGACCACTTTCGAGCCCGGCGCCAGCGAGCTCTTGACCCACGGTTTGCGCGTCAGGCCTTTTTCCACGGCCTTCTTCGCGAGCAGCCCGGCCGCCATCATCACGCTGGGGTTGGACGTGTTGGTGCACGACGTAATGGCGGCGATGACCACGGCACCGTTTTTCAGGCGATAGGTGTTGCCTTCGTATTCGTAGTCGGCTTCGCCCACCAGGTCGGCATTGCCCACGGCGACGCCACCGCCGCCTTCGCTTTCCAGGCGGCCTTCTTCCTTGCTGGTGGGTTTGAATTGCAGGTCGAGGAAATCACTGAACGCCTGGCCCACATTGGGCAGGGCGACGCGGTCCTGCGGGCGTTTCGGCCCGGCGAGGCTGGCTTCGACGCTGCCCATGTCCAGGGCCAGGGTGTCGGTGAAGATCGGCTCCTGGCCGGCGTTGCGCCACAGACCCTGGGCCTTGGTGTAGGCCTCGACCAGCTTGACGGTTTCTGCCGGGCGACCGGACAGGCGCAGGTAGTCCAGCGTTACCTCGTCGACCGGGAAAAAGCCGCAGGTGGCGCCGTATTCCGGCGCCATATTGGCGATGGTGGCACGGTCGGCCAGGGGCAGATCGGCCAGGCCGTCGCCATAGAATTCGACGAATTTACCGACCACGCCTTTTTTGCGCAGCATCTGGGTCACGGTCAGCACCAGGTCGGTGGCGGTGATACCTTCCTTCAATTTGCCGGTGAGCTTGAAACCGATCACTTCCGGGATCAGCATCGACACCGGCTGGCCGAGCATCGCCGCTTCCGCTTCGATCCCGCCCACGCCCCAGCCGAGTACGCCGAGGCCGTTGATCATGGTGGTGTGGGAATCGGTGCCTACCAGGGTATCGGGGAAGGCGTAGGTGCGGCCGTCTTCCTCCTTGGTCCACACGGTGCGGCCCAGGTATTCCAGGTTGACCTGATGGCAGATGCCGGTGCCCGGTGGCACCACGCTGAAGTTATCGAAGGCGCTCTGGCCCCAGCGCAGGAAGGCGTAGCGTTCGCCGTTGCGCTGCATTTCGATATCGACGTTCTGCTCGAAGGCGTCGGCGTTGCCGAACTTGTCGACCATCACTGAGTGGTCGATCACCAGGTCCACCGGCGACAGCGGGTTGATGCGCTGCGGATCGCCCCCGGCCTTGGCCACGGCGGCGCGCATGGCGGCCAGGTCGACCACGGCAGGCACGCCGGTGAAGTCCTGCATCAGCACGCGGGCGGGGCGGTATTGGATTTCGCGGTCGGACTGGCGTTCCTTGAGCCAGGCGGCGATGGCCTTGAGGTCGGTGTCGGTGACGGTTTTGTTGTCCTCCCAGCGCAGCAGGTTTTCCAGCAGCACTTTGAGCGACATCGGCAGCTTGTCCAGGTCACCCAGGCTCTTGGCGGCTTCGGGCAGGCTGAAGTAGTGGTAGGTCTTGCTGTCTATTTGCAGTGTCTTAAGGGTTCTCAGGCTATCGAGGGATGACATTACATGACTCCTTATGATCCGCACGGCCACGGACCTGACGGGACGAACAGAGCGTTCAACTTAGCGCTGTTTTCATTAGCAGGCTAATAACTGGACTCTATCGCTGAGTCCAAGGTTCCGAACTCGGCTATCATGCGCGCGTTTTCATGACAGGTATTGCGATAGAGCAATCCAGTTGCCAGGAGATTCAATTGAACACCCTTTTTATGCACTGCCGCCCGGGTTTTGAAGGCGAAGTCTGTTCCGAGATCGCGGAACACGCCGCGCGCCTGAACGTGTCCGGCTACGCCAAGGCCAAGACCGGCAGCGCTTGCGCCGAATTTGTCTGCACTGAAGAAGACGGCGCGCAGCGCCTGATGCACGGCCAGCGCTTCGCCGAGCTGATCTTCCCAAGGCAGTGGGCGCGCGGGGTGTTTATCGACCTGCCGGAAACCGACCGCATCAGCGTGATACTCGCCCACCTGCGCGCGTTTCCGGTGTGCGGCAGTCTGTGGCTGGAGATGGTCGATACCAACGACGGCAAGGAGCTGTCGAACTTCTGCAAGAAATTCGAAGTGCACCTGCGCAAAGCCTTGCTTAACGCCGGCCGGCTGGTGGACGACCCGAGCAAGCCGCGCCTGCTGCTGACGTTCAAGAGCGGCCGCGAAGTATTCATGGGCCTGGCCGAGTCGAACAACTCGGCAATGTGGCCCATGGGCATCCCGCGCTTGAAATTCCCGCGTGACGCGCCCAGCCGCTCGACCTTGAAGCTGGAAGAGGCCTGGCACCACTTCATCCCCCGCGAGCAATGGGACGAACGCCTGCACGGCGACATGACCGGTGTCGACCTCGGCGCGGCCCCCGGCGGCTGGACGTGGCAACTGGTCAACCGGGGCATGCTGGTGACCGCCATCGACAACGGCCCCATGGCCGAAAGCCTGATGGACACTGGCCTGGTCCAGCACTTGATGGCCGACGGCTTCACCTTCGTGCCCAAGCAGCCGGTGGACTGGATGGTGTGCGACATCGTCGAGAAGCCCGCGCGTAACGCCGCGTTGCTGGAAACCTGGATCGGCGAGGGACATTGCCGCGAGGCGGTGGTCAACTTGAAGTTGCCGATGAAGCAGCGTTATGCCGAAGTGAAGCGCTTGCTCGAGCGCATCGAAGAGGGCTTCAAGGCCCGCGGTATTCGTGTGGAAATCGGCTGCAAGCAGCTGTACCACGACCGTGAGGAAGTGACGTGCCACTTGCGCCGACTGGTGGACGTAAAGAAACCCAAGAGACATTGATATCCAATGTGGGAACTGGCTTGCCAGCGATAGTGGTATCACTGTCGAAATTGATGTTGAATGTGCCCCCGTCATCGGGGGCAAGCCCCCTCCCACAAGGAGTCGGGTTCGTTTAGGAGTGAAGTATGAGTCTTGAATTGCCCGTCGACGGCACCCTCGACGCCACCGGCCTCAACTGCCCGGAGCCGGTGATGATGCTGCACCAGCACATCCGTGACCTGCCGCCGGGCGGCCTGCTCAAGGTGATCGCGACCGACCCGTCGACCCGCCGCGATATTCCCAAGTTCTGTGTGTTCCTTGACCATGAACTGGTCAGTCAACAAGAAGAGGCCGGCACGTACCTTTACTGGATCCGCAAAAAAGCCGATTGACCGCCGAACCCCTGTAGGAGCGAGCTTGCTCGCGAAAAACGCTGACGATCACGCAGCGCTTCTGGTTTAACCAGGCGTTCTCAGGTTTTTCGCGAGCGAGCTCGCTCCTACAGTGCGCGCGTGAGCGCGGTGCCTGCTCGGATGCGTCGGCGCGCACTGCGCGCCAGGCGAACCAGCAGCATGCCCGCCGCGCAACTCAGGCCCACGATCAGGCCCTGCCACAAACCGCTTGGGCCGCTGGGTTCGCCCAGCCAGTCGGTCAACCCCAGGGCGTAACCCACCGGCAACCCCACGCCCCAGTAGGCGAGCAAGGTCAGCAGCATGGTCACCCGCGTGTCCTGATAGCCGCGCAGCGCACCGGCGGCGGTCACCTGGATCGAATCGGAGAACTGGAACAGCGCCGAGAACACGATCAGCATCGATGCCAGGTGGATCACCACCGGGTCGGGGGTGTAGATCGCCGCAATCTGTTCGCGAAACACCAGCATCAGGCTGCAGGACAGGCAGGCATAGGCCAGCGCTGTACCCATGCCGACGCCTGCGGCAAAGCGTGCTTCACGCGGTTCGCCACGGCCCAGGGCCTGGCCGACGCGCACGGTGACGGCCATGCTCAGGGAGTAGGGAATCATGAACACCAGCGAGCTGACATTCAGCGCGATCTGATGGCCGGATACCACCGTGGCGCCCAGGTTGCCCAGCAGCAGGGCGATGACCGCGAAGATGCTCGATTCGGCAAAGATCGCCACGCCAATCGGCAGGCCGATCCCCAGTACGCGTTTGATCACCGCCCATTGTGGCCAGTCGAAGCGCTTGAACAATTCGCTGCTCTGATACGCCGCGCCCCAGCGCGTCCACCCGGCCAGACCGAGCATCATTACCCACATTGCAATCGCCGTGGCCCAGCCGCATCCCACGCCGCCCATGGCCGGCAGGCCGAGATGGCCGTAGATGAAGATGTAGTTCAGCGGAATATTCAGCGCCAGGCCAATCAGGCCCATGACCATGCTCGGCCGCGTACGGCCCAGGCCGTCACTGAAACAGCGAAACACGTAATACAGCGCAATGGCCGGCATCCCGGCCGCGATGCCATGCAGATAGCCCATGGACGGCTCGATCAGGTCGGGCTCGACCTTCATCGCATGCAGTATCGGCTCGGCGCACAGCAACAACAGGCCGCCGCACAGGCCGACCACCACGGCCAGCCACAATGACTGACGCACCAAAGGCCCGATTTCGTTGAGCTTGCCCGCGCCAAAGCGCTGCGCGACTTTCGGTGTGGTGGCCAGCAGGGTGCCAGTCATCAGCAGGTACACCGGGATCCAGATCGAGTTACCCAGGCCCACCGCCGCCAGGTCCTTGGGGCTGACCCGCCCGGCCATCACCGCGTCGACAAAGCTCATCGCGGTGGTTGCCAGTTGGCCGATCATGATCGGCAGGGCCAGTGTCAGCAGGCCGCGTACTTCCCGACGGATGCGGGCGGGGCGGGTGAGGGTAGCGGTAGCGGTGTTCACGTACAGGTGTCCAATCAAAAAGGGCAGTCGCAAGGACGGCGGATTCTACGCCTTGACGCAACGGTCAGGAAAAAACCTATGTTGCTGATTTGTAATGCGACTACACAGGCACCCCATAACCCATGTGTCACTTCAATCCCATGCCTGTACACTGCTGATCCGCCAAAGGAGCCCGCCATGCTGATTGTTGCCGACGAAAATATTCCGCTGCTCGATGCATTTTTCCAGGGATTTGGCGAGATTCGCCGCGTACCCGGTCGTTCGATTGACCGCGCCACGGTGGAGCAGGCCGATGTGCTGCTGGTGCGTTCGGTGACCAACGTCAACCGCGCCCTGCTTGAGGGCTCGAAGGTGGGTTTTGTCGGCACCTGCACCATCGGCACCGATCATCTGGACCTCGATTATTTCCGCCAGGCCGGTATCCAGTGGTCCAGCGCACCGGGCTGCAATGCGCGGGGCGTGGTGGATTATGTGCTGGGCAGCTTGCAGACCCTGGCCGAAATCGAAGGGGCCGACCTCACCCAGCGTACTTATGGCATCGTGGGCGCCGGTGAGGTCGGCGGGCGGCTGGTCCAGGTGCTCGAGGGCCTGGGTTGGAACGTGCTGGTCTGCGACCCGCCACGACAGATCGCCGAAGACGGCGACTACGTGAGCCTGCAACAGATCATCGAGCAATGCGACGTGATCAGCCTGCACACGCCGCTGATCAAGTCCGGCAATGGCGCCACCTGGCATCTGTTTGATCGCCAGCGCCTGGAACAACTCAAGCCGGGCACTTGGCTGATCAACGCCAGTCGAGGCGCGGTGGTGGATAACGCCGCCCTGCGCGACGTATTACTTGAGCGCGAAGATCTGCAAGCGGTGCTGGATGTGTGGGAGGGCGAGCCGCAGGTGGATGCCGACCTGGCTGACCTGTGCGTACTGGCCACCCCGCATATCGCCGGCTACAGCCTCGACGGCAAGCAGCGCGGCACGGCGCAGGTCTATCAGGCGTTCTGTGCTCACCAAGGCCTGGAGCCGAGCATTCACTTGAGCGACCTGCTGCCGCAACCGTGGCTGGCCGAGGTGCACCTGAACGCGTCGACCGACCCGGCCTGGGCGTTGGCGACCTTGTGCCGCAGCGTGTACGACCCGCGCCGCGATGATGCGGATTTGCGTCGCAGCCTTGTGGGAACGGTGGACGAGCAGCGCAAGGCCTTTGACTTATTGCGCAAGCACTACCCGGAGCGCCGCGAGATTGATGGCCTCAAGGTGCGCATCAACGGCGAGTCGGCCGTGTTGTCCAACATCGTGACCGCACTGGGCGCGGTCTGCGTTTAGACAGCCGATAAAAAACCCGGCCACCTGGGCCGGGTTTGAAAGAGCGTCGGCGTTTCAGCCTTGCTGCGCAGGCTTGACCAGGCGCTGTTCCAGTTCGCTGCACGCTTGCTGGATCATTTCTTCGGTAATCTGCACTTCGCGGCCCTTGGCATCGATGTAAGAGCAAGGCAGCGCCTGCGGTTGGCGGATCACTTCAATCTTGGCATTGCTGCTGTTTTGCAAGGTCATGGCCTGTCTCCTCATCAGGTTGTGTACCTACTTTAATTCCCCCGCGTGACCGAGCTGTTACAACTCCATACACGTTCACCGGTTCGGACACCCAGTCCACCAGAAACCGGCACATATTTCCAGATCAGTCTTAGACCGATAGCCTCTAGCGGCCTCTATCGGCGGGCATAATTAACCTGACTCATTGTTATTTGCGCAAGTTCCCCCAATGTTGAGGGTTAGACTCCGTCAGTGGTGAAGCCCGTATGTTCTCAACCCGTCAACGCCGCGCGATCCGCCTGGCCAGCCGCTTTATCGCGCCCTACCGCTGGCAGGCGCTGGGCGCCCTGTTGGCGCTGATCGTCACCGCCGGTATTACCTTGTCCATGGGGCAAGGCATTCGCCTGCTGGTCGACCAGGGTTTCATGACCCAGTCACCGCACCTGCTCAACCAGTCCATCGGCTTGTTCATGCTGCTGGTGCTGGGCCTGGCGGTGGGCACGTTCACGCGCTTTTACCTGGTGTCGTGGATCGGTGAGCGCGTAGTGGCGGACATTCGCCGGCAAGTGTTCAACCACCTGATCTACCTGCATCCCGGTTTCTACGAGAACAACCGCAGCTCGGAAATCCAGTCACGCCTGACCACCGACACCACCTTGCTGCAATCGGTGATCGGCTCATCACTGTCGTTGTTCCTGCGCAATGCCTTGATGGTCATTGGCGGTATCGTGCTGCTGTTCATCACCAACCCCAAGCTCACCAGCATTGTGGTGGTGGCGTTGCCGCTGGTGCTGGCGCCGATCCTGATCTTCGGCCGGCGTGTGCGCAGCCTGTCACGGCAGAGCCAGGACCGCATCGCTGATGTCGGCAGCTACGTGGCCGAGACCCTGGGCCAGATCAAGACCGTGCAGGCCTATAACCATCAGGCGCAGGACGAACAGCGTTTTGCCCTGACCGTGGAAGAGGCGTTTGCCACCGCGCGCAAACGCATCCTGCAGCGGTCCTGGCTGATTACCCTGGTGATCATGCTGGTGCTCGGCGCCGTGGGCGTGATGTTGTGGGTGGGCGGCATGGACGTGATCAGCGGGCGCATTTCCGGCGGTGAGCTGGCGGCGTTCGTGTTCTACAGCCTGATCGTCGGCAGCGCCGTCGGCACCTTGAGCGAAGTGCTTGGCGAATTGCAGCGGGCCGCCGGTGCGGCGGAGCGGATTGGCGAGCTGTTGCAGTCGAGCAACGACATCCAGGCGCCGGCCAGCGGCAGCGTACGCTTGCCGGCGCGTGTCAGCGGGCGCATGACGCTTGAGGACCTGCGCTTTTGCTACCCGTCGCGGCCAGACAGCTACGCCATCGATGGCCTGAACCTGACGATCAACCCCGGTGAAACCCTCGCGCTGGTGGGCCCTTCCGGCGCAGGCAAATCGACGCTCTTTGACCTGCTGCTGCGCTTCTACGACCCCCAGCAAGGCCGCATCCTGCTCGAAGGCAGGCCGCTGACCGAACTCGACCCGCTGGACCTGCGCCGCCACTTTGCCCTGGTCTCCCAGAGCCCGGCGCTGTTTTTTGGCAGCATCGAAGACAACATCCGCTACGGTAACCCCACCGCCACCCGCGAACAGGTCGAGGCCGCTGCGCGTATCGCCCATGCCCATGACTTCATCCTGCAAATGCCCGACGGCTACCAGACCCACCTGGGCGACGGTGGCCTGGGTCTCTCCGGTGGTCAGCGGCAACGCCTGGCCATCGCCCGTGCCTTGCTGGTGGATGCCCCCATCCTGCTGCTCGACGAAGCCACCAGCGCCCTTGATGCCCAGAGCGAACACCTGATCCAGCAAGCCCTGCCGCAATTGATGCAGGGCCGTACCACCCTGGTGATCGCGCATCGCCTGGCCACGGTGAAAAACGCCGACCGGATAGCGGTGATGGACCAGGGCAAGCTGGTGGCCGTGGGCACGCATCAGCAGTTGATTGCGAGCAATCCGCTGTATGCGCGGTTGGCGGCGTTGCAGTTCAGTGATGGCGGGCAGGAGGAATGAAGCTGCAGTGTGCTTGCGCCTTAGGGCATCATAGGGCCTTTCGATAAATGATCTGGATGAGGATATGAGCCGTTATCAACCTCCGTTGACGCTGACGACAAAGATGCTGGCGCTGGTAGCCGATATCAGTGAGCAGATCGGTCAGCTCTCGGCGGGCAACGATAGCCGCCAGACGCCTCAGCTGAGGCGCGGTAATCGGATTCGCACCATTCAGGCTTCGCTCGCGATCGAGAACAATACGCTCAGCGTCGAGCAAGTCACCGCTGTCTTGGAGGGTAAGCGAGTACTGGGCCTGCCACGGGAAATCCAGGAAGTGCGCAACGCCTTTGCAGCCTATGAGGCGATGCCGCACTGGACGCCGAGTAATCGTGCTGACCTGCTCAAAGCCCACGAACTGCTGATGTTCGGATTGATAGACGATGCCGGACGGTTTCGTCACTCGGGGGTTGGCATTTATCGCGGCGAGCAATTGGTTCATATGGCGCCGCCTGCGAGTCGCGTTGCGCATCTGATCGATGATTTGCTGCAATGGCAGTCAGCTTCAGATTGGCACCCCTTGATCGCCAGTTGTGTATTCCATTACGAGTTCGAATTCATCCATCCCTTTGCAGACGGCAATGGACGAATGGGGCGGCTCTGGCAGACGTTGATACTCAGCCAATGGCGCCCGGCGCTGGCTTATCTGCCAGTGGAGGCGGTTATTCGGGATCAGCAGGATGCCTACTATGCTGCGCTGTCGGCGGCGGATCAGCAGGCAGAAGCGACGCCCTTTGTTGAATTCATGTTGCAAGCCCTGAGCCTGGCGCTGGCTGAGGCGGTATAAAGCCGACTCTAAAAAAATGCCCGCATCTCTCAATACGGGCATTCCTCTTGAAGCTTCAAACTTGCCGCTTGAAGCTGCCCCTCTTACTGGTCATCAAAATACCGCTCATGCCAATCCACCAATGGCTGCGGCGAATTGAGCTTCTGCCCGTAGATCACCGAATAAGACAACACGTTCTGCACATACTGGCGGGTTTCGTCGAACGGGATGCTTTCCACCCACACGTCGAAACTCAGGTGATCGGCACCGCGCAGCCATTGACGCACGCGGCCGGGGCCGGCGTTGTAGGCGGCGGAAGCGAGCACACGGTTGCCATTGAACTGGCTGTGCACCTGGCTCAGGTAGGCGGCGCCGAGTTGGATGTTTTTGTCCGGGTCCAGTACCTGGGCCGGGGAAGCCAGGGGAATGCTGAACTTGCGCGCGGTTTCCTTGGCGGTGCCGGGCATCAGTTGCATCAGGCCGCTGGCGCCGACGCCGGAACGGGCATCGTCCATGAAGGCGCTTTCCTGGCGGGTAATTGCGAACACCCAGCTTGAATGCAGGCCGCGCACCTTGGCTTCGCGCACCAGGGTGTCGCGGTGGGCCATCGGGAAGCGGATGTCCAGGTCGTCCCAATATTGCGCCTGGCTGATCGTGCGGATCGCCGGGAAGTACCACTTCATGTCGTAGGCCAGCTTCGCCTGCGCGACCATTTCATCACGGTTGAAGTGACGGCTGACGTGGTACCACTCGCGGCGGCCATCGACGATCTGGCCGCGGGCGTAGAACTCCAGGGCACGGCGCACGCCTGGGGTGTTGCGCACTTTATTGACCAGCGCCTGGCTCATCACCAGCGGCTTGTTGTTCAACTGGTAAGGGGTCTTGGAGCGGTCGGCGGCGAGGAAACCGTAGAAGTCGCGTTCCTTGGCGACGTTTTTATACAGCACCAGCGCCTGCGGGTTTTTCGGTTCGGCCAGCTCCAGGCTACGCGCCTGCCAGTAGCGCCAGCGGTTGGTGGTGGCCAGGTCCTGGGGCAGCTTGCGGGTCAGTTGGTAGGCATCTTCCCAGCGCGCCAGGCGCAGCAGCAGGCGCAGGCGCCATTCCGAAACGGTGTTGTCGCGCAACTCCGGGTCGTATTGGGTCATTACGTCCAACGCACGAGGGTCGTAGCGACGGGCGAGCGTCAGGCCGATTTCCCGGGCAATCGAAACTTTTTCGTCACGGGAGAAGTGCATGCTGCTGGCGTAGCCGTCCAGCAGGGCCATGGCCTTGTCCGGGTCCTGGCGGGCCAGGCGGCGCAGGCCCAGGCCCACGGCGTCGGACATGGCCTCGGTGGCCGGCAGGAAGCGCGCCGGGTCGCTGAGCATGTCGGGTTTTTGCGCCACGTCGATCATCAGGCGGCCCTGGGCGCCGAGCGTCGGCAGGGTTTTCACCAGGCTGTTGGCCAGTGCGTAGTTGCGTGCTTCGGCGGCAAGCTTGGTGCGGTCCCAGATTTTCTGCTCGGTCAACTGACCGTCAGAGGCCCACTGGCCGAAGGTCACATCGCAGGCGGCCGGCTGGGATTTGCCGGTCATCCACAGCTTCTCGGCGGTCTTGTAGCCTTCGGCCTTGAGGTTGTGGGTCAGTTGGTACTGGCCGTGCAGGCAGTCCAGCTCGACGAAATTGAGCTTGGTATCGTAGTACTTTTCAAAGGTCTGCCAGTCACCCCGGTCGGCCAGCCAGCGCAACCAGCGCAGCTTCATCCAGTTGGCCTGGGGCAGGTCGCCGTTTTTGGCGAGGAACTGTTCGATTTCCTGGTTGCTCGCGGTTTTAAGGCGTGCGGTCAGTTCGTCATACGCCAGGTACGGCGTCAGCGGGTAGTCGGCCAGGGCCTGGCTGTATTGCATGTAGGGGCCGCTGTCGCCCTTGGCGAGGGCGCGCTTGGCTTCATCGTAATATTGACGTTGGGTGGTGAGGTCCACGGCCTGGGCAGATTGAACGGCGGTGGTGGAAAGAAGCAGACAGGATAAAAAGTTGAAAAGGCGACTGCGCATGAGACGTCCGTGCAGAGAAATCACGACTAGCACCGGCATCGCCGACACTGATTGCCCCTAGCTTAGCCTTTTGCCAGCGACCGGCGAAAGCTTTGCCGGCCGGTTGGTTCAAGTTCGCGGCAAATGTCCTGCAGAACGTGTCGGCAGCGAAAATGCAGGCCGCATCCCACCCTCAACTCAGGTAGAATGCGCGCCCAGTTTTTGGAGAAGCGTATGACCCTGCTCAAATTCAGCGATGTGTCCCTTGCTTTCGGCGCTATGCCGTTGTTGGACAAGGTGTCCTGGCAGATCGCCCGTGGTGAGCGGGTGTGCATCATCGGCCGCAACGGCACCGGCAAGTCGAGCATGATGAAGCTGGTAAAAGGCGACCAGAAGCCCGATGAGGGCTCTGTCTGGCGCGCTCCGGGCCTCAAGATTGGCGAATTGCCGCAGGAATTGCCGGTAGCCGACGAGCGGACAGTGTTCGACGTGGTCGCCGAAGGCCTGGACGGCGTTGGCGAATTGCTTGCGCAATACCATCACCTGGCGCAGAACTGCGTCACCGAAGCCGACCTGGACAAGCTGATGCACGTCCAGCAAGACCTCGAAGCCCGCGATGGCTGGCGCTTGCAGCAACTGGTCGACAGCACCCTGAGCCGCCTGCAACTGCCGGCCGACAAGACCCTCGCCCAGTTGTCCGGCGGCTGGCGTCGTCGCGTGCTGCTGGCCCAGGCCCTGGTGTCCGAACCGGATCTGCTGCTGCTCGACGAGCCGACCAACCACCTGGATATCGGCGCCATCGCCTGGCTGGAAGAAGCCCTCAAGGATTTCCAGGGCGCCGTGCTGTTCATCACGCACGACCGTTCCTTCCTGCAAAACCTGGCCACCCGCATCCTCGAACTGGACCGTGGCGGCCTGATCGACTGGAACGGCGACTACGCCAGCTTCCTGGTGCACAAGGAAGCCGCACTCTCGGCTGAAGAGACCGCCAACGCGCTGTTCGACAAGAAACTGGCCCAGGAAGAAGTCTGGATCCGCCAGGGCATCAAGGCGCGTCGCACCCGTAACGAAGGCCGCGTGCGTGCGTTGAAAGCACTGCGTGTGGAGCGCAGCGAACGTCGCGAGCGCACCGGCAAGGCCAATATCCAGCTCGACACGGCCGACAAGTCGGGCAAGCAGGTCATGGTGCTGGAGAACGTCAGCTTCCATCACCCGGAAGGTCCGTTCCTGATCAAGGACTTCTCCATGGTCCTGGCGCGCGGCGACCGTATCGGTCTGCTGGGCGCCAACGGCACCGGCAAGACCACCTTGCTCAAGCTGATGCTCGGCGGTCTGCAGCCGACCAGCGGCACGGTGGAAGAGGGCACGCGTATCGACGTCGCCTACTTCGATCAGTTGCGCCACCAGTTGGACCTGGAGAAAACCGTCATCGACAACGTCGCCGAAGGTCGCGACTTTATCGACATCGACGGCCAGAGCCGCCACGTCCTCAGCTACCTGGGCGACTTCCTGTTCAGCCCGCAACGTGCGCGTACCCCGGTGAAAGCCTTGTCCGGTGGCGAACGCGCGCGCCTGCTGCTGGCCAAGCTGTTCAGCAAGCCGGCGAACCTGCTGGTACTCGACGAACCGACCAACGACCTCGACGTGGAAACCCTCGAGTTGCTCGAAGAAGTGCTGTTGACCTTCAACGGCACCGTGCTGATGGTCAGTCACGACCGGGCATTCCTCGACAACGTGGTCACCAGCACCCTGGTCTTCGAAGGCGAGGGCAAGGTGCGCGAGTACGTCGGTGGTTATCAGGACTGGCTGCGCCAGGGCGGTTCGCCGCGCCTTTTGGGCGTGACCGAAAGCAAGTCCGGCAAGGCCGACCTGACCTCTGCGGTCGTCGCGCCCGTGGCCGCCGCTGCTCCGGCACAGGAAGCTGCGCCTTCGGCCAAGAAAAAGCTCAGCTACAAGCTGCAGCGCGAGCTGGAAGCCTTGCCGGGTGATATCGACGCCAAGGAACAGCAGATTGCCGCAGTAGAGGCAGAGATGGCTGACGCCGGTTTCTACCAGCGCCCGGCGGCGGAAACCGCCAAAGTCATCGCCACCCTGGAGACGTTGAACCAGGAGTTGGAAGCGCTGGTTGAGCGTTGGGCCGAGTTGGATGCCTGAGTAATTTCAACGTATTAAAAAACCCGGTGCTCACTTGATGAGCACCGGGTTTTTTATATGAAATGCGATCCAAATGTGGGAGGGGGCTTGCCCCCGATAGCGGTGTATCAGTCACCAGATATATCAACTGACAGAATGCTATCGGGGGCAAGCCCCCTCCCACATTTGATCTTCATCGGTCTTACTTGCTGGTGTCTTTAACCAACTTGACGGCCAGCACATCACACGGCGCGCCATGCAGCACATCATTGGCAGTAGAGCCCAGCAGCAGCGCCAGGCCATGGCGACCATGGCTACCCACCACGATCAAGTCGCAAGCCTTTTCCTTGGCCAAGTGATGGATTTCCTGGCGCGGTTGGCCGTATGTCAGGTGGCAGTCTTCCTTTTTCAGGTGCGGGTATTTGAGAATCAAACGATCCAGGCGCTCCTTGGCCTGGTCAAATTGTTGTTGCTGCAACTGGGAAAGGTCCATCGGCACGTCACCGCCAAAGGCCATGGCCATGGGCTCGACGATATGCACCAACGACAGTATGGCGCCATTGGCCAATGCAGATTCCTGCGCACGCTTGATCACTGGATCGCACTCTTCGGTCAGGTCGACGGCGACCAGAATATGTGTGTAGGGCATGGGGCGTTCCTCCAGGGGGACTGCAATAAGTTCAGTATGGCTGCTTTCCAAGCGGATGCGGTTGCGTCAGGTCAAATCCGCTCATCTAGAAATTCGGGAGTACACATATGACGGTCTGGATAGTGGTGTCAATCCTTGTCGTGGTGCTGAGCCCTTTGGCATGGCTGCGTCCCTCGCGCCATCAGAGCGGGCGCATGGCGCTGCGCATGGAGGCGCGCCGCATCGGGCTGGCCATGCAACTGGCGCCCCAGGCGTGGCCGCACTGGCTCAAGCAAGAGCCGCCGAGCCCCTGCGCGCAGTACTGCCGGCCACGACGCGGCAGCTCGCCGGCCATCTGGAGTTACTGGCAGTGGGAGCCGGGGGTGTGGGTCAACCAATGGCGCGAGGTGTGCGTGGACGAGAAGTTGTTGCCGTATTTTTCAACGCTGCCGGCCAACGTCTACAAGGTCGAGGCGGACAAGCAGATGATCGCCTTGTACTGGGGCGAGAAGGGCGATGCGAGTGTGTTGAAGGATATTGATGCGCTGCTCAAAGCCCTGGCCTGACATAACCCACTCATTGTAGGAGCGAGCTTGCTCGCGAAAAACCCGAGAGCGACGCGTTAAACCTGAGTCCGCTGCGTTATGGTTGGCGATTTTCGTGAGCAAGCTCGCTCCTACAGAAAACCGGAAGGCCGGGCAATAAAAAGCCCGACTCATCATCGGGCTGGAGTTGGCCAGGCAGGCCGGTAAATCCTCAAGTTGCGGTTAGCCTAGCCGTCTATCCCTTTCTGTACAGGCTTTTCCCCTACCTTTCCTATTATTGATCCTGTGAATAGTTAAATATTGACGGGTTGCTATCCTGCGCTTCGGGTTCTGAACTGACTGGAAAGTCGCGTTTTTCCTAGTCTTTGGAGCGATTGACAATTGCCCGGAATTGGATGAAGGTGGCGTACCCAAATCAAACGGGCGTATGAATTGAGCGTTTGTCCTACAGACAGCTCTGACATAACCCCGACTATCGCACTGGCGGGTGTGCCTGGCGGATTGGCGTGAGCATTGATGCAGGTGTCAATGTCCAACCAGAGGCCAGCGTCCGGTGTGTACTGTTCAGCTTCCATATCGTGGAGATCAGTTGATGATTTACGAAGGTAAAGCCATCACGGTTACGGCTCTTGAAAGTGGCATCGTCGAATTGAAATTCGACCTCAAGGGTGAGTCCGTCAACAAGTTCAACCGTCTAACCCTGAACGAACTGCGTCAGGCCGTAGACACCATCAAAGCAGATGCTTCGGTCAAGGGCGTGATCGTCTCCAGCGGCAAGGACGTGTTTATCGTCGGCGCTGACATCACCGAATTCGTCGACAACTTCAAGCTGCCCGATGCCGAGCTGGTGGCTGGCAACCTTGAAGCCAACAAGATTTTCAGCGATTTCGAAGACCTCAACGTACCCACCGTGGCTGCGATCAACGGTATCGCCCTGGGCGGCGGCCTGGAAATGTGCCTGGCGGCGGACTTCCGCGTCATGTCGGCCACTGCCAAAATCGGCCTGCCTGAAGTCAAGTTGGGTATCTACCCGGGCTTTGGCGGTACCGTGCGCCTGCCGCGCATCATCGGTGCCGACAACGCCATCGAATGGATCGCCGCCGGCAAGGAAAACCGTGCTGAAGACGCGCTGAAAGTCGGTGCTGTCGATGCTGTGGTTGCCCCGGACAAACTGGCCGAAGCTGCGCTGAACCTGATCAAGGGCGCCATCAGCGGCGAATTTGACTACAAGGCCAAGCGTCAGCCGAAGCTGGAAAAACTCAAGCTCAACGCCATCGAACAAATGATGTCGTTCGAAACCGCCAAGGGTTTCGTGGCTGGCCAGGCCGGCCCGAACTACCCGGCGCCGGTTGAAGCGATCAAGACCATCCAGAAAGCCGCGAACTTCGGTCGCGACAAGGCGCTGGAAATCGAAGCTGCCGGTTTCGTCAAACTCGCCAAGACCTCTGCTGCGCAGAGCTTGATCGGCCTGTTCCTGAACGATCAGGAGCTGAAGAAAAAGGCCAAGGCCTACGACGAAATCGCCCGCGACGTGAAACAGGCCGCCGTACTCGGCGCCGGTATCATGGGCGGCGGTATCGCTTACCAGTCGGCGTCCAAAGGCACGCCGATCCTGATGAAAGACATCAACGAGCACGGTATCGAGCAGGGCCTGGCGGAAGCCGCCAAGCTGCTGGTAGGCCGCGTTGATAAAGGTCGCATGACTGCTGCGAAAATGGCTGAAGTGCTTAACGGCATTCGTCCTACGCTGTCCTACGGCGATTTCGGCCACGTCGACCTGGTGGTCGAAGCGGTTGTCGAGAATCCGAAGGTCAAGCAGGCGGTATTGGCTGAAGTCGAGGCCCAGGTCAAAGACGACACCATCCTGGCCTCCAACACCTCGACCATTTCCATCTCGCTGCTGGCTCAGGCCCTCAAGCGCCCGGAAAACTTCGTCGGCATGCACTTCTTCAACCCGGTGCACATGATGCCGCTGGTGGAAGTGATCCGTGGCGAGAAGTCCAGTGAACAGGCGGTGGCCACCACCGTTGCCTACGCCAAGAAAATGGGCAAGAACCCGATCGTGGTCAACGACTGCCCGGGCTTTTTGGTCAACCGTGTGCTGTTCCCGTACTTCGGCGGTTTCGCCAAGCTGGTCAGCGCCGGTGTGGACTTCGTGCGCATCGACAAGGTCATGGAGAAATTCGGCTGGCCCATGGGCCCGGCGTACCTGATGGACGTGGTCGGCATCGACACCGGCCACCATGGTCGCGACGTCATGGCTGAAGGTTTCCCGGACCGCATGAAAGACGACCGTCGTTCGGCGATCGACGCGCTGTACGAGGCCAAGCGCCTGGGTCAGAAGAACGGCAAGGGTTTCTACGCCTACGAGGCCGACAAGAAGGGCAAGCAGAAGAAAGTGGCCGACCCGTCGGTGCACGAAGTGCTGGCCCCGGTCATCTACGAACAGCGTGAGGTGTCGGACGAAGACATCATCAACTGGATGATGATCGCCCTGTGCCTGGAAACCGTACGTTGCCTGGAAGACGGCATCGTCGAGACCGCCGCCGAGGCCGATATGGGCCTGGTGTACGGTATTGGTTTCCCTCCATTCCGTGGTGGTGCGCTGCGTTACATCGACTCGATCGGTGTGGCCGAGTTCGTTGCCCTGGCTGACAAATACGCTGATTTGGGCCCGCTGTACCACCCGACCGCGAAGCTGCGTGAGATGGCCAAGAACGGCCAGAGCTTCTTCGGTTAAGCGCCCAATCGACTAGAGCGAGAATATTTATGAGCTTGAATCCAAGAGACGTCGTGATTGTCGACTTCGGTCGCACGCCGATGGGCCGCTCCAAGGGCGGCATGCACCGCAACACCCGCGCCGAAGACATGTCGGCGCACCTGATCAGCAAGCTGCTGGAACGCAACGTCAAGGTTGACCCGAACGAGGTCGAAGATGTGATCTGGGGCTGCGTCAACCAGACCCTGGAGCAGGGCTGGAACATCGCGCGCATGGCGTCGTTGATGACCCAGATCCCGCACACCGCGGCCGGCCAGACCGTGAGCCGCCTGTGCGGTTCGTCGATGAGCGCGCTGCACACCGCTGCGCAAGCGATCATGACCGGCAACGGCGATGTGTTCGTGGTCGGCGGCGTGGAGCACATGGGCCACGTCAGCATGATGCACGGCGTCGACCCTAACCCGCACATGTCGCTGTACGCGGCAAAAGCCTCGGGCATGATGGGCCTTACCGCGGAAATGCTCGGCAAAATGCACGGCATCACCCGTGAAGCCCAGGACGCGTTCGGCCTGCGTTCCCACCAACTCGCCCACAAGGCGACCGTGGAAGGCAAGTTCAAGGATGAAATCATCCCGATGAACGGCTATGACGAGAACGGTTTCCTGAAACTGTTCGACTACGACGAGACCATCCGTCCGGACACCACCCTGGAAAGCCTGGCGGCGCTCAAGCCGGCTTTCAACCCAAAGGGCGGCACCGTGACAGCCGGTACGTCGTCGCAGATCACCGATGGCGCTTCGTGCATGATCGTGATGTCGGCGCAGCGTGCCCAGGACCTGGGCATCCAGCCGCTGGCGGTGATTCGCTCGATGGCCGTAGCGGGTGTGGACCCGGCTATCATGGGCTATGGTCCAGTACCGGCCACGCAAAAAGCCTTGAAGCGCGCAGGCCTGACCATCTCCGATATCGACTTCTTCGAGCTCAACGAAGCCTTCGCCGCACAGGCCCTGCCAGTGCTGAAAGATCTGAAAGTGCTCGACAAGATGAATGAGAAGGTTAACCTGCACGGCGGCGCGATTGCCCTGGGCCACCCATTCGGTTGCTCCGGTGCCCGCATCTCCGGCACATTGCTTAACGTGATGAAGCAAAATGGCGGCAACCTTGGGGTTGCAACCATGTGCATTGGTCTCGGCCAAGGCATTTCCACCGTCTTCGAACGCGTTTAATCGTTCGCTTGACGGAAGCCGGGGCCCAGTGCCCCGGTTTTTGTTTTTTGGAATTTTTAAGATTTTTTTTCAACAAATTTTGTACGAGGGCCAGAGCATGAAAGTCGAACCAGGGCTCTACCAACATTACAAGGGGCCGCAGTACCGCGTTTTCAGCGTGGCACGGCACTCCGAAACCGAAGAAGAAGTGGTGTTTTACCAAGCACTGTATGGCGAATACGGCTTTTGGGTGCGTCCCTTGAGTATGTTCCTGGAGACCGTCGAAGTTGACGGCGAGCAGGTCCCGCGCTTTGCTTTGGTCCAGACCGAACCCAGTCTTTTTTCAGGGCAATAACGGCAGGTCGCGCAGAATGCTGCGCTTGACCTCATCTTGTTGCCACTATATATAGCGTTGCCGCGACAGGCGCCAACTGCCTTTCACTTCTCGAATTCAGGAATTTTCCGATCCATGGGCAAATCGCTGGTCATTGTGGAATCCCCGGCTAAGGCCAAGACCATCAACAAGTACTTGGGCAACGAGTACGTGGTGAAGTCGAGTATCGGCCATATCCGAGACCTGCCCACCAGCGGTTCGGCTAGCGCCAGCAAGGAGCCAGCCGCCAAGCGGGGCAAGGCGGCTGCGGGCGAAGGTCCGGTGCTCACCCCTAAAGAGAAAGCGCGCAAGCAGCTGGTCTCACGCATGGGTGTTGACCCGGACCATGGCTGGAAGGCCAAGTACGAAATCCTTCCGGGCAAGGAAAAGGTCATCGAAGAGCTGCGCCGGCTCGCCAAGGATGCCGACACCATCTATCTCGCAACGGACTTGGACCGCGAAGGGGAGGCTATTGCCTGGCACCTGCGGGAAGCCATCGGCGGCGACGACAGCCGCTACAAGCGCGTGGTGTTCAACGAAATCACCAAGAAAGCCATCCAGGAAGCCTTCTCCAAGCCGGGCGAGCTGGACATTGACCGTGTCAACGCCCAACAGGCCCGGCGTTTCCTCGACCGCGTGGTGGGCTACATGGTTTCGCCGCTGCTGTGGGCGAAAATCGCCCGTGGCCTGTCGGCCGGCCGTGTGCAGTCGGTTGCGGTCAAGCTGGTGGTGGAGCGTGAGCGCGAAATTCGTGCGTTCAACCCCGAAGAATACTGGGAAGTCCACGCTGACCTCGGCACTGCCAAGGGCAACAACGTGCGCTTTGAGGTGGCCCGCGAGAACGGCGAGGCGTTCAAGCCGCTGAACGAAGCCCAGGCCATGGCTGCACTGGAGAAGCTCAAGGCCTCCAGCTACAGCATCGTCAAGCGTGAAGACAAACCGACCAGCAGCAAGCCGTCGGCGCCGTTCATCACCTCCACTCTGCAACAGGCCGCGAGCAACCGCCTGGGCTTTGGTGTGAAGAAGACCATGATGATGGCCCAGCGTCTGTACGAAGCGGGCTACATCACGTACATGCGTACCGACTCGACCAACCTGTCGCAAGACGCGGTGGCGATGGCGCGTACTTATATCGAAAGCGAATTCGGCAAGAAGTACCTGCCGGAAAAGCCCAACGTCTACAGCAGCAAGGAAGGCGCCCAGGAGGCTCACGAAGCGATTCGTCCTTCCGACGCCAACACCGAGCCGAGCAAGCTCAGCGGCATGGAGCGCGACGCTGAACGCCTCTACGAGCTGATCTGGCGCCAGTTCCTGGCCTGCCAGATGCTGCCGGCGCAATACTTGTCCACCACGGTCAGCGTGGGGGCGGGCGACTTTGAGCTGCGTGCCAAGGGCCGCATCCTCAAGTTCGACGGTTATACCCGCGTAATGCCGCAAATCGCCAAGCCAGGCGACGACGATGTACTGCCGGATATGGCGCAGGGCGATACGTTGAAGCTGATCAAGCTTGATCCGTCGCAGCACTTCACCAAGCCGCCGGCGCGCTATTCGGAAGCCAGCCTGGTCAAGGAGATGGAGAAACGCGGTATCGGTCGTCCTTCGACCTATGCGGCGATCATCTCCACGATTCAGGACCGTGGCTACGTGGCGCTGCACAACCGCCGCTTCTATTCGGAAAAGATGGGCGATATCGTCACCGAGCGTCTGTCCGAGAGCTTCTCCAACCTGATGGACTACGGCTTCACCGCCGGCATGGAAGAGAACCTCGACGACGTGGCCCAGGGCGAACGCGACTGGAAAAACGTGCTGGACGAGTTCTACGGCGACTTCAAGAAGAAACTCGAGGTGGCCGAGAGCCCCGACAGTGGCATGCGCGCCAACCAGCCGGTCATGACCGACATTCCTTGCCTCACCTGCGGTCGGCCGATGCAGATCCGTACGGCATCCACCGGCGTGTTCCTGGGGTGCTCGGGCTACAGCCTGCCGCCGAAAGAGCGCTGCAAGGCTACCGTCAACCTGGTGCCGGGCGATGAAATCGCCGCGGACGACGAGGGCGAATCCGAGTCGCTGGTACTGCGTGGCAAGCACCGTTGCCCGATCTGCAGCACGGCGATGGATGCCTATCTGCTGGATGAAAAGCACAAGCTGCACATCTGCGGTAACAACCCGGATTGCAACGGCTACGAGATCGAAGAGGGCACCTACCGCATCAAGGGCTACGAAGGTCCGAGCCTGGAGTGCGACAAGTGCGGCAGCGAGATGCAGCTCAAGACCGGGCGTTTCGGCAAGTTCTTCGGTTGCACCAACCCGACCTGCAAGAACACCCGCAAACTGCTGAAAAGCGGTGATGCGGCGCCGCCGAAGATGGACCCGGTGAAGATGCCCGAGCTCAAGTGCGAGAAGGTCAACGACACCTATATCCTGCGCGACGGTGCTTCGGGCCTGTTCCTGGCCGCCAGCCAGTTCCCGAAAAACCGCGAGACCCGTGCACCGCTGGTGCTGGAGATCGTGCCGCACAAGGACGAGATCGATCCCAAGTACCACTTCCTGTGTGAAGCGCCGAAGAAGGACCCGGATGGTCGCCCAGCCGTGATCCGCTACAGCCGCAAGACCAAGGAGCAGTACGTGCAGACCGAAGTCGACGGCAAGCCTACCGGATGGAAAGCGTTCTACGACGGTGGCAAGTGGAAGGTCGAGGACAAGCGCCAGGGCGCTTGATTGAGTGATCCTGGAAATACAAAGGCCGCCTTTATAGGCGGCCTTTTCTTGGTGTGTAGGAGCGAGCTTGCTCGCGAAGGTCGTTAACGATGACGCGAGAAATCTGATACACAGTGGTTCTCTAAAGTTTTTCGCGAGCAAGCTCGCTCCTACAAGCCAGCATCAGGCCTAATTCGTTGTGGAGATTGCCGTCATGGCCAACGAACTCTATACCCGTACCAATCAGAAAATTTACTTTGCGGGTTTGTCCCTGGAAGCCCTTGGCCGTGCCGAGGTGGGGAAGGAGATGAATGCCATTGCGCTGGTCCAGGCGGGGCGTGAAGCCGCTTTGTTTCACCTGTACGGCGCCTTGCTGGGTCTATGCCATGAAATCGCCGGGTTCTACCGTCTGCCCCAGGCAGGTTCGCCCCGTGCTGAAATGATCATGACCCGCGAAGTGTTGGAAACCATGGCTATTCCGGAATTGGCCGAGCTGTTGGAAATGGCCCAGAGTCCGGACAGTTGGCTGGCACGCCTGCTCAAGGCGCATGCCGACCTGTTCCAGCCGCCCCGCGTTCCCCATGTACCCAAGGGCGATGTGACGCAGCCATTGATCGTGGCGGTTGCATTGGAGGCAGATGAACCCAAGCCCTTGAGCCGCGAAGAGCTGGAAAGCTGGCGCCAGGAGCTTAAAAAGCTGGCATTGCGCTTTCGCGAAGGCCTGGCCGAGTGCTGAGCGGGCAAGCCTGCACGCCACAACACTGATATAATCCCGCGCTTTCGTGGAGAACAGACTTTTATGCCAACGTCCTTTCTGGAAATTGTTGAACTGCCTGACGGCCGAATCGAGCTGCGCCGGGCTGAGGACGAAGGTTCTCTGGTTACCCTGGACTTCTCCGAAGACGCAAAAGCGTTCCTGCAAGGCCAGCATGTGGAAGTGGCTAAAGCCATGTTGAGCGTTGGGGTGCAGATGGCCGGTCGCCTGGCTGAAGGCGAGCCGGAAAAGGACGACGGTCCAAGGGTTCTTCACTGAGCCCGTTGTAACCCGCTCATCCCTTATCCCAGTCGAATATTCAAACTCTGCGCATCACCTGTGTGTGCGGCACTGATCAACTGCTGCTTGGCCGTTGCGTTCAACGGGTTCAACCAGCTCACCACGGTATGGCTACGGCCCAGGCGCAAGGCTTCACACGTCAATTGTTGAGCACTTTGTGCGCCCCGTGGCTGCAGCAACAGAATCCTTTCGCGGTTGAGGCCGGCATCCCGTAGCCAGGCCTGGGTCAGGCTGGCGGGCGGTGCGATCAGGGTCAACCAGCGCGCGTCCTGCTCCTCACTGAGTTCGCGAAGGATCGGCGCCAGCAGGCTCAAGCAGCTCCCGGCAGCACCACGCAACGACAATTCACTGAATACCTCGGGTTCGCAGCTCCAGGGCGCTTCGACCGTTTCCTTGAGGATGGGCGCAAGGGGTTGAGCCATGAAGGCCTCGAACAGCGACAGTTGTGTGTGTTGTGGGGTGTGCACGAGCTGCATGATGTCTCCTTTAGCGGCGAATGACGCCGACACTCAAGCCTTCGATCACCAGGTCCTGGTCTTTGAGGTTCACTTCAATGGGCGCGAACTCCGGGTTCTCGGCCATAAGCCAGACCTTGCTGCCTTCACGCTTGAAGCGTTTGACGGTGACTTCATCGCCGATCCGGGCCACGACGATCTGGCCATTGCGGGCTTCACGGGTGGTGTGAACGGCCAGCAGGTCGCCGTCGAAAATACCCACGTCCTTCATGCTCATGCCATGCACACGTAGCAGGTAGTCGGCGCGAGGATGGAAGAAGGTCGGGTTGATGTTGCAGGATTCCTCGACGTGCTGTTGCGCCAGGATCGGCGCACCGGCGGCCACCCGACCAATGATCGGCAGTGTCGATTCGTCGGCCTTGGCTTCGAAGCCCGGGATGCGAATACCGCGTGAAGCCCCCGGGGTCATCTCGATCGCGCCTTTGCGAGCGAGGGCCTTGAGGTGTTCTTCAGCGGCGTTGGGAGACTTGAAACCCAGTTCCAGCGCAATTTCGGCGCGTGTCGGTGGATAACCGTTGTCATCAAGGCAGCGCTTGATAAAAGCCAGAATCTCAGCTTGGCGTGGCGTCAGTTTTAGCATGTTGATCGCTCTGTCTTTTTATACAGTGACTGGGATTATATACAGTGAATCGCGCTTGGCAATCATCCTTTTTTGCGGCTCCGCTGGACGGTCATTCATCAGCTGCGCCGGGAGGCGAAGACAGCGCTGCCTACAGGCGGTGGAGGATGTGATTAAATAGCGACGAAACAGGTGACTGCCCGGCCGGAAAATGGGCGCGCAGGCTTGACAAGACATACCCTGAAACGTATGTTTCAAACAAGTGTTTGTCAGGCGGAGTAGCCATGGCCCAGTCGGAAACCGTTGAACGCATTCTCGATGCTGCCGAGCAGTTGTTCGCGGAAAAAGGATTTGCTGAAACTTCATTGCGGCTGATCACCAGCAAGGCTGGGGTCAATCTCGCCGCCGTGAATTATCATTTCGGCTCAAAAAAGGCCCTGATCCAGGCGGTGTTCTCGCGCTTTCTGGGGCCGTTCTGCGCCAGTCTCGACCGTGAGCTCGAACGTCGCCAGGCCAAAGCCGACAACAAGCCCAGCCTGGAAGAACTGCTGGAAATCCTCGTTGAGCAAGCGCTGGTGGTTCAGCCACGCAGCGGCAACGACCTGTCGATCTTCATGCGTCTGCTGGGCCTGGCGTTCAGCCAGAGCCAGGGCCACTTGCGACGTTACCTGGAAGACATGTACGGCAAGGTGTTCCGTCGCTATATGTTGCTGGTCAACGAAGCGGCCCCGCGCATCCCGCCCATCGAACTGTTCTGGCGCGTGCACTTCATGCTCGGCGCCGCCGCCTTCAGCATGTCCGGGATCAAGGCATTGCGCGCGATTGCCGAGACCGATTTCGGCGTCAATACCTCCATCGAGCAGGTGATGCGCCTGATGGTGCCATTCCTCGCCGCAGGCATGCGCGCCGAAACCGGCGTGACCGATCAGGCCATGGCCGTGGCCCAATTGCGCCCGCGCAGCAAATCCACGCCGGCCCTCGCCAAGGTTTGACCGCTGCGGGTGTGCGTGGCCGCTTGCATCCGCTAAGCTAGCCGCCATGCCGATTTCAGCTCTTTACGCGCAACCCGTTGTGCTTACCGTATCTGGTAGGAATGACGGGTTGTGCGCGTTATTTAAGGAAGGTTTATGACTGCTGCCCTGCAAGGTTCTTTGATGGTCGACGTTGCCGGTACCTGGCTGACGGCCGAGGATCGCCATCTGTTGCGCCAACCTGAAGTGGGCGGCTTGATCATTTTTGCGCGCAACATCGAGCACCCGCGCCAGGTCCGCGAGTTGAGTGCGGCGATCCGTGCGGTGCGCCCGGACCTGCTGCTGGCGGTCGACCAGGAAGGCGGACGCGTGCAGCGCCTGCGCCAGGGCTTCGTGCGCCTGCCGGCCATGCGCGCGCTGGCGGATAACCCCAACGCCGAGCATCTGGCCGAACAGTGTGGCTGGGTCATGGCCACCGAAGTGCTGGCCGTGGGCCTCGACCTGAGTTTCGCCCCCGTGCTGGACCTTGATTACCAGCGCAGCGCCGTGGTCGGCACCCGCTCGTTCGAAGGCGATCCCGAGCGCGCCGCCGTGCTCGCCGGTGCCTTTATCCGTGGCATGAACAGCGCCGGCATGGCGGCCACCGGCAAGCACTTTCCCGGCCACGGCTGGGCCGAGGCCGATTCCCACGTCGCGATTCCCAATGACGAGCGCAGCCTTGAACAGATTCGCGCCAATGACCTGGTGCCGTTCGCGCGCCTGAGCAAGCAATTGGCCGCCGTGATGCCGGCGCATGTGATCTACCCGCAGGTGGACAGCCAGCCGGCCGGTTTCTCACGCCGCTGGTTGCAGGACATCCTGCGCGGCGAGTTGCAGTTCGACGGGGTGATCTTCAGTGATGACCTGTCCATGGCGGGCGCCCATGTGGTGGGCGATGCGGCGAGTCGAATCGAGGCGGCACTGACGGCGGGTTGCGACATGGGGCTGGTGTGCAATGACCGTGCGGCTGCCGAACTGGCGCTGAGCGCGGCGCAGCGGATGAAGGTCACCCCGTCGGCGCGGATTGCGCGTATGCGGGGTCAGGCGATTGCCTCGACAGACTACAAGCAGGACCCGCGTTGGTTGACAGCGCTTACCGCGTTGCGGGATGCGCAGTTGATCGACTGAAGACGGCGTCGCGCCTATCGGGGGCAAGCCCCCTCCCACACATTGAATTGTTAATACATACAAATGTGGGAGGGGGCTTGCCCCCGATGGCGATCCAACAGTCAGCGTTTTTCCTGCTTATTGGGCAACGGCGCAAACAGCGCCTCGATATCCTCATTACCCAACTGCCAGTCCCCGGTGGTCCGCCCATCCAGCACACCCGCCGCCAGGTCGGACTTCTCCTTCTGCAAGTGCTGGATTTTCTCCTCTACCGTGCCCCGGGCAATCATTTTGTACACGAACACCGGCTTCTCTTGCCCGATGCGATACGCGCGGTCGGTGGCCTGGTTTTCGGTGGCGGGGTTCCACCACGGGTCGTAGTGGATCACGGTGTCGGCTTCGGTCAGGTTCAGGCCGACGCCGCCCGCTTTGAGGCTGATCAGGAAAATCTGCAGCTTGCCGCCCTGGAAGTCCTTCACCGGTGTGCGCCGATCACGGGTCTGGCCGGTCAGCAAGGCGTAGGCGATGTCGCGTTTCTTCAGTTCGACCTCAATCAAGCTCAGCATCGAGGTGAACTGCGAGAACAGCAGAATCCGCCGCCCCTCGGCAAACAACTCCTCGAGCATCTGCATCAGGCTGTCGAGCTTGCCCGAGCTGCTGCCACGGGCGGGCAGGGTGGCGTCGTTGACCAGGCGCAAATCGCAGCACACCTGGCGCAGTTTAAGCAGTGCCTCAAGGATGATGATCTGGCTGCGGGCCACGCCCTTGCGGGTAATCTCATCGCGGACTTTTTTATCCATGGCCAGGCGCATGGTTTCGTACACGTCGCGCTGTGCTTCATTAAGATCGACCCAGTGGATGATCTCGGTCTTGGGCGGCAGTTCCGTCGCCACCTGCTCCTTGGTGCGGCGCAGCAGGAACGGCTTGATCCGACCGTTGAGGTGCTGCAGTCGCACTTCACTGGCGCGTTTTTCAATCGGTACGCGGTAATCGCGGTTGAAGCTTTTCACGTCGCCCAGCCAGCCCGGCAGCAGGAAGTGGAACAGCGACCACAGTTCGCCCAGGTGGTTTTCCAGCGGCGTACCGCTCAGGCACAGGCGCTGCCGTGCATTGAGCTCACGGGCCGCTTGAGCCGCCTTGCTGGTGGGATTCTTGATGTATTGGGCTTCATCGAGAATGAGCACGTGCAAGGGCAGGGCGGCGAGTTGTTCAATGTCCTTGGGCAGGAGGGCGTAGGTGGTCAGCAGCAGGTCGTAGTCCCGCAGGTTGGCGAAATGTTTCTTGCGCCCGGCACCGTACAGCGCCTGCACCCTCAGTTGCGGGGTGAAATGCGCCGCCTCATCGAGCCAGTTGGGGATCAGGCTGGTGGGCATCACCACCATGCACGGCCTGTCCAGGCGCCCGGCGGCTTTCTCCGTAAGAATATGCGCAAGGGTCTGCAAGGTTTTACCCAGGCCCATGTCATCCGCAAGAATTCCACCCACCTCCAATTGGCGCAGCGACTGCATCCAGCTCAGGCCCTCCAACTGGTAAGGGCGCAAGGTTGCGTTCAAGCCTTCCGGCGCCACGCAGGTGAAATCCTTGATGTCGCGCAGACGCTGGGCAAAGTTGCGGATCTTCTCGCCGCCTTCCCATTGCAGAGGCAGGTCTTCCAGCGGGTTCAGGCGGATCGCGTCGGCCTTGGCCAGGCGCAACGTGGTGGTGCCGGCTTCCTGCAAGTAGAACTCGCCGAGGGTCGCCAATACCGGTTTCAAACGCCCATAAGGCAGCGCCACCTGCAGCGGACCGTGGCCGTTGGGCAGGCCGGGAATATTCACCAGGATGAGTTCATCATCGCGACGTCGGGCGAGTTTTTCCGGATTGAGAATTTCGGTGTGGGAGCGCATCAAGTTGAGCAGGATCGGCAGCAGGCTCAGCCGTTCGCCGTTGACGATAATCCCCAGCTCCAGGTCGAACCAGTCACGCTCGGGGGCTTCATCGACGCTGGCGTACCAGTCGTCCACGGGGCTCAGGTCAAAACCGAAGTCTTCATCGATCTGCAGCTCCCAGCCCTCGGCCCGCAGCGCGGGGGATGCGTTGAGGGTGAAATTCAACCAGGCGCTGTCATTGACCATCTCGAACAGTTCGCCGGCACTCTCCGGCAGGGCCTTGCTCTGGCGCGTGGCGATCTTGAAGCCGAGCAGGCGCAGTTGCTCGCGATACGGTTGTTCCAGCTCCGGATGGCGCTTGATGCGCAGGCTCTGGGTTTCCTGACGCACGATGATGTCGGCGTTCTTTTGCCCGCTGACGTAATTGCCCAGGTAGTTGAACGACAGCGCCGCGCGATGCTGGATGTAACGCTGCATCTTGCCATTGCGCGGTTCGAACGCGCTGAACTCCACGCTGGCCAGCCACAGGCGCGGCACGGGGCGCACGTCTTCCATGACCACCTGCGGCAGCACCACGCGATTGTCCAGTACCGCCTGGAGTTTGCCCAGCAGCTCGGCATCCTGGGCCGCCGCCGGGTAGGCCAGGGTTTCCTGGACCTTGAGCAGCACCGCCGCGATGTGTTTGCAATTGGTGTGCACCGGGCAGGTACAGCGGCTGTCCACCAGGATCAGCATGCCCTTGGCCGATTCGCGCAACGAGATGGTTTGCCGGTACACGTTGCCGCCCGAACCCTCGCAACTGGCGGTGATGGTGCTGTCGCCGGACTCGACGATGCGCACCCGATTCTCCAGCGCATAACGGCGCCCGCGCTCCAGGCTTTGCTCCTTGAAGCGATTGGCCCATGACGGGGCCAGGGGTTTGGTCAGCGATGACGTCAGGGGCATGGCGCTGTATCAGTCCTGCAGGTCGGGCGGTGGTGCGCTGGGGGGCTTGGCGGTCAGCGAGGTGATCTTGATCAGCAGCGCCAGGTGGCCGCCATCCAGGTAATTGAGCTGGTTGTTCTTGGTGCGCACCTCTTTCTGGCTCAAGTGTTCGCTGGCGATCACGCTGCCGTTGGCGTCGAACTGGTTGATCCAGAAGTAGGCATCGATGTCGGTGAAACGTCCCAGTTGCAGGTTCAGTACGCCTTGAATCGGGAATTGGCCGAATTGCTCCTGGCCGTCGGTGATGGCGATCCGCACCGGCTGCTCGCCCAGGTTCTGTTCCCAGGCTTTGTGCGCGAGCACGGTGTAGTTGGAATCGGCGCGCAGCTTGTCGACGATGTTACCCAGGCGCGGCGGGCTCATGCGCTCGCCCAGGCGCGGTGCACCGCCATCCCAGTTTTCCGGGGCGGCGCGGCTGTTGATCACCGGCTCCGCATTCTGGCGCACCAGGATCATTTCCACCTGGTAGGGGCTGTCGGCAAAGGCTGAAGGCGCGAGTACCACCAACAACAGGCTCAGAATGCGGAACACGCGCATGGAGGCGTCCTTCAAGCAGATTTCGGAATGAGGCGCTCAAACAGCGCCTCCAGGGTATTGAAGCGTTCTTCGGCGCGTTCCATCGGCACCATGAACTTGAACAGCGTAGCCCCTTCGAACTTGTAGCGGTTGGGCTGGCCCTGGATCAGCTTGATCAGCACCAACGGGTCCACCGGCGTCTGGGCTTCGAATTCGATACGCCCGCCCTGCGGCCCGGCGTCGACCTTCTTGATGCCCAACTGCTCGGCCTGCAACTTGAGCAGGGTCAGGCGCACCAGGTTCTTGGTCGGCTCCGGCAACAGGCCGAAGCGGTCGATCATTTCCACCTGCAGGTCCTTGAGGCCTTCTTCGTCGGTGGCCGAGGCGATGCGCTTGTACAGGATCAGCCGCGCATGCACATCCGGCAGGTAGTCTTCGGGAATCAGTGCCGGCAGGCGCAGGTTGATTTCCGGGCCACCGCCCAGCGGTTGATCGAGGTTCGGTTGCTCGCCCTTGCGAATGGCTTTCACCGCGCGCTCCAGCATCTCCATGTACAGCGTGAAACCCACCGCCTGGATCTGCCCGCTCTGGCCGTCGCCGAGCAGTTCGCCGGCGCCACGGATTTCCAGGTCGTTGGTGGCCAGCACAAAACCGGCGCCCAGGTCCTGGGTGTTGGCGATGGCTTCCAGGCGTTTTTCCGCATCGCTGGTAATTTGCTGGCGCGGCGGCGTCAGCAGGTAGGCATAGGCCTGGTGGTGGCTGCGCCCGACGCGGCCGCGCAGTTGGTGCAACTGGGCCAGGCCGAACTTGTCGGCGCGCTCGATGATGATGGTGTTGGCGCTCGGTACGTCGATACCGGTCTCGATGATGGTCGAGGCGATCAGCACGTTGAAGCGCTTGTGGTAGAAGTCGCTCATCACCTGTTCGAGTTCGCGCTCGCGCATCTGCCCGTGGCCGATGGCGATGCGGGCTTCCGGCACCAGTTCGGCGAGGTCGGCGGCGCACTTCTCGATGGTCTTCACGTCATTGTGCAGGTAATACACCTGGCCACCGCGCAGCAATTCGCGCAGCAACGCTTCCTTGACCGTGCTTTTGTTCTGCTCCATCACGAAGGTGCGCACCGACAGGCGGCGCGCCGGCGGCGTGGCGATGATCGAGAGGTCGCGCATGCCCGACACGGCCATGTTCAGCGTGCGTGGGATAGGCGTTGCCGTGAGCGTAAGAATGTCGACTTCGCTGCGCAAGGCCTTGAGTTGCTCCTTCTGGCGCACACCAAAGCGGTGTTCTTCGTCGATGATCACCAGGCCCAGGTTTTTGATCTTCACATCGTCCGACAGCAGCTTGTGCGTGCCGATCACGATATCGATCTTGCCTTCGGCCAGGTCGGCAATCGCGGCATTGACTTCCTTGGCCGATTTGAAGCGGCTCATCACTTCCACCGTCACCGGCCAGTCGGCAAAGCGGTCGCGGAAGCTGTTGTAGTGCTGCTGGGCGAGCAGGGTGGTCGGCACCAGGATCGCCACCTGCCTGCCGCCATGCACCGCAATAAAGGCGGCGCGCATGGCCACTTCGGTCTTGCCGAAGCCCACATCGCCGCACACCAGGCGGTCCATCGGCTTGGGCGCGAGCATGTCGGCGCGCACGGCTTCGATGGTGGTTTGCTGGTCCGGGGTTTCTTCGAAGGCGAAGCCGGCGCTGAAGGTGGCGTAGTCGGCTTTCGGGTCGGCGAACGCATACCCTTCGCGGGCGGCGCGGCGGGCGTAGATGTCGAGCAATTCGGCGGCCACGTCGCGCACCTGTTCGGCGGCCTTGCGCTTGGCTTTCTGCCAGGTCTCGGAGCCCAGGCGATGCAAGGGCGCCAGCGCGTCGTCGCTGCCGGTGTAGCGCGCGATCAAGTGCAGGCTGGCCACCGGCACGTAGAGCTTGGCGCCTTCGGCGTACTCCATGGTGAGGAATTCGGCGGCCTGGTTGTCGATTTCCAGGGTCTGCAAACCGAGGTAGCGGCCGACGCCGTGGTCGATGTGCACCACCGGCGCGCCTTCGCGCAGCTCGGTGAGGTTCTTGATCACCGCATCGTTATTGGCGTCGGCGCGTTTTTCGCGACGGCGACGCTGCATCACGCGCTGGCCGAACAAAGGGCTTTCGGCGATCAGGGCCAGGGCCGGGTCATCCAGCAGCAGCCCTTCGTCCAGCGGCGCGATGGTGATTGCCAGGCGCTCGTTGCTTTTTACAAAATCCGGCCAGCTGTCGACGGTTTTCGGGCGCAGCTTCAGGCGCTCCAGCAACTCCAGCAGCACTTCGCGACGCCCGGCGGATTCGGCGGTAAACAGCACGCGGCCGGGGAAGTCGCCGAGGAAGTTGGACAGCGCCTCCAGCGGCTGTGTGGCTTTGGCCTGAATCGCCAAATCCGGCAGCGCCGCTGCGGGGAAGCGCTCGCGGCCGCTGCCGGCGTCCACATCCTGCTGGCTGGCGACCACGCGCGGCCAGTTTTTCAGGCGCGCGAAGCAGTCTTCCACCGGCAGGAACAGCTCGGCGGGGGGCAATAAAGGTCGGGATGGGTCGACGCGGCGCTCTTCATAGCGGTTGCGCACGTCGTTCCAGAAATTTTCCGCCGCCTGCTCGATGCCCGGCAGCGAGAACACCTGGGTGTCCTGGGGCAGGTAATCGAAGAGCGTGGAGGTTTCGTCGAAGAACAGCGGCAGGTAGTACTCGATACCGGCCGGCGTAATCCCGCTGCTCAAGTCCTGGAAGATCGGGCAACGGCGGAAGTCCACATCGAAGCGCTCGCGAAAGCGCGCCTTGAAGCGCGTGACCGCGTCTTTTTGCAGGGGAAATTCCCGCGCCGGCAGCAGCTTGATCGACTCGACCTTATCGATGGAACGCTGGTTTTCCGGGTCGAAGGTGCGCAGCGTTTCGATTTCGTCATCGAACAGGTCGATGCGATACGGCAACTTGCTGCCCATCGGGAACAGATCAATCAGTGCACCGCGCACCGCGAATTCACCGTGCTCGTACACCGTGTCGACGCAACGGTAGCCGCTGGCCTCCAGGCGCGTGCGCATCTGCTCCACATCAAGCTTCTGGCCGATGTCCAGCACCAGGCTGCTGCCGAGCAGGAACTTGGTCGGCGCCAGGCGATGCAATGCCGTGGTAATCGGCACCACCAGCACGCCGTGGGCCAGTTCCGGCAGGCGGTACAGGCTGGCGATGCGCTGGGAAATAATGTCCTGGTGCGGCGAGAACAGGTCGTAGGGCAGAGTTTCCCAGTCGGGAAAGTGCAGCACCGGCAAATCGGGGGCGAAGAAGCTCAGCTCCTGCTCCAACCGTTCGGCGCTTTGGCTGTCGGCGGTCAGCAGCAGGGTAAAGCGCTTGGCTGCGCTGGCAGCCTCGGCAATGGCCAGGCTCAGGGCGGCACCGGGCAGGTTGCCCCAGTGCTGTTTACCTGCCGCGGCAGGGAGTAGCGGTAGACGCAGAACGGGCACGGAAGGTTGAGCTCCAAGCGTTGCGACAAAGTCGGTAATTGTAACGGCCAGAGGTGCCGCCTGTCAGTTGCTGACTGTGCCTATTACGGTTTGTTGGAAATGTAGTGGCTAAGACAAACAATCGTGGGTTTTGACTCAATATGTAGTGCCAAAATGCGCGAATGTTTAGGAGGGTTACGGACAAGTCGGCCTGCTCGTCAAATGGGTGGCCTTCTGGAACCCGCGTATTTCCTGGGCTGTAGCGCGGTGGTATTTTTTTGCAAGGGGTTTTTGTTGCCTGTAGCGCATTGCTCAACGGTCAGTCGGGCGACATAATGTAGCCCCTTTTTTCAGCCCCTACATGTGGAAGGTTCCCGTGACTCAGAAGCCCGACCAGTGTCTTGGTGAATGGATCGACCGTGAAGCACTCGCTGAAGCGATGATTCCGCTTATCGGTCAGCTGTACCGCAATAACAATGTGGTGAGCTCGATCTATGGCCGCAGCCTGATCAACCAGTCCGTCATCGCGATTCTCAAGGCGCACCGCTTTGCGCGCCACCGTTCTGCCGACGACAGCGAACTCTCCGTCCACGAAACATTCCCACTGCTCAAGGCCATGAGCGAGCTCAAGCTCGGCGCGGCTTCGGTCGACCTGGGCAAGCTGGCCTACAAATTCCGCAAGGAAGGCGCAGGTCGCACTGCCGAGCAGTTCGTGCGTGAAGAAATGGCCGAGGTGATCGGCCAGCAAAGCGCCGCTGCCCGCAAAGGCACCGACGTGGTGCTCTACGGCTTCGGCCGTATCGGCCGCCTGCTGGCGCGCATCCTCATCGAAAAAACCGGCGGCGGCGACGGCCTGCGCCTGCGGGCCATCGTGGTGCGCAAAGGCGCCGAGAACGACTTGACCAAGCGCGCAAGTTTGTTGCGCCGCGACTCGGTACACGGTCCGTTCAACGGCACCATCGTTATCGACGAAGCAAACAACACCATCACCGCCAACGGTAACCTGATCCAGGTGATCTACGCGAAGAACCCGTCCGAGGTGGATTACACCCAGTACGGCATCAAGGACGCGCTGCTGGTGGATAACACCGGCGTATGGCGTGATGCCGAAGGCCTGGGCCAGCACCTGGCCTGCCCGGGTGTCGACCGCGTTGTCCTGACTGCGCCTGGCAAGGGCAAGCTCAAGAACATCGTGCACGGCATCAACCATGCCGAAATCACCGCTGACGACAAGATCGTGTCCGCCGCTTCCTGCACCACCAACGCCATCGTGCCGGTGCTCAAGGCTGTGAATGACAAGTTCGGCATCGTCAACGGCCACGTCGAAACCGTTCACTCGTACACCAACGACCAGAACCTGATCGATAACTTCCACAAGGGCGACCGCCGTGGCCGCAGCGCCGCGCTGAACATGGTGATCACCGAGACCGGTGCCGCCACCGCTGCCGCCAAGGCCCTGCCTGAGCTGGCCGGCAAGCTGACCGGTAACGCGATCCGTGTACCGACGCCGAACGTGTCGATGGCCATTCTCAACCTGAACCTTGAGAAAGCCGCCACCCGTGAAGAGATGAACGAGTACCTGCGCTACATGGCGCTGCACTCCGATCTGCACAAGCAGATCGACTTCGTCAATTCCCAGGAAGTGGTATCCACCGACTTCGTCGGCTCGCGCCATGCCGGTGTGGTGGACGCTGAAGCGACCATCAGCCAGGACAACCGCGTTGTGCTGTACGTGTGGTACGACAACGAGTTCGGCTACAGCTGCCAGGTGGTTCGCGTGATGGAAGACATGGCTGGGGTCAACCCGCCGGCGTTTCCGCGCTAAGCCTGAGTGTTGAATGAAAAGGCCCCGACTGGTTCGGGGCTTTTTTGTGCCTGGGAGGGCCTCATCGGGGGCAAGCCCCCTCCCACATTGGTATGTGTTCGCAAATCAAACTGTGGGAGGGGGCTTGCCCCCGATGGCGGTGCTACAGCCGACACATCAATCCAGCAACTGGCCGCGCAATTCATCAGACAACCCTTCAGGTGCAAGCCAGATACCCAGGTAAGCCCTCGCCAGCACATCATCGCTACTGCTGAACACCACCTGACCATTAATCTCCAGGTTCAAACCCCGGCCCGGGCGAAAATCCAGGGCATAGCGGTCACCGCTCCGAATATCCCGAAAGCGGGCGTGCAGCCTGGCTATCTCCGGATTCAAGCCGGCACTGGCTTGCTGGCGTTCCAGGGTGGCGCTGGCCGCCTTGATCACATCCGCGCGATCGATGTTGCGAAAGTAATACAGCACCAGGCGCAACGCTTTCTGTTGGTCCCAGGCTTGCCTTGCGGTCAGATCCGCCGGCGCGTACAGCGCCGCCGCATACACATCCGCCCAGAGATAGTTGAGCACCGCCTGGTTTTTCAGCGCCAACCCCTCGACCTGCGCGGGGAAGCCGGCCTGCTTGAGTCGGTCCACATCACTGGCCTGGGCCGTGATCGACAGCATCAGCATCAAACCGATAAAGAGTTGTCGCATAATGGCTGATCCTTGAATCGACGCTGATTTGCGCCCTGTTAGTATGGCAACACTGGCCTACGACGCGACCAAGGGTTAATGTGCGCGGCGTTGAGCCTTATATAGACTGTGCCCCGGTTCACACACTTGAGCCAAATTGTCCTTCATGCCCGCTGGCCGCGGCATGATTTAGCCAGGCGTCCAACCGTACGCCTGGCCTGTTCTGAGGAGTACGCATGGCTGTCTACAACTACGACGTGGTGGTACTGGGTTCCGGCCCGGCTGGAGAAGGCGCGGCGATGAACGCTGCAAAGGCAGGGCGCAAGGTGGCGATGGTCGACAGCCGTCGCCAGGTCGGCGGCAACTGCACCCACCTGGGTACCATCCCGTCCAAGGCGTTGCGTCACTCCGTGCGCCAGATCATGCAATTCAACACCAACCCGATGTTCCGGGCCATTGGCGAGCCGCGCTGGTTCTCGTTTCCGGACGTATTGAAAAGCGCCGAGAAAGTCATCTCCAAGCAAGTCGCGTCGCGCACCGGCTTCTATGCCCGCAACCGCGTCGACCTGTTCTTCGGCACCGGCAGCTTCGCCGACGAGCAGACCGTCGAAGTGGTCTGTGCCAACGGCGTGGTCGAAAAACTGGTGGCCAAGCACATTATCATCGCCACCGGCTCGCGCCCGTATCGCCCGGCGGACATCGATTTCCACCACCCGCGTATCTACGATAGCGACACCATCCTGAGCCTGGGCCACACCCCGCGCAAGCTGATCATCTACGGCGCCGGCGTGATCGGCTGCGAATACGCCTCGATCTTCAGCGGCCTGGGTGTACTGGTGGAACTGGTGGACAACCGTGACCAGTTGCTGAGCTTCCTCGACTCGGAAATTTCCCAGGCGTTGAGCTACCACTTCAGCAACAACAACATCACCGTGCGCCACAACGAAGAGTACGAGCGCGTCGAAGGCCTGGACAACGGGGTGATCCTGCACCTCAAGTCCGGCAAGAAGATCAAGGCCGACGCCTTGCTGTGGTGCAACGGGCGTACCGGCAACACCGACAAGCTGGGCATGGAAAACATCGGGGTCAAGGTCAACAGCCGTGGCCAGATCGAGGTGGACGAGAACTACCGCACCTGCGTGACCAACATCTACGGCGCCGGTGACGTGATCGGCTGGCCAAGCCTGGCCAGCGCCGCCCATGACCAGGGCCGTTCGGCGGCCGGCAGCATTGTCGACAACGGCAGCTGGCGCTACGTGAACGACGTGCCGACCGGCATCTACACGATTCCCGAGATCAGCTCGATCGGCAAGAACGAGCACGAACTGACCAAGGCCAAGGTGCCGTACGAAGTGGGCAAGGCGTTCTTCAAGAGCATGGCGCGTGCGCAGATCGCCGGTGAGCCCCAGGGCATGCTGAAGATCCTGTTCCACCGCGAAACCCTGGAAGTGCTCGGCGTGCATTGCTTCGGCTACCAGGCGTCGGAGATCGTGCACATTGGCCAGGCGATCATGAACCAGCCGGGTGATCTGAATACGCTCAAGTATTTCGTCAACACCACGTTCAACTACCCGACCATGGCCGAAGCCTATCGGGTAGCGGCCTACGACGGCCTCAACCGGCTTTTTTGAGCGGCTCCGGCCGGTGGCCTGAGCCGGCCGGGGAGACCGATTTCAGTAATTCCCGAGGGTGGCAGTGGCCAAACCGGGAAAGTCTGTAATCAGGCTATCTACGCCGAAGTCGGCGAGCCTGCGCATCAGCGCGGGTTCGTTGACCGTCCATACGGATACATGCAAACCCTGGCGCTGGGCTTTTTCCAGCCGCTCGGGGGTGCACAACGTCCAGTTCAACGCCAGGTACTCACAGCTATAGTTCTGCGCGACCTTCAGTGGGTCGAGCCAGGCGTATTCGGCCACCAGTCCGCGTGACAGGTCGGGGGTCAGTTCAATCGCCGCTTTGAGCACTTCCCGCGAACTTGAGGTGACGGTGACTTTGTCCATCAGGCCAAAGCGCACGGCCATCTCGCGGATCGCCAGCACGGTGGTGGCGGCGCGGGTACGCGAAGCGCTTTTGACTTCCAGCTGCCAGTGATCGAAGTCGCACTTTTCGAACAACTCCTCCAGGCGCGGGATCGGGCAGGGGCTGACCCAGCCCGGGCCGCCTTTGCGCGCATCCATCTTCACCAGGTCGGCTGCCGAGTACTCGACGACTTTGCCGCGTCGGTCGGCCGTGCGCTTGAGGGTAGGGTCGTGGATGACCATCAGTTCGCCGTCCATGGACAGGTGCAGGTCCAGTTCGCAGCGGCGTACGCCGTGCTTGAGGCATTCCTGAAAGCTGGTCAGGGTATTTTCCGGTGCTTCGCCTTTGGCACCGCGATGGCCGTAAATCAGGGTCACAGTTGCTCCTTTGCGCCAGGATGGCTGGCGTCGTGAATACGCATTCAGAGATCGTCGCTTTGTTCTCGCGCCAGGCGGCGTTCCTGGGCCTGTTTCTGCAGGATGTAGCGCGCCAGCAGTTGGCGTTGGGCGTCGGTCATGGATTCGAATTCCGTGCCCACGTCAAAGCCGTCGCCCTTGGGATCGCAATGGGTCACCCGCGCGCGCAGCAACAGGCCGAGCGCCTGGGGCATCAGCACCAGCTTGACCGCCAGGTGCGTGTCGGGCACGAGCGGGGCAGGGTGCTGAAAGTCGATGCCGCCTTCGGACAGGATCACCGGCTGCGGCGCGCCCACCTCATTGAGCAGCCCGCGGGCCATGACCTGGCTGAGCAGGTCCAGGCGCTTGTTCTGCACTTTGAGGAACGCCGCCAGGCTGCGGTCTTTTTCGTTGATCTGGCGCAGCAGGTGCTGGGCTTCGAACTCGCTGAGGTGCAATTCACTGAGCAGATTGAACAGCGGCGAATCATCCAGCAACACTTCCTTGCTCGCCGCGTCGGGCGCCGACAGGCTTTTGATTTGGAGTGCGATCATGTCGTCGATACGGTAGTATTCGCGGCGCTCTTCTTCATCTAATGTCGACATGGCGAACCCCAGGTAACGGTAATGGTCTGAGTGTAAAGCTGCTGATCAGACCCCGCCACCGGGACGTCTTCTTTTCCTCCGAACAAGCCCCGACATGTTCAGACCTCTCTTCGTATTTATCGGCACGCGTTATACCCGTGCAAAGCGTCGCAATCATTTTGTGTCGTTCATTTCCCTGACCTCGATGATCGGTCTCGCCCTGGGCGTGGTCGTGATGATCGTGGTGCTGTCGGTGATGAACGGCTTCGATCATGAGATGCGCACCCGCGTGCTGGGCATGGTGCCCCACGCGACCATCGAGGGCGATGCGCCCATCAGCGACTGGCAAAGCCTGGCCGCCAAGGTCAAGCAGAACCCCAAGGTGCTGGCCGTTGCGCCGTTTACCCAGATGCAGGGGCTGCTGACCAATGACGGCAAGGTGCAGAAGATCCTGCTCAATGCCGTCGACCCGGCCCAGGAGCGCAACGTCTCGATCATCGACAAGTTCATGCTGCAGGGCCGACTCGATGACCTGGCGCCCGGCAGCTTCGGCATCATCATCGGCGACAAGGCCGCGGCCAAGCTCGGCGTAAGCGTGGGCGACAAGCTGACCTTCGTCGCGCCGGAGGTCACCGTGACCCCGGCCGGCATGTTCCCGCGCATGAAGCGGTTTACCGTGGTCGGCACCTTTCATGTGGGCGCCGGCGAGATCGACGGCTACCTCGGGTTGACCAACCTCACTGACCTGGCCCGCCTGCACCGCTGGCAGCCGGACCAGGTGCAAGGCCTGCGCCTGAAGTTCAACGACCTGTTCGACGCGCCGCGCGGTGCCTGGGAAATCGCCCAGCACCTGGGCGAATCCCAGTACTACGCCCGCGACTGGACCCGCACCCACGGCAACCTGTACCAGGCCATCCGCATGGAAAAAGCCATGATCGGCCTGCTGCTGTTGCTGATCGTCGCCGTGGCCGCCTTCAACATTATCTCCACGCTGGTGATGGTGGTGAACGACAAGAAGGGCGACATCGCCATTCTGCGCACCCTGGGCGCCACGCCGGGGCAGATCATGGCGATCTTCATGGTGCAGGGCACCGTGATCGGCGTGGTCGGCACCCTGATCGGTACCGCCGTCGGCATTCTCGCCGCGTTGAATGTCAGCGCCGCCATCGCCCTGCTTGAAAAAGTGCTCGGTCACAAATTCCTCAACGCCGACGTCTACTTCATCGACTACTTGCCGTCCCAGGTTCAGGCCCAGGACGTGTTGATGGTGGGCGGTGCCGCGTTGGTCCTGAGTTTCCTTGCCACCCTGTATCCAGCCTGGCGCGCGGCACGTACCCAGCCAGCACAGGCATTACGTTATGAGTGAATCGGGCATGAGTGAAAAAGCAATCCTGAGCTGCCGCAACCTGGGCAAATCCTACGAGGAAGGCCCGGAATCGGTGGTCGTGCTGGCCAACCTGCAACTTGAACTGCACCCGGGCGAGCGCGTGGCGATCGTCGGCAGTTCCGGTTCCGGCAAAAGCACTTTGCTGAACCTGTTGGGCGGCCTCGACACGCCGTCCCAGGGCAGCGTGTGGCTGGCCGGTGAAGAACTTTCGGCCCTCGGTGAAAAGGCCCGTGGCCAGTTGCGTAACCGCTCGTTGGGTTTTGTGTACCAGTTTCACCACCTGCTGCCGGAATTCACCGCCCTGGAAAACGTGTGCATGCCGCTGCTGATCGGCAAGACCGCGATCCCCGAGGCGCGCCGGCGTGCCACCGCCTTGCTGGAGCGCGTCGGCCTCGGCCATCGACTGGAGCACAAGCCGGCCGAGCTGTCCGGTGGTGAGCGCCAGCGTGTGGCCATCGCCCGTGCGCTGGTGAACAACCCAGGCCTGGTGATGCTCGACGAGCCCACCGGCAACCTCGACTCCCACACCGCCCAGGGCATCAAGGACTTGATGCTGGAGCTGAGCACCCAGATGCGCACCGCGTTCCTGGTGGTGACCCATGACATGAGCATGGCCCGTCAGATGGACCGCGTACTGCATTTGCAGGAAGGTCATCTGGTCGCTATCTGAGTGGCTGCAAGCCCGGTTTTTCGAGGCCGGGCTTTTTTATTTTTTCAGGCGGTGTACGCGAATGTTCAGACCGTTATCGATTTTCATCGGCACGCGCTATACCCGCGCCAAACGCCGCAACCGTTTTGTCTCGTTTATCTCGATGACCTCGATGATCGGCCTCGCCCTGGGCGTCTTGGCGATGATCGTGGTGCTCTCGGTGATGAATGGCTTCCAGCGCGAAATGAGCTCGCGCATCCTTGGCATGGTGCCCCACGCCACCATCGTCGGCGTAAAGCCGATTGATGACTGGCAGCCGGTGGCCGCTGCCGCGATGAAGAACCCGCAAGTGACGGCGGCGGTACCCTTCACTCAGATGGACGGCATGTTCTCCTACAAGGGCGCCATGCAGCCGATTGAGATCAGCGGCGTCGACCCGGCCCAGGAAGGCAAGGTGTCGATCGTGGCCAAGCACATCGTGCGCGGCAAACTGGAAGACCTGAAGCCCGGTGAGTTCGGAGTGGTGATCGGCGACATCACCGCACGCCGCTTCCGCCTCAATGTGGGCGACAAACTGACCTTGATCGTGCCGGAAATCAGCACCGCGCCGGGCGGCATCACTCCACGTATGCAGCGTTTGAACGTGGTGGGTATCTTCAAGGTGGGCGCCGAGCTGGACGGTTCCATGGCCTTGATCAACATGGCCGATGCGGCCGAAATACAGCATTGGCAACCCAACCAGGTGCAGAGCGTGCGCCTGGCGGTGACCGACCTGTACGCGGCGCCGAAGGTTTCGGCGGACATCGCCGCCAGCCTCGGCGCGGCGTATAAGGCCGACGACTGGACCCACACCCAGGGCAGCCTGTTCAGTGCGATGAAGATGGAAAAGACCATGATCGGCCTGTTGCTGCTGATGATCGTCGCGGTGGCCGCCTTCAACATCATCGCCACCTTGATCATGGTGGTGAACGACAAGGGCGCCGACATCGCGATCCTGCGCACCATCGGCGCCACGCCTCGGCAGATCATGGCGATCTTCATGGTGCAGGGCACCGTGATCGGCGTGGTCGGCACCCTGATCGGCGGCGTACTGGGGGTGATTGCGGCGCTGAACGTGAGCGAACTGGTGGGCTGGCTGGAGCGGGTGAGCGGGCAGCATATCTTCAGTTCGGATGTGTATTTTGTCAGTAACCTGCCTTCCGAACTGCAAGGTGGCGATGTGTTGCTGATTTGCTCGGCGGGGTTTGTGCTGAGCTTCCTGGCGACGATTTATCCGGCGTATCGGGCGGCGAAGATCGAGCCGGCGCATGCGCTCAGGTATTCCTGAACCGATCGTTCCCTCGCTCTGCGTGGGAACGCATCCCGTGACGCTCTGCGTCACAACAGCGGACGCAGAGCGTCCAATGAGGCATTCCCACGCAGAGCGTGGGAACGATCATAGGTGAGGCAACTCAATCACAAACCGCGTCCACCCCGCCTCAGACTCACAATAAATCCTCCCCCCATGCGCCCGCACGATCGACTGGGTAATCGCCAGCCCCAGCCCCGCATGCTCGCTGCTGCCCTCGCGCCGCGCCGGATCGGCCCGGTAGAAGCGATCGAACAGTTTGGGTAACACATCTTTCGAAATACCTTCCCCGGTGTTTTCCACCGTCAGCTTCACGCCGCGCTCATCGTCTGCCAGGCGCACCCGCACTTCGCCGCCCGCCGGGGTAAACCTGAGTGCGTTCTCCAACAGATTGGACAGGGCTCGGCGCAACATGCCGCGATCACCGGGCGTGTGGGCATGGCCGTCGCACACCAGCGAAACCTGCGCGTCTTCGGCCAGCAGCGCAAAAAACTCCAGCAACGCCTCGACTTCATCAGCCAGTGCCAAAGGCTCGCGCTTGGGGTTCAGCAAACCGTGGTCGGCTTTGGCCAGGTACAGCATGTCGTTGACCAATTGCGCCATCCACTGCAATTCCTCCAGGTTGCTGTGCAGCGCTTCGCGGTAATCCTCCAGTGGGCGCGGCTGGGTGAGGATGACCTGGGTCTGGGTCAGCAGGTTTGACAGCGGTGTGCGCAGTTCGTGGGCGATATCGGCGGAGAAGGCCGAGAGGCGCTGGAACGCGTCGTCCAGGCGGCCCAGCATGGCATTGAAGGTCTGCGCCAACTCGGCCAGTTCGGCCGGCATCTGGTGCTGCGGCAAGCGTTGCGTCAGGGAATGGGCGGACACGCCGGCGGCGACTTCGCCCATGCGCCGTAAGGGTCGCAGCCCGCTGCGCGCCGCCCAGGCGCCGAGCAGCGCGGTGGCCAGGGCCGAGAGGCCGACGGTCAGCCAGATCAAGCGCTGCATGCGCTGCAGAAAATGCTGGTGGTGGGTGATGTCGAGTATCAGGGTCAACTGCGCTGAGCCAGGTTGGCCGGGGCTCAAGGGCGCGTTGTACACGCGATAGGCGGTGCCGGCCTGCTGCAGGCTGTGCAGGCCGGGTGCCTCGGGCAACGCCACGCCGGGTGCCTGGTCAAGCCAGCGCTGGCCGGCCGCGGTGATGCGCAAGGTGAGGTCGGGTTGATGGTTGAGGTCGGCGCGCAATTGGGGTTCGCGCCGGGCGAAGGCTTGCGGCGAGTCGACACCCTGCAACGTGTTGCGCAGCGTCACCAGCCGGCTGTCCAATTGCTGCTGGTCCAGCTCGATAAAGTGCGCCTCGCTGGCGTGGTTGAACAACACGCCGGCGAGCAGCGAAACCACGGCGGTGCACGCGGCAAACAGCAGTGCCAGGCGGCTGGCGAGGGACAGGCGCTGGATCACGTGAAGCGCTCCTCCAGTACATAGCCCATGCCGCGCACCGTGTGGATCAGCTTGTTGGGAAAGGCATCGTCGACTTTCAGGCGCAGGCGGCGGATCGCCACTTCGATGATGTTGGTGTCACTGTCGAAATTCATGTCCCACACCTGTGAGGCGATCAGCGACTTGGGCAGCACTTCGCCCTGGCGGCGCAGCAGCAGTTCCAGCAGGGAAAACTCCTTGGCGGTGAGGTCGATACGCTGGCCGCTGCGTTCGACGCGGCGGCGGATCAGGTCCAGGCGCAGGTCGGCCAGTTGCAGGTGGGTGTCCTGCGGCGTGCTGCCACCACGCCGTAACAGGCTGCGCACGCGGGCGAGCAGCTCGGAGAAGGCGAAGGGCTTGACCAGGTAATCGTCGGCGCCCAGCTCCAGGCCGTGCACGCGATCCTCCACCGCGTCGCGTGCGGTAAGAAACAACACCGGCATGTCCAGGCCGGCGCTGCGCACCGCTTGCAGGATTTGCCAGCCATCACGACCGGGCAGCATGACGTCGAGGATCAGCAAGTCATAGTCGCCGGTCAGCGCCAGGTGCTGGCCGCTGGTGCCGTCGGCCACCAACTCGGTGGTAAACCCGGCTTCGGCCAGGCCCTGGCGCAGATAGTGGCCGGTTTTTGGTTGGTCTTCGACAATCAGCAGTTTCATGGGCGGCTCGTGGCAACGGTGGGCGCCGGGCTTTATACCTTGGGCTCAAGGGTAAGGGGGCAACCTGACAAAGTTGTAATCTAGCAGTCAGTTGGCTGGCAGCGTGGCCATCTTAAAGTGCTCCCTCAGCGAGTCACCCATTGTGGAGAGTGAAAGATGGCGTTGCGTACACCTTTATTTGTGGCGGGCTGCCTGTTGGCGCTGAGCGTCGATGCCATGGCCGATGCGGCCCACACCTATGCGTTCGGCCAACCCGCTGCGGCTGACAAAGCCACACGCACAGTCGAAGTGACCTTGCAGGACATGGCCTTTTCACCCAAGTCCCTCGACGTCAAGGCCGGTGAGACGGTCCGTTTTGTGTTGGTCAATAAAGGCCGGCTGTTGCATGAATTCAACTTGGGCGACGCGGCCATGCACGCCGAACATCAGAAGGAAATGTTGCAGATGCAGGCCAGCGGCATGCTCACGGCGACCGGTATGGGGGCCATGGACCACAGTAAAATGGAGCATGGCGCGATGAAGCACGATGATCCGAACAGCGTGTTGGTCGAACCCGGCAAAACCGCCGAGCTGACGTGGACCTTTAGCAAGGCCACCGGCCTTGAGTTCGCCTGCAATCTTCCCGGTCATTACCAGGCGGGCATGGTCGGCACGCTGACCGTTGAGTAAGGCGTTCCTTAAGGGCGGGAGCAAAGGCTGGTAGACTGGCGCGGTTTATTTAGCCAGGTTTCCGCCATGCATCCCGCAGCCGAACATTCGCCGCTGGGCAAGTCCAGTGAATACATCTCCACGTACACCCCTTCGTTGCTGTTCCCGATCCCTCGCGCGGCCAAGTGGGCCGAGCTGGGCCTGAGCGCCGAGACCCTGCCCTACACGGGTGTGGATTTCTGGAACTGCTTCGAACTGTCCTGGTTGCTGCCGTCCGGTAAGCCGGTGGTGGCCATCTGTGAGTTCAGCATCCCGGCCGACTCGCCGAACATCATCGAGTCCAAGTCCTTCAAGCTGTACCTCAATTCGTTGAACCAGACCGCGTTCGCCGACACCCATGGCCTGGAAGAGACCCTGCGCAACGACCTCAGCGCCGCCGCCGGCAAGCCGGTCAGCGTGCGCATCCGCAGCCTGGCCGAAATCGAGGCGCAAGGCGTGATGGCGTTGCCGGGCGTATGCATCGATGACCTGGATATCAACGTCAGCAGCTACGAACATCCGCGCCCGGAACTGTTGCGCTGTGATGACTCGCGTGTGGTGGAAGAGAGCGTGCACAGCCACCTGCTCAAATCCAACTGCCCGGTCACCAGCCAGCCCGATTGGGGCAGTGTGGTGGTGGAGTACCGCGGTGCGGCGCTGGATCACGCCAGCCTGTTGGCCTACCTGGTGAGCTTCCGTCAGCACTCGGACTTCCATGAACAGTGCGTGGAGCGCATCTTCCTCGACCTGCAGCGCTTGCTCAAGCCGCAGAAACTGACCGTGTACGCACGGTATGTGCGCCGGGGTGGGCTGGACATCAACCCGTATCGCAGCACCGAGGATGTGGTGTTCCAGAACGTACGCCTGGCGCGCCAGTAAGCCTGCACACAAAACCCAATGTGGGAGGGGGCTTGCCCCCGATTGCAGGGGGTCAGACACAGGTGCTGTGACTGACACTCCGCTATCGGGGGCAAGCCCCCTCCCACATTTTGGATCTGCGCTAGGCTCGCGGGCAGGTTAGATGCCGATGTTGCCCAAGGTGATCATGATGTTGCGCAATGTCCCGGAAATGACCGGGTGTTCAGCGCCGAACTCTATGGCCGCTTGATTCACGTCGTCGGAAATGCTGGGCGACTGGGTAGCCGGCTCCAGTTCAAGTTGCACTTCAAACTTGGCGATCAAGGCTTCCAGCGCTTCGCGTTTTTCTTCCGGCAGCGGCGGTTCCTGTTCCAGCTGCCCGCGCAGGATCTCGACCTGTTCTTCCAGTTTTTTGCGATCAGGCATGACATTCTTTCCTTTTATCGATAGGCACTGGCATAGACCGCGGCACGCCGGGAAAGGTCTACGAACTGACGTGTAGATTAATCCACCGGCGCCCACTGTGCATGATCCTTGTCAGGGCTTCTCGCCTTTGAGGCGGCGCAGGCGGATATCGGCCAGGCAGGTGTCGAGCTCACCGAGGTGGTCGATCACCGAGTGCACGCCTAATCCATAGAGGGCCACGGTGGCCTTGCCGCGCTTGTGCTCGCGTTCCTTTTCGCTCAGCGCCTGCCATTGCTCCGGCGCCACGCCGCACAGCGAGCCGCAGGAGGCCAGGCCGATGGTCCACAGCCCGGCGTTCAGGCCCGATTGCAGCAGGCGCGGTTCGCCGCTGACCAGCACGCAGCCGTCCAGGCGATCGATGTTCAGTTCCATCAAGGCTTGCCAGCAGGCGTGGGGCGCCGGCCAGCGGATGGTGGAGGGTGAGGCGGCCTTGATCCACGCGGGCAGGGTCGCGGCCAGTGGCGTGGTGACAGACGGCGGCAGTTCATCCAGCCAGGCGCAGGGCACGCCTTGCTCTTTCAGGCTGCGCAGGATTTTCAGCGCGCCGGGTGTGGCCTGGGAGTCGGGGGAGGGTGAGTCGCGCCGGGCCTGGGAACCGAAATCCACCAGGCAGCCACTCAGGCCAAACAACACGGCGGTCAACGCGGGGGCAGTGGCGACGGCGATTTCGGCATGTGGCATCTGAACGTCCCTGAAATAGCTGCAACGCTATCGGGGCGGCATGACAGGTGGATGACATCGGCGCGTATTTGTAGGAATTTTGTCCAAATTGTGAAAGTCGTTTCCTTGCGACTGCCTAAATCCACACTTCCGTCATATACTGGCCGCCTTATTCAGGGCATAGCGCCCATGACAGACTATTCAAGGAGCAAAAGCTATGCGCTGGAGCCAGTACTTCGCTCAGTTGTCGGTGTGTGCCACCGTCCTAATGGCACCGTTCGCCGCCCAGGCCGCGACAGAAGATGATCCATGGGAAAGCGTCAACCGCCCGATCTTCACCTTCAACGACACCGTTGATACCTATGCCCTCAAGCCAATCGCCCAGGGCTATCAGTTCGTCACCCCGCAATTGGTGCAGGACGGCATTCACAACTTCTTCCGCAACATCGGCGATGTCGGCAACCTGGCCAACAACGTGTTGCAGCTCAAGCCGCACAACGCTGGCGTCGACACGGCCCGCCTGCTGGTCAACACCACGTTCGGCGTGCTGGGCTTTATCGATGTCGGCACCAAAATGGGGCTGCAGCGCAGCGATGAAGACTTCGGCCAGACTCTCGGCTACTGGGGCGTCGGCAGCGGTCCCTACGTGATGATCCCGTTGATGGGTCCAAGCACCTTGCGTGATGCGCCGTCCAAATACGTGGATAGCTACACCCAACCGTACCGCTACATGAACGATATCGGCTGGCGCAACAGCACCTTTGGCCTGAATGTGGTCGACACCCGAGCCAGCCTGCTCGACAGCGAAAAGCTGATCAGCGGCGACAAGTACACCTTTATCCGTAACGCTTACCTGCAGAACCGTGAGTTCAAGGTCAAGGACGGCAAGGTTGTCGACGACTTTTAAGCTGTGACGTTTTGAAATGAAAAAGGCGACCTTTGAACGGTCGCCTTTTTTGTATGCGCTGATCAGCGCATTTTCAAAATCTTCAGGCCCAGCTGCTGCTCATCGCCCTCCGCCTTCGTCCATACTACCTCAGTATCGGCCTCAAGACCTTTTAGTGCGGCGTGCTCCGAATCGATGCGCACGGTCAGCAAGTCACCGACGCTGAACTGGCGAGGCGCCTGCACCTGCATGCCGGAGCTGGAAAGGTCCACGCAGACCCCTGCAATTTCCTGTCCGGCGTGGATCAAGGACACATCGGCATCCACCCGCATGCGGATGAAGTCGCGTTTTTCCGCGTAGTCGCGCTCATGTTCGCTCACAGCATCCATCCTTACTTTGGGTTGTGGTCATGAGCGTTCTTATAACTCCCGGTGATTTGCCGTGTAAAGACGTTCGGCGACCATCGGCATGAGCTTGAAACCCCTCACGGATGGGAGTACCGTCTGCGCCTTAGAAGGGCACCTCTGCTTTACGGTTGTGCATGGGGTAAATCCCAATGCTTTGTAGGACAGAGAGGCTAGAAAGCGAATCCAGTACGTGAGCCCGGCCATTGTCGAGCCACCTACGCCAACCTAATTCTGGCGCCGTTTGCCCACATGCAAAAAACCAGTGCCACGCTGCTGATAATCGATGACGACGAAGTAGTGCGCGCGAGCCTCGCGGCCTATTTGGAAGACAGTGGCTTCAGCGTCCTGCAGGCCGGCAACGGCCAACAGGGTCTCCAGGTATTCGAGCGCGACCAGCCCGACCTCGTGATCTGCGACCTGCGCATGCCCCAGATGGGCGGCCTCGAACTGATTCGCCAGGTGACCGAGCGTGCTCCGCAGACACCGGTGATTGTCGTGTCCGGTGCCGGGGTCATGAATGACGCCGTTGAAGCCTTGCGCCTGGGCGCCGCCGATTACCTGATCAAGCCCCTGGAAGACCTGGCGGTGCTGGAACACTCGGTGCGTCGCGCCCTGGACCGTGCCCGCCTGCTCCAGGAAAACCAGCGCTACCGCGAAAAGCTCGAAACTGCCAACCGCGAGCTCGAAGCCAGCCTGAACCTGCTCCAGGAAGACCAGAACGCCGGTCGCCAGGTGCAGATGAACATGCTGCCGGTGAGCCCCTGGACCATCGACGATTTCCAGTTCGCGCACCAGATCATCCCGTCGTTGTACCTGTCGGGGGATTTTGTCGACTATTTCCGTGTGGATGAGCGGCGCGTGGCGTTCTACCTGGCCGACGTGTCCGGCCACGGTGCATCCTCTGCGTTTGTCACCGTGTTGTTGAAGTTCATGACCACGCGGTTGTTGTTCGAATCCAAGCGCAATGGCACCTTGCCGGAATTCACCCCCTCCGAGGTGCTGGGCCACATCAACCGAGGCCTGATCAGCTGCAAGCTGGGCAAGCACGTGACGATGGTTGGCGGCGTGATCGATGAAGAAACCGGTCTTTTGACCTACAGCATTGGCGGTCACCTGCCGATGCCTGTTCTGTACACTCCTGACAGTGTGCGTTACCTGGAAGGGCGTGGCCTGCCGGTGGGCTTGTTCAATGAAGCCACCTATGAAGACCACATCCTGGAACTGCCGCCGACCTTCAGCCTGACGCTGATGTCCGACGGCATCTTGGACCTCCTTCCAGAGCCTACACTTAAAGAGAAAGAAGCCGCCTTGCCCCAAAAGGTCAAGTCGGCGGGCGGCAGCCTGGATGGTCTGCGGCAGGTTTTTGGATTGGCCACGCTAGGGGAGATGCCGGATGATATCGCCCTATTGGTGTTGAGCAGGAATCTTTGATGAGTACCGGAAGAATCCAATTCGCCGAGCAAGACGGGACCTTCGTCCTGAAGTTTGTCGGTGAAGTGCGCCTGACCCTGTGTTCGGCGCTGGATGCGACGATCGAGCGGATCTTCACAGCGCTGAACTTCTCGGCGATCGTGATCGATCTGACCGAAACCCGCAGCATCGACAGCACCACCCTGGGCCTGTTGGCCAAATTGTCCATTCTGTCGCGGCAGAAGGTCGGCCTGTTGCCGACCGTGGTCACCACCCACGAAGACATTACCCGTCTGCTGCAGTCCATGGGTTTTGACCAGGTGTTCAACATCGTTGACCGCCCGATCCCCTGCCCGGAATGCCTGACCGACCTGCCGTCGCAGGACCAGTCCGAGGAAATCGTGCGGATCAAGGTACTCGAAGCACACAAGATCCTGATGGGCCTGAACGAGTCCAACCGCGAAGCCTTCCACGACCTCGTTAACGCTCTCGAGCGCCACTGATCCCCAATTGAAATGCGCTCAAATGTGGGAGGGGGCTTGCCCCCGATAGCGGTGTGTCAGTCAGTAAATACACAACTGACCCACCGCCATCGGGGGCAAGCTGAACTGGTCAAGTAATCCCGGACACCGATTACGGTGTTTATGCCGCTTTTTGCTCCATGGCTATTGGCGACAGGTAGTTGTTGTAGCTGTGGAGCC
>NZ_JAFLXH010000034.1:0-77791 GCF_019891515.1 Pseudomonas sp. Wu6 | reverse complement strand
TTTGCGCTTTTCAAAAGTGAGCCGCCGTCAGGGCGGAACCCTAAGTGGCCGTTACCGCAGAAACGGATATGTACTCGGTCTGATCCAACATCCTGGTCGGCCCTGAGGCCGCCATCGGGGGCAAGCCCCCTCCCACATTTGGACCGGGATCGATCCAAAATCCTGGTCGGCTCTGAGGCCGTCATCGGGGGCAAGCCCCCTCCCACATTTGGACCGGGATCGATCCAACATCCTGGTCGGCTCTGAGGCCGCCATCGGCAAGCCCCCTCCCACATTGACCGAAGCGTGTCATTCGGGTAGCAGCATAGGCCATCCCGAGATTGAATTACCCCTACTTATCTTGGTCGGCCGGACGGGTGTTCCCATCCCACCCCCCACCCAACGCCGCAATCAACTGCACACTCGCCACCAACCGCGACTGCAGCAAGTTCAGTACCGTGCGCTCGTTACTCAGGGCCGTTGCCTGCACGGTAACCACGTCCAGATAGGCAATCAGCCCCGCCTTGTACTGGTTCTCGGTCAACCGCAACGACTCGCGAGCAGACTCCAGCGCCTCGTTGCTGACCACCGCTTCGTCGGCCAGCACCTTGAGCTGCACCATGTAATTTTCGACTTCGCGGAACCCATCCAGTACGGTCTGACGGTACTTGGCCACGGTTTCGTCATAGCTGGCCACGCTGCGGTCGACTTCCGCCGAGCGCTGGCCGCCGTCGAACAGCGTCATGGCCAGCTTCGGGCCCACCGACCAGAAACGGTTCGGCAGGCTGATCCAGTCTTCATAGGTGCTGCTGGAGTAGCCCCCCGCCAGGCTCAAGGTCAAGTCAGGATAATAGGCGGCCTTGGCCACACCAATATTGGCGTTGGCTGCAATCACCGAACGTTCGGCCGACGCGATATCCGGGCGGCGCTCCAACAGCTGCGACGGCAGGCCCACGGGAATCTGCGGCAACGCCGGGATGTCCTTGCTGACGGCCAGGCTGAAATTGGCCGGCGCTTCGCCGATCAATACCGCAATGGCGTTTTCCAGCTGGGCACGCTGCCAGATCAGGTCGATCAGGCTGGCCTGGGTGGTCTTGAGCTGGGTTCGCGCCTGGGCGATAGCGTCCTTGCCGGCAACACCGGCGCGGTACTGGTTTTCGGTCATCTGCTGCGAACGCTGGTAGGTGTCCAGCGTGGCTTGCAACAAACGCGTCTGTTCATCCATGACGCGCAACTGCAGGTAGCTCTGCACCAGTTCCGACTGTTGGCTCAGGCGCATCGCCGCCAGGTCTGCCGTGCTGGCCTCGGCGCTGGCTTCGTTGGCCTCCAGGCCACGGCGCAATTTGCCCCAGACGTCGGCTTCCCAGCTCACGCCCAGTTGCGCATTGAGGGTGTCGCGAATACCGCTGCTGGAACTGCTCAGGCTCGCGCTGCTGCTGCCGGTACCCTGGCTGGCGCGGGTTTTACCGACGCTCAGGTCGACGCTGGGGTAAAACGCCCCGCGAGCACTGCGCACCAGTGCCTGGGCCTGACGGAAACGCGCCTCGGCCTGGGCGACGGTCTGGTTGGAACTGTTGAGGCGTACCACCAGCTCGTTCAGTTGGCGGTCGCCGTACAGCTCCCACCACGCGCCCCGGGCCAGGGAGTCGCTCGGGTTGGCCTGGCGCCAGCCCTGGGCTTGCTTGAATTGTGCCGGTTCGACCACGGGCGGACGCTGGTAATCGGGGCCGATGGCGCAGGCGCTGAGCAACAACGCCAACCCCACTGTAGGCGCGAGCTTGCTCGCGAAGGTCGTCAACGATAACGCGCCGAGCTTGGAAGAACGCGGTGTCTGCACGTTTTTCGCGAGCAAGCTCGCTCCTACAGTGGGGTTCGCGTTGGTTGAATCATTCATAGCGCAGTGTCCAGGGCAGCATCGGTACGCACGCCGCGCCAGGCGTTGAAGCGGTGGCGCGCGCGGTCTAGATAGAGGTAAACCACCGGGGTGGTGTAAAGGGTCAGGATCTGGCTGAACACCAGGCCGCCAATGATGGTCAGGCCCAGGGGCTGGCGCATTTCCGCGCCATCGCCGGCGCCGAGCAGCAGCGGCAAGGCGCCAAGAATCGCCGCCAGCGTGGTCATCAGGATCGGTCGCAGGCGCAGCAGGCAGGCGCTGCGAATCGACTCCAGCGGGCTCATGCCGTCATGCCGCTCAAGCTGCAGCGCCAGGTCGATCATCAGGATCGCGTTTTTCTTCACCACCCCGATCAGCAGGAACAGCCCCAACAACGAGATCAGGCTGAACTCACCGCCCAGCAGGTAGATGGACAGCAACGCGCCGACGCCGGCCGAGGGCAAGGTCGACAGAATCGTCAGCGGGTGGATATAGCTTTCATACAGCACGCCCAGCACCAGGTACACCGCCACCAGCGCGCCGAGAATCATGAACGGCTGGCCCTTCTGGGTCGCGGCGAACGCATCGGCGGTGCCGGCCATCTTGGCGATCACGTCTTCCGGCAGGCCGACCTTGGCAATCGCGCGCTCGATGGCGGCAGTGCCCTGCTCCACCGTCACGCCTGGCGCCATGTCGAACGCGATGTTTTCCGAGGCGAACTGGCCTTCATGGCTGACGCGGTCATCGGCCAGGCTGTTTTCATAATGGGCAATGGTCGACAGCGGCACGCGCGCGCCATCGGCGGTAATCACCTGCACCTGGTTGAGGGTAATCGGGTCCTGGGCATATTTGGGATTGACCTCCATCACCACCTGATACTGGTTGAGGCTGTCGTAGATCGTGGAAATCTGCCGCTGACTGTAGGCGTTGTTGAGCACCGAGGTGACCATGGCCATGTCGATCCCCAGGCGCTTGGCCTGGTCGCGGTCGACAATCAGGGTGACCTGGGCCGCGCCGCGCCCTTCGCGGGCGTCGATGGCGGTCAGCTCCGGCAGCTCGCGCATGGCGGCCACCACTTTGGGGTACCACAGGCGCAACGCGGCCAGGTCACCGCTTTGCAGGATGTAGGAATACTGCGCGCTGGTCTGGTCGCGGCTGCCGCCGAATTGCAGGTCCTGGTCGGCCATCAGAAACAGACGCCCGCCGGGGACCAGCGGCACTTCCTTGCGCAGTCGCTCGATCACGGCCTGGGCCGAGATTTTGCGCTCGGCAATCGGTTTGAGGCGCACCAGCATCACCGCGTTGTTGGTGCCGCTGTTGCCGCCGATAAAACCGGCCACGCTGAGCACCGCCGGGTCCTTGAGCACGGCCTGGCGGAAGATTTCCATTTTCGGCTGCATCACGTTGAATGACAGCCCGTCATCCCCGCGCACAAAACCAATCAACTGACCAGTGTCCTGCTGGGGCATGAAGGTCTTCGGCACCACCACGTACAGCGCGATGTTCACGCCCACGGTCAGCAACAGGCTGAGCAGGGTCAGGCGTCGATGGCGCAGCACCCAGTCCAGGCTGGTGGCATAGGCGGCGACCATGCGTTCGTTGATGCGGTGGCTCCAGCGCTGCAAGCCGGTCATCTGCCCTTTGACATGGGGCTTGAGCCAGCGTGCGCAGAGCATCGGGGTCAGGGTCAGCGACACGATCAGCGAAACGATGATTGCCGCCGACAAGGTGATGGAAAATTCACGGAACAGGTTGGTGACGATCCCGCCCATGAACAGGATGGAGAGAAACACCGCCACCAGCGACACGTTCATCGACAGCAAGGTAAAGCCGACTTCCTGGGCGCCCAGGTACGCGGCCTTCATCGGCGGCACGCCTTCGTCGATATGCCGGGAGATGTTCTCCAGCACCACGATGGCATCGTCCACCACCAGGCCGGTCGCCAGGATCAGCGCCATCAGCGAGAAGTTGTTCAGCGAAAACCCGTACAGGTACATCACCGCAAAGGTGCCCACCAGCGACACCGGCACCGCCAAGGTGGGGATCAACGAGGCGCGGAAGTTGCCCAGGAACAGGTACACCACCAGCACCACCAGGGCCACGGCGATCAGCAGGGTCATCTCGGCTTCGTGCAAGGTGGCGGTGATGACCGGCGAACGGTCCATGGCCAGGTTGAGCTTGACGCTGGACGGCAGCACCGCCTGCAACGCCGGCAACTGCGCCTTGATCTGGCGCACGGTTTCAATGATGTTGGCGCCGGACTGGCGGTTGATCACCAGCAGTACCGCCGAATCGTTGTTGAAAAACCCGCTGTTGTAGCGGTCCTCCACGCCGTCGCTGATCTTCGCCACATCACTCAGGCGCAACGCCGCGCCGTTCTGGTAGCGAATCAGCAACGGCTCGTAGTCCTTGGCTTTTTCCAACTGATCGTTGGCCTGGATCTGCCAGTTGCGTTCGCTGTCTTCCAGGGAACCCTTGGGCCGGCGCTGGTTGGCGTTGGCGATGGTATTGCGCACATCATCCAGGGCCACGCCGTACTGATCGAGGGCCTTGGGCTCCAGCTCGATGCGCACGGCCGGCAAGGAGCTGCCACCAATCTGCACTTCGCCCACGCCCGGCACCTGGGACAGGCTCTGGGACAGAATGGTCGAGGCCAGGTCGTACAGCTGGCCCTTCTGCAACACGTCGGAGGTCAGCGACAGCACCATGATCGGCGCCTGGGACGGGTTGATCTTCTTGTAGGTGGGCATGCTGCGCATGCCGCTGGGCAGCAGGTTGCGCGACGCATTGATTGCCGCCTGCACTTCCCGCGCCGCGCCGTTGATATCGCGGTCGGAATCGAAGGCCAGAATCACCCGCGTGGAGCCCTGGCTCGATGAACTGCTCATGGTGGTGATGCCGGCAATCGCGCCGAACGAGCGCTCCAGCGGCGTGGCCACGGTAGACGCCATCACCTCGGGGCTGGCGCCCGGCAAGCTGGCCGACACCACAATTACCGGGAAGTCGATCTGCGGCAACGGCGACACCGGCAGCAAATTGAAGCTGACGCCACCGAGCAACATGATCGCCAGGCTCAGCAGCATGGTGGCTACCGGCCGGCGAATGAAAGGTCCGGACAGGTTCATGGTTCAACCGGCTCCAGGCTTTGCGGCTCTTTACGCCAGCGCCGGCCAAGACGGTCGAAATACAGGTAAATCACCGGCGTGGTGAACAGCGTCAATACCTGGCTCACCAGCAACCCGCCGACCATCACCAGGCCCAGAGGCTGGCGCAATTCCGCACCGGAGCCGCTGGCCAGCATCAACGGCACCGCACCGAACAAGGCCGCCAGGGTGGTCATCAGGATGGGCCGGAAGCGCAGCAGCGCCGCCTGGTAGATGGCGGTCTGCGGGTCCAGGCCCTGGTTGCGCTCGGCGTCGAGGGCGAAGTCGATCATCATGATCGCGTTCTTCTTGACGATACCGATCAGCAGGATGATGCCGATGATCGCGATCATGCCCAGGTCATTGCCGCTGAGCAGCAAGGCCAGCAAGGCACCCACCGCCGCCGAGGGCAAGGTCGAGAGAATGGTGATCGGGTGGATATAACTCTCGTAGAGCACGCCGAGCACGATGTACATGGTGACCACCGCCGCCAGGATCAGCAGCAAGGTGCTCGACAGCGAGGCCTCGAACGCCTGGGCCGCGCCCTGAAACTGGGTCTGCACGCCGACCGGCATGCCGATGTCCTTCTGGGTCTGGTTGATCAGCTCCACGCCTTTGCCCAGCGCGACCCCGGGGGCCAGGTTGAACGACATCATCACCGCCGGGAACTGGCCGATATGGGCAATCGCCAACTGCGCCTGGCGCTGCTCCACATGGGCCAGGCTCGACAGCCGCACCTGGCCGCCGTCGGTGGTCTTCACATGGATCTGGTTGAGCGCGGCCGGGCCGAGGGTTTCGCCGGACTGGGCCTGCAACACCACGCGGTACTGGCTGGCCTGGGTGTAGATGGTGGAAATCTGCCGCTGGCCGAAGGCGTCATAGAGCGCGTCAGTGATGGTCGAGACGCTGACGCCCAGGCGCGAGGCGGCATCGCGGTCGATTACCAGGTACACCTGCAGGCCTTTGTCCTGCAGGTCGCTGGCCACGTCGGTGAGTTCCGGCAACTGGCCGAGGGCATGCACCAGCTTGTCGCTCCACAGCGCCAGCAACTCGGCGTCCGGTGAGGACATGCTGAATTGATACTGGGTACGGCTGACGCGGTCTTCGATGGTCAGGTCCTGCACCGGCTGCATGAACAGGCGGATACCCACCAGCTTATCGATGGCCGGTTGCAGGCGCGCGATCACCTGCACCGCGCTCAAGTCGCGCACGCCATGGGCCTTGAGGTTGATCAGCAAGCGACCGCTGTTGAGGGTGGCGTTATCACCGTCCACGCCAATGTAGGAGGACAGGCTTTCCACCGCCGGATCGGCGAGGATGATCTTCGCCAGTTCCTGCTGGCGCTGGCTCATCGCGGCAAACGAAATCGACTGCGGCGCTTCGGAAATGCCCTGGATCACCCCGGTATCCTGCACCGGAAAGAAGCCCTTGGGCACCACCAGGTACAGCACCACCGTAAGGCCCAGGGTGGCGATGGCCACCAGCAGGGTCAGCGGCTGGTGCCTGAGCACCCATTGCAGCTTGCGCCCGTAGGCATCGATCAACCAATCGATCCAGGCGCCGCTGGCTTTGTAAAAGCGGCCCTGCTCTTCTTCCTTCGGTTCACGCTTGAGCAATCGTGCGCACATCATCGGCGTGAGCGTGAGGGACACCACCAGGGAAATCAGGATCGCCACCGCCAGGGTAATGGCAAACTCGCGAAACAAGCGCCCGACCACGTCGGCCATGAACAGCAGCGGGATCAATACGGCGATCAGCGACAGCGTCAGGGAAATCAGGGTGAAACCGATCTGCTTGGCGCCCTTGAGCGCGGCGGCCATGGGCGTCTCGCCTTCCTCGATATAACGGGAGATGTTCTCCAGCATCACGATGGCGTCGTCCACCACAAAGCCGGTGGCAATGGTCAGGGCCATCAATGTCAGGTTGTTGACCGAGAACCCCGCCAGGTACATCACGCCAAAGGTGCCGACCAGCGACAGCGGTACGGCGATGGACGGAATGATCGTGGCGCTGACCCGGCGCAGGAACAGGAACGTCACCATCACCACCAGGGCGATGGCGATCAGCAATTCGTGCTGCACATCCTTGACCGACGCGCGGATGGTCTGGGTGCGATCGGTGAGCACCGTCACGTCCAGGCCCGCCGGCAGGTTGTCGGTGATGCTCGGCAGCAGGGCCTTGATACGGTCAACCACCTCGATCACGTTGGCGCCCGGCTGGCGCTGGATATTGAGCAGCACGGCCTGGTTTTCGTTGGCCCAGGCGGCAAGGCGCTCGTTTTCGGCGCCGTCGACGATCTGTGCCACGTCCTTGAGGCGCAACGGCGCGCCGTTGTTGTAGGCCAGGATCAGTTCGGCATATTGCTCGGGAGATACCAACTGGTCGTTGGCATCGAGCATCGACACCCGCGTGGGCCCGTCGAAGTTGCCCTTGGGCTGGTTGACGTTGGACGCGGCGATCAGGGTGCGCACATCCGACAGGTTCAAGCCATTGGCCGCCAGGGCCTCGGGGTTGACCTTGATGCGCACCGCCTGGCGCTGGCCGCCGGCGATGCTGACCATGCCGACGCCGCTGATCTGCGCGATCTTCTGCGCCATGCGCGTGTCGACCAGGTCATTGAGCTTGGGCAGCAGCATGGTCTTGGAGGTGATCGCCAGGGTCAGCACCGGGGTGTCCGCCGGGTTGACCTTGTTGTACACCGGCGGCGCCGGCAAGTCCTTGGGCAACAGGTTGGTGGCGGCGTTGATCGCAGCCTGCACCTGCTGCTCGGCGACATCCATATTGATGTCGAGGTTGAAGCGCAGGGTCAGTACCGACGCACCGCCCGAACTGGTGGAGGCCATCTGGGTCAGGCCGGGCATCTGCCCGAACTGGCGCTCCAGCGGCGCGGTGACCGCGCTGGTCATCACGTCGGGGCTGGCACCGGGGTACAGCGTCATCACCCGAATGGTCGGGTAATCCACCTGGGGCAAGGCCGAAACCGGTAGCAAGCGGTAAGCAATCAGGCCGGCCAGCACGATGGCGAGCATGCTCAGCGTGGTGGCGACCGGCCGCAGGATAAACAGGCGCGACAGGTTCATGCGCCGACCTTTTGCGCCTTGCCGGCGTCAGTACCGGTCTCCCCTTTCGCCGCGGGCTTGCCTTGCAGGTGTTCGGTCGGCGTGGTCGGCACTTCGTTGCTGTCGTTGACCACTTCGATTTCGCTGCCGTCCTTGAGACGGTCGGTGCCTTCCATGACCACCCGATCACCCGCCGCCAGGCCTTGCTTGATCACGGTGTTGTCGCCATCGGTATCACCCACCACCAGCGGCTGGACCTTGACCTTGTTGTCGCCATCGAGCTTGTAGACAAAGGTGCCGCTGTTACCGAACTGGATCGCGGCGGACGGTGCCAGCACCACGTTGTGCAAGGTGTCGGCCAGCAAGTGCACATTGACGAACTGGTTGGGAAACAGCGCCTGATCCTTGTTATCGAAACGCGCCTTGAATTTCAGGGTGCCGGTGGTCACGTCGATCTGGTTGTCCAGGCTCTGCAGCACGCCCACCGCCTGCTTTTTCGTATCGCCACGGTCCCAGGCTTCCACCGGCAGCTTGTTGCCGGCGTGATAACGGGTGAGGACGGTGTCCAGGGTGTTTTCCGGCAGGGTGAAGGCCACGCTGATCGGTTGGGTCTGGGTGATCACCGCGAGGGCTGTGGTGTCGTTGGCAGCGACCAGGTTGCCGACGTCGAGCTGACGCAAACCGACGCGACCGGCAATCGGCGCACGGATCTTGGTGAATTCAAGGTTGAGCTTGGCATCGTCGACCGCGCCCTGGTTGGTCTTGACCGTGCCCTGGTATTGCAGGACCAGCGCTTCGGCGGTGTCCAGGGTCTGCTTGGCGATACTGTCCTGGGCGTACAGGCCGCGATAGCGTTGCACATCGACCTGGGCGTTTTTCAACTGCGCCTGGTTCTGCAGCAACGTGCCCTGGGCCTGGAGCAAGGCGTTCTGGTAGCTGCGCGGGTCGATCTCGGCGAGCAAATCGCCGGCCTTGACCATTTGCCCCTCTTCAAAGGCGATCTTCACCAGCTCGCCGCCCACCCGGCTGCGCACGTTGATGGTGTTGAGCGCGGTCACCGTGCCCAGGGCCTTGTAGTACACCGGGAACTCCCCCAAAACAGCCGGCGCCACGCGCACCGGCACCGGGCCGGTTGCGCCGCCGAACCCTGGGCGCGCCATGCCGGTCTTGCCGGTGTGCCCGGCCGGGGCGTCTTTATGGGTCGCGCCGCCGGGCCAGAATTTCCAGCACAGGCCGGCGATAACCAGCAGCACGAGCAGGCCAAACAGCCAGCGGCGGGAGTTGCGGGGGGAGGATTGCATGGAGTGATCAACCATTGGGCGCGAGAGCTTCTTCTTTGGGAGGCTGAAAGATAAGCACTGGAGCGCATTTAGAAAAGCGCCTTTACCGGCTATTTACCTTGGGCTTACAACTTTTAAAATTCGGGTCCTGGTCTGCGGGCTGTTTCGCTAAGCTGCTGACACCCAAATAAAAACGGCCTGGACTAGGCCAGGCCGCAAGCTTGCATCATACGTGTGACTGCCTTACGACAGTCATGCGCAGAAACAGTTACTTCAAAACAGCCAGGGCTGCTTCGTAGTTTGGCTCCTGGCCGATTTCGGCAACCAGTTCGCTGTGCAGCACCTTGTCGTTCTCATCCAGCACCACAACGGCGCGAGCGGTGAGGCTGCGCAGCGGGCCTTCAACGATGTCTACGCCGTAATCCTGGGAGAACGCGGCGCTGCGGAAGTCCGACAGGCTCTTGACGTTGTCCAGGCCTTCGGAGCCGCAGAAACGTGCCTGGGCAAACGGCAGGTCCGAGGAAATGCACAACACCACGGTATTGTTCAGGTCGTTGGCCTGGGCGTTGAACTTGCGCACCGAGGTCGCGCAGGTCGGGGTGTCGACGCTTGGGAAGATGTTCAACACTTTGCGCTTGCCGGCGAAGCTCGCCAGGGTCGCGTCCGACAGGTCGCCGGCGGTCAGGGTGAACTCGGGCGCCTGGGTGCCGACTTGTGGCAATTCGCCTTCAACCTGGACCGGGTTGCCTTTAAGGGTGACTTGAGCCATGAACGGAATCCTTATGCTGGGTTTTGGTTAAACGAATTCGAGAGGCCGAAGTTAACCACAAAGTGCCGACGCTACCTACCGCCAGACACAAATTGTCATGCCGCCGGGTTGTGGTTTAATTGCGCGCTTTTCGCCTGTCCCTCAAGGAAACCGCTGTTGATGAATCAGCCTGCCACCAAAGTCCTGGTCATTGGTTACGTCTGGCCGGAGCCGCGCTCCTCGGCTGCGGGCGGGCATATGATGCAAATCCTTGAGAGTTTTCTTACACAGGGTTGGGACATTACCTTCAGCAGCCCGGCGACCATCGGCGAACACAAGGCCGACTTGCCCGCACTCGGCATCGCTGAATGCGCCATTGAACTGAATAACAGCAGCTTCGATGATTTTGTCCGCGAACTGGCCCCGGATATCGTGCTGTTCGACCGTTTCATGATGGAAGAGCAATTCGGCTGGCGCGTCGAAAAGTGCTGCCCCGACGCCCTGCGCGTGCTGGAGACCTCTGACCTGCAAAGCCTGCGCGACGCCCGCCACCAGCGTTTCAAGGAGCACGTAAAGGCCAACCCCGACAGCGACGACCTCAGCGCCCTGTTCGCGCCGGCGCTGGAGAACGAGTTCCAACGCATGGCCGATACCGACCTGGCCAAACGCGAAATTGCTGCCATTTACCGCTGCGACATCAGCCTGATGATCTCCGACGTGGAAATCCGTCTGCTCACCGAACAGTTCAAGGTGCCGGCCGCCCTGCTCCACTGGTGCCCGCTGATGCTGCAACCGCCCAGCGCCGCGTTTGCGCCGTTTGAAGAGCGTGCGCACTTTCTCAGCATCGGCAACTTCCGCCATGCGCCCAACTGGGACGCGGTGCTATGGATGAAGAACAGCCTGTGGCCGCTGATCCGCCAGCAATTGCCGGGCGCGCAGTTGCATATCTACGGCGCGTACACACCGCCCAAGGCAACCGCCCTGCACAACCCGGCCCAGGGTTTTCATGTGATGAACTGGGCCGAAGACGCGCTGCAGGTGATGAGCGCCGCGCGTATTTGCCTGGCACCGCTGCGCTTTGGCGCGGGCATCAAGGGCAAGTTGATCGATGCGATGCTGTGCGGCACGCCCAATGTCACCACCCCTATCGGCGCCGAGGCCATGGGCGATGATCAGCCCTGGCCGGGCGCCATCGAACACAGCGCCTCGGCCCTGGCTGCCGCCGCCGTGAGCCTCTATCAGGACCGCGAACGCTGGACCCAGGCCCAGGAAAACGGTCGTCAACTGCTTGCCCAGCGCTACGACCAATCGGTCCACGGGCCTGCGCTGGTGGCCTGCCTGGAACACTGCCGCCACCACCTCGCCGCCCATCGCCGGGACAACTTCACCGGCAGCATGCTGCGCCATCATGCGCATAAAAGTACCCAGTACATGTCCCAGTGGATCGAGGCAAAAAACCGCACCCTGTAATGCTGTCACTGGCGAGGTCGCGCGCGACGGGGCATTATCCTACGCAGCGACCACAATAAAGCGACGGCAACATGACCCGAGCAACGCGCATCACCGACCCTTCCTACGAGCTGATGGACGATCACAACGGTCTGTCCATCATCTATCGCCAGCACGGCTTCCCCTGCCCGCTGGTGCGCTGGCACTTCCATAAGGAATACGAACTGCACCTGATCGTCGCCAGCTCGGGCAAGGTGTTTATCGGTGACTACATCGGCAACTTCTACCCGGAAAGCCTGTTTCTGACCGGCCCCAACCTGCCCCACAACTGGATCAGCCAGGTGGAGGAAGACGAGGTAGTGCCCAAGCGCGACATGCTGGTGAACTTCACCGATGAGCTGTTCGAACACGGCAGCCACATCTTCGCCGAACTCAAGAGCCTGGCGCCGTTGCTCGAGCGCGCCCATTACGGCATCGAATTCCGCTGCAAAAAGACTATCGCCCAGGCCATGACCCTGATGCAGCAGATCGAGGACGCCCACGGCATGGCGCGCCTGGGGCACTTTTTTATCCTGCTGGAAGTGTTGAGCGCCTGTGAGGACTACCAACTGCTGTCTGGCGTGACCACCCCACAGCAAGCCGACGAACACAGCATCGACCGCACCAACCGCGCGGTGGACTACATCTTTGCCCACTACGCCCGGGAGTTGCCGCTGGAAGAAGTGGCGGAGTACCTGGGGATGAAGCCGACGTATTTTTCCCGGGTGTTCAAACAGGCCACCGGGCGCACGTTCATTGAGTTCGTCAACCGACTGCGCATCAGCAAGTCCTGCGAACTGTTGGCCGATGGCGACAAGGCGGTGACGGATGTGTGCTTTGAGTCGGGCTTCAATAACATTTCCAACTTCAATCGGCGCTTTCAGCAGCTCAAGGGCATGACCCCGTCGCACTATCGGCGGCTGGCCGTGCAACGGTTGACCGAGCGGAACCAGGCCTGAGTCTTCACTAACCACTCGTCGCTTCTGTCAACTTTGACAGCTATCCGCTCTGCTGCCAGGGGTGTGTGATTTCCTTGCCCGGTTTCATCACTGTACAAGGAGCGCTCACTATGAAAGAAATAACGTCCTCCAACCTGCCCATTCCCCTGTATCAATCCCCGCCCCACGAGCCCGCATCGCCCTCCGCCGTCGACCTTGACCCGCCTTATGTCAACGGCGCGCTGCAGCCGAATCTGGATGCTGACGTGGGGTTGGGCATTCGACAAATCGATCCGTGGCTGATCGTGACGTTTGAAAGATGGTTTAACTTCAATGTCGGTGACACCTATAAATTTTTCGCCGGCAGCACCAGCTACGCCTTGGCTGCAGGCGAGGTCTACCCGGAAGATGTGTACAAGGACCGTGTGCAGTTGGTCATTCCCGCATCGCTGGTGCCCGAAGGCACGATTTATCCCTGCTTCGGTGAAGTGACCAGAGTGGCCAGCGCCACGCCCAGCACATCCCCACCTCAGACGTGGTTCACCAAAACCACGCGGCCAGGGGGACGCAGCATCTACCCATGGTTCCACTCGAACCTGGTGATACACCTGCCTGATGATCTCAAGGACACGACGTTGGACCCCGTGCGTGCCCAGGCGGGTGTGGACCTGACCTGTGACTTTTATCCGTTCTGCACGGTAGGCGACACCATTGAAGTGTGGTGGAACGGTATCGCTGTTTTTCAAAAAATCGATCAGCAACACGTTGATGGTCTTAAGCCCATCATCGTGCATGTCCCTGAAGAAACCATTATTTCAGGGGGCAGCGGCGCAGTTTCCATTCTCTTCCGGGTGTTTGACCGCGTACTCAACTATTCCGGGGAAGACCCACAGTGGTCGAAGGTGATCAAGCTGGAGGCCGACCTTGAACCCGGCATGCTTGATCCGCCGCACTTCGTGGTGGGCGGTAAGTCAGTCGACGAGCTGAATTTCGACACCCAGGGAGACGAGGTGTTTAGCGCGGAAATGGTCGTTCCGCGTACGCTACCCGCGCTCTACCCTGGTGGTCCGTCCACACCTACACCAACAGGCGCGCTGATCCACGTCAAACTGACCCAGTTCTACCCCGATGGCTCATCCAACGTCGTGACGCTGCCGGCATTTGCTGCGCGTATCGGCCTTTCGTCCTCCATCGTGTTGGACAACAAGTACCTCGAAGACGTGATCGATGGACAATTGCGCATCGAATATACCCTGACGACGGCCAGTGGCGCCTTCCTGCGCGCTTCTCGACGCTTGGGTATTCGCGTGTTCGGCACGAAAAAAATGATGCCCCCAATGCGAATCGAGCAAGACGAGGGCGGCCTGATTGACCCGGAACACCCTTTCATCAAAGCCATTTTCCCGGTGTATAGCCCTTACTCACCCAACAACAGTGTGACCTTTCGCATGGAAGCACCGCGACCTGGTGGTGGACTGATTGACTACGAAGAAACCGTGAACGCAGGTGCACCACCGCCACCTGACCGCTTTCGCATCGTACTGCAGGAGGATTTTGCGCCCTTCATTGGCGTGGGACCGGTCAAGGTCTACTACCTCGTCAACGACCACACGATGCGTACCCTCGGCCCAGGCGTACAAACGGTGCGCAAGTCCGAAGTATTGGAAGTCATATTCGGATCGGTCGTCGCTGAGTTGCCTGCGCCGCTATTGCAGTATGTCGACGTGTTCGACAACCTGGACCCTGCCAGCGTGATCGGAGGTCAGCTCAAGCTGACGCTGCCCTACATACGCACGGTCCCTGGGGACAAGTTCCTCTGGACATGGCTGGGCGCCAACGCCAGCGGAACCACTGGAGGGGAAGTCGAGCTCTTTTCCGATACGGCCGGCAAACCGGTGGTGGTCCTGGTGGACGAAGCGTTCGTCATTGCCAATGACAATAACGAGATCCGCCTGAGCTACACCTTGGTACCCAAGGACGGCAGCCGACGCCGTTATTCGGAGCGCCGGACCATTACTGTGGGCCAGGCGCTGACCCTCCTGCGTCCCGAGGTCTCGCAGGCCACGCGCTATCCCGACCAGTTGGCGGCAGTGGCCGCGTTAAACGGCGCGACTGTTGTCGTCGAGTACCCGCAGATGCTGCCTTCCCACCAGGTTCGCTGTTGCTGGACCGGCATTGCGGGCATCGGTACTTATTGCGAGACCCAATACGGCAGCTCTTCGAAAGTCCTGCACTTTCATATCGACCCGGAGGTGGTGGGCGCCAATATCCAGGCCCAGGGACACTTCATTGAGGTGCAGTACTTCGTCATGCGAGGCGAGCATGAGACCCCTTCGCCAGTACTGGCCCTGGAATTGTTGCCACCGCCACTGACAGAACCCTACATAGAAGGCCATTCTCGTGATGGCGTGCTGAATCTCGCCACATTGAACGGCACTGAACGCGCGATTGAAGACCACTGGCACTTCAGTCATCGGTTCCAGCGCATGTGGTTCGAGATGTCCGGCACCTACGCTGACGGCTATCCCTTCTACCACAGCTTTTACACCGCTGACCTGGTGACACAGGACGGCGAATTGAACGGTATTCGTCCACCGGCGCCGGTCGCTGAATTGCGCAAGCTCAAGGACGGCTCCCCACTGAGCATGCGCTTCGGGGTAACGTTCGACCGCAGCGCCGAACTGTCTAATGCGGTGTGGTTCAAGGAGCGGCGCTATACCATTCAGGCCTTGCCCACGCAGTTCCCGGTGCCGAGCCTGATCGAGGCAACCGGCTCCGGCACACGGGTCACCCTGGCCCCCTTGAATGCGCAGTACGGGGCGCATGTGCAGGTGTCCTACGGCCCGATGTATAGCAGCGACATCCTCTTCGTGGAAGTCCTGGGCAGTACCGCTGCCGGCTCAACCGTGATCGGGCCGAAGTACGGCGAAACCGATGGCACCGTCATCGTCGACGTGCCCGCATCAGTGATCGCCGCGAATATCGGCAACACGTCCACGCAGTTCACGATCAGGTATACGGTGACACGAGGCGGGGAAACCCGGCCTTCGGTACCGCTCACGGTCAGTCTTGAAAGCCTGCCGCTGGCCGAACTGAAAAAAACCGTGATTCGTATCGACCAAGCCTCCGCCAACGGCGTGATCGATGTGGATGCCCTGCCCGGCAACGCCACTGCCAGGGTGACGACCTTTGCATTTATGCGCCCGGGTCTGCCCGTATGGCTGTATTTGTACGGTGTCAGAGCCGACGGTACGCCGCATAACCTGACCCTGATGAATGGTTCCGACAGGGCCGAGGTCGACGCGGCCTGGATCAGCCAGGGTTATCACCTGGAAACCGTATTGAGCAATTACCTGCGAGACCTTGGCAATCGCAGCCAACTGACCCTGCAATTCAAAGCGGCGCTCAATGGTGTAAGGGATGAATTGCAGGCGATTGAATTTCCACCCACCCGTTACACGCTGCAAAGCGTGATGATCAAGGAGTGCACGACGTTCAATGACAATTACATGAACTACTGGCTCAGTGAATGGCCGGATGCGGGCATTCGCCGCGAATCGAATGGCAACTATTTCTGGCAGTCAACACCGGGTACCGGCAGTGGCGTCAGTCTGTACAAAGTGCTTACGCCTGCCGCCGCGGGCTACTACCGCGTCAGCTTCCGCTACAGGATCAACAAGTTTGCCGCGATTGGGGCGCCGACCTTTGTCGAGATTCACCTGGGCACCTTGAAGTGGACGCAAAACGTGCCGCAGATCAATACTTGGCTCAGCGTCAATGTGGCACTCGGTTATTTGCCCGGTAAACCGTTCGAGGCCTCGGTTTCGGTCAGAAACCCAACCACCGGTGGGGTGTATGACATCGATGATATCTGTATCACACAGACGCCGTATCCGACCGTGATGTAGATGTAAAAAAGGGATCGGTACCTGGGTACCGATCCCTTTTCAATGCCTTGGTGTGGCGTGAAAGTGTCAGGACAGGCAGTCCCGTCAGGGTCTCACACAGGCTTGCTTGGACTCATCGAACTCCAACCCGGTCGGGCAGTTATAGGGATATTGAATCCACCGTTGAATGCTGGTGTTATAGACACACCGATGGAATCCACCTACCACATTGGTGCTTTTAAAATAGCCCGCTTTGGTACATGGCGGGTCTCGTGAATCCAACGCCGATCCGGTGCTGCACGCACTGAGAAAACCTGCAATCATCAGGCCTAATAGCGCTTTATTGGTTTTGAGGTTTACACGGAAAAGGTTCATGAACATCTCCAGGTGGGTGTATGCCTGGCCATTAACTCCCCGTTGTTTTTCTGCGTCTACTGTCAGAATTAACAGGTGACCGCGTCATGACGCTGCGCTACCGCTGTACCCGTGCAGTGCAAAAAAGTATCAGTCCCAGTGCTCCCAAGGATTTGTCATCGCGGCGTTTGCGGGCTGTAATCAACGCACACTCTTCCTGACTCCCTGTGGGAAGACACAACAACAATAACCGTCCTTCTGTAGCCCTCTGGGCGCGGAAATGGAGTGCGCGATGAAGTTCACAGCAAAAGCTCTCATAGCCTTTTCTTGCATGACCCTCAGCGCCGTCAGCCTTGGCGCGCAAACCCTGACCATTGCCACCGTCAACAACAGCGACATGATCCGCATGCAGAAGCTCTCGAAAACCTTCGAGGCCGAGCATCCGCAGATCAAGCTGAACTGGGTGGTGCTTGAAGAAAACGTGCTACGCCAACGCCTGACCACCGACATCGCCACCCAGGGCGGGCAGTTCGATGTGTTGACCATCGGCATGTACGAAGCCGCACTGTGGGGCGCCAAGGGTTGGTTGGAACCCATGAAGGACCTGCCGGCGTCCTACGACCTTGACGACGTATTCCCTTCAGTACGTGACGGCCTGTCCGTCAAGGGCTCGCTGTACGCCCTGCCGTTCTACGCTGAAAGCTCCATCACCTATTACCGCACCGACCTGTTCAAGGACGCCGGGCTGAGCATGCCCGAGCACCCGACCTGGACCCAGATCGGCGAATTCGCGGCCAAACTCACCGACAAATCCAAAGAGCAATACGGCCTGTGCCTGCGCGGCAAAGCCGGTTGGGGCGAGAACATGGCGCTGATCACCACCCTGGCCAACGGCTTCGGCGCGCGCTGGTTCGATGAGAAATGGCAGCCCGAATTCAACGGCCCCGAGTGGAAGGACGCGCTGAACTTCTATGTCGACAACATGAAAAAATCCGGCCCGCCGGGTGCCTCCAGTAACGGCTTCAACGAGAACCTGGCGCTGTTCAACAGCGGCAAGTGCGCGATCTGGGTGGACGCCAGCGTGGCCGGCTCGTTTGTCACCGACAAAACCCAGAGCAAGGTGGCCGAGCACGTCGGCTTTACCTTCGCCCCGCACGAGAAGACCGACAAGGGCACTTCGTGGCTGTACTCCTGGAGCCTGGCGATCCCCACCAGTTCCAAGGCCAAGGACGCCGCCAAGGTGTTCACCAGTTGGGCCACCTCTAAAGAATATGGCGCATTGGTCGCCAAGACCGACGGCGTCGCCAACGTCCCGCCAGGCACGCGCAAGTCTACCTACAGCGACGAGTACATGAAGGCCGCGCCATTCGCCAAGGTGACCCTGGAATCGCTGAAAGTGGCGGACCCGACCAAGCCCACCGAGAAGCCGGTGCCGTATATCGGTATCCAGTTGGTGACCATTCCCGAGTTCCAGGCGATTGGTACCCAGGTCGGCAAGTTCTTCTCCGGTGCATTGACCGGTCAGCAGACCGTGGATGCCGCGTTGACCGCCGCGCAGACCACCACCGAGCGGGAAATGAAGCGGGCTGGTTACCCCAAATAACCCCCATAACCTGTAGGAGCGAGCTTGCTCGCGAAGGTATTCCAAGCGCATCGCGGTGTCGGATGTACCTTTTTCGCGAGCAAGCTCGCCCCTACAGGGCTTTTGCGCACCTGTCTCTATCTGGTTCTGATCACCATGAATACAACGCCCAAAAACCGCCTGGCCAACCCCGGCTGGTTCCTCGTCAGCCCCTCGGTGGCCCTGTTGCTGCTGTGGATGATCGTGCCGCTGGGCATGACCCTGTACTTTTCGCTGATCCGCTACAACCTGCTCTACCCCGGCGAAAACCAGTTCGTGGGGCTGGAAAACTTCACCTACTTCGTCACCGACTCGGGCTTTCTGCCCGGCGCCACCAATACCCTGTTGCTGGTGGGCAGTGTGTTGCTGATCAGCGTGGTGTTCGGCGTATTGATCAGTGCGCTGCTGGAGGCCAGTGAATTCCTCGGGCGTGGCATCGTGCGGGTGATGCTGATTTCGCCGTTCTTCATCATGCCCACCGTCGGTGCGTTGATCTGGAAGAACCTGATTTTCCACCCGGTGTCGGGGATTCTCGCCGCCGTGTGGAAGTTCTTCGGCGCCGAGCCCGTGGACTGGCTGGCGCACTACCCGTTGCTGTCGATCATCATCATTGTGTCGTGGCAGTGGCTGCCCTTCGCGATCCTGCTGCTGATGACCGCCATGCAGTCTCTGGACCAGGAACAGAAGGAAGCCGCACGCCTGGACGGGGCCGGCGCCATTGCGATCTTCTGGCACCTGACCCTGCCCCACCTGGCCCGTCCGATTGCCGTGGTGGTGATGATCGAAACCATTTTCCTGCTCTCGGTGTTCGCCGAAATCTTCACCACCACCAACGGCGGCCCCGGCTACGCCTCGACCAACCTCGCCTACCTGATCTACAACCAGGCGCTGGTGCAGTTCGACGTGGGCATGGCCTCGGCCGGCGGCTTGATTGCCGTGGTCATCGCCAATATCGCGGCGATCATCCTGGTGCGGATGATCGGCAAAAACCTGACTGACAAGCCTTGAGGGCCGCGCCATGACGCTTCAACAATCCCGCCGCCTGCAAAGCCTGCTGCTCGGTACGTTGGCCTGGGCCATCGCGATCCTGATTTTCTTCCCGATCTTCTGGATGGTGCTGACCAGCTTCAAGACCGAAATCGACGCGTTCGCCACCCCGCCGCAGTTCATCTTCACGCCGACGCTGGAGAACTACCTGCACATCAACGAGCGCAGCAACTATTTTGCCTACGCGTGGAATTCGGTGCTGATTTCCTTCAGCGCCACCGCCTTGTGCCTGCTGATCTCGGTGCCGGCCGCCTACTCCATGGCGTTCTATGAAACCCAGCGCACCAAGGGCACGCTGCTGTGGATGCTGTCCACCAAGATGCTGCCACCGGTGGGCGTGCTGATGCCGATCTACCTGCTGGCCAAGAGCTTTGGCCTGCTCGACACGCGCATTGCGCTGATCATCATCTACACCCTGATCAACCTGCCGATCGTGGTGTGGATGGTGTACACCTACTTCAAGGACATCCCCAAGGACATCCTCGAAGCCGCCCGCCTGGACGGCGCCACCCTGTGGCAGGAAATGGTCCGCGTGCTGCTGCCGATCGCCAAGGGCGGCCTGGCGTCGACCGTGTTGCTGTCGCTGATCCTGTGCTGGAACGAGGCCTTCTGGTCGCTGAACCTGACGTCCTCCAGCGCCGCGCCGCTGACTGCGCTGATCGCCTCCTACTCCAGTCCCGAAGGCTTGTTCTGGGCCAAATTGTCCGCCGTGTCGACCCTGGCCTGCGCGCCGATCCTGATCTTTGGCTGGATCAGCCAGAAGCAGTTGGTACGCGGCTTGTCCTTTGGCGCCGTCAAATAATAATTCCAAGCGGAGGGCCCATCATGGCCAACCTGAAAATCAAGAATCTGCAAAAAGGCTTTGAAGGTTTTTCCATCATCAAGGGCATCGACCTGGAAGTGAACAACAAGGAATTCGTGGTGTTCGTCGGCCCGTCGGGCTGCGGCAAATCCACGTTGCTGCGGCTGATCGCCGGCCTGGAAGAAGTGACCGAGGGCACCCTCGAACTGGATGGCCGCGACATCACCGAAGTGACCCCGGCCAAGCGCGACCTGGCGATGGTGTTCCAGACCTACGCGCTGTACCCGCACATGAGTGTGCGCAAGAACATGTCGTTCGCCCTGGACCTGGCCGGCGTCGACAAGAAAATCGTCGAGAGCAAAGTCAATGAAGCGGCGCGCATCCTGGAGCTGGGCCCGCTGCTGGAGCGCAAGCCCAAGCAGCTCTCCGGCGGCCAGCGCCAGCGCGTGGCGATTGGCCGGGCGATTGTGCGCAACCCGAAGATTTTCCTGTTCGACGAACCGCTGTCCAACCTCGACGCCGCCCTGCGCGTGCAGATGCGCCTGGAACTGGCGCGCCTGCATAAAGAGCTGCAGGCGACCATGATCTACGTGACCCACGATCAGGTCGAAGCCATGACCCTGGCCGACAAAGTCGTGGTGCTCAACAGCGGCCGCATCGAACAGGTCGGCTCGCCGCTGGAGCTGTACCACCAGCCGGCCAATCTGTTCGTGGCGGGTTTTCTCGGCACGCCGAAGATGGGTTTCCTCAAGGGCAAGGTCACCCGTGTCGAAGGCCAGGGCTGTGACGTGCAGCTCGACGCCGGCACCCTGATCAGCCTGCCGCTCAGCGGCGCCAGCTTGAGCGTGGGCAGCGCGGTGACCCTGGGCATTCGCCCCGAGCATCTGGAAATCGCCGCGCCGGGCCAGACCACCCTGACCGTCACCGCCGACGTCGGCGAGCGCCTGGGCAGCGACACCTTCTGCCACGTCATCACCGCCAACGGCGAGCCGCTGACCATGCGCATCCGTGGCGACATGGCCAGCCAGTACGGCGAGACGCTGCACCTGCACCTGGACCCGGCGCACTGCCATCTGTTCGACACCGATGGCGTGGCCGTCACCCGCCCCCTGCGCGCCGCCGCCTGATTTCGCGAGTATTACGCCATGAAGCTGAACAAACACACCCTCACCCAGTTGGCACCCGAAGTACAACGGCCCACCTATGCCATCGCCAGCACATTGCAAGGCATCGCGCATATCGGCGTCGGCGGTTTCCATCGGGCGCACCAGGCGTTTTACACCGATGCTCTGATGAACACCGGTGAAGGCCTGGACTGGAGCATCTGCGGCGTGGGCCTGCGGGCCGAAGACCGCAAGGCCCGCGACGACCTCGCCGGCCAGGATTATCTGTTCACCCTGTATGAACTGGGCGACACCGACGACACCGAAGTGCGCGTGATCGGCGCGATCAGCGACATGCTGCTGGCCGAAGACGGCGCCCAGGCGCTGATCGATAAACTGGCCGAGCCGGCCATCCGTATCGTGTCGCTGACCATCACCGAAGGCGGCTACTGCATCGACGACAGCAACGGCGAGTTCATGGCCCACCTGCCGCAGATCCAGCATGACCTGGCGCACCCGAACGCACCGAAGACCGTGTTCGGTTTTCTCTGCGCCGCCCTGACCCGGCGCCGCGCCGCCGGCACCCCGGCGTTCACGGTGATGTCCTGCGATAACCTGCCGCACAACGGCGCTGTGACGCGCAAGGCCCTGCTGGCGTTCGCCGCGCTGCACAATGCCGAGCTGCATGACTGGATCCAGGCCAATGTGAGCTTCCCGAATGCCATGGTCGACCGCATCACGCCGATGACCAGCACTGCCCACCGCCTGCAATTGCATGACGAGCACGGCATTGACGACGCCTGGCCGGTGGTGTGCGAACCTTTTGTGCAATGGGTGCTGGAAGACAAATTCGTCAGCGGGCGCCCGGCCTGGGAAAAGGTCGGCGTGCAGTTCACCGATGACGTAACGCCTTACGAGGAAATGAAGATCGGCCTGCTCAACGGCAGCCACCTGGCCCTGACGTACCTGGGGTTTCTCAAGGGCTACCGGTTCGTTCACGAAACCATGAACGACCCGCTGTTTGTCGCCTACATGCGCGCCTACATGGACCTGGACGTCACGCCGAACCTGGCGCCGGTGCCGGGCATCGACCTGACCGAGTACAAACAGACCCTGGTCGAGCGGTTTTCCAACCAGGCGATTGCCGACCAGTTGGAGCGCGTGTGTTCGGATGGCTCCTCGAAGTTTCCAAAGTTCACCGTGCCGACCATCAACCGCCTGATTGCGGGCGGCCGTGAGACTGAGCGCGCTGCACTGGTGGTCGCTGCGTGGGCGTTGTATCTCAAGGGTGTCGATGAGAATGGCGTGAGCTACACCATCCCTGACCCGCGCGCGCAGTTCTGCCAGCAACTGGTCAGCGATGACAGCTTGATCAGCAAGCGCTTGCTGGGGGTTGAAGAGATTTTCGGCACGGCTATTCCCAACTCGCCCGAGTTTGTGGCAGCGTTCGAGCGGTGTTATGCAAGTTTGCGCGATCACGGCGTCACTGAAACCCTGAAGCGGTTACTGCAGAAACCGGCTTAAAACTGTGGGAGGGGGCTTGCCCCCGATGAGGGTGTGTCAGTTAATAAACCTTTCACTGACGCACCGCTATCGGGGGCAAGCCCCCTCCCAGATTGACCGCATTGGCAACTCCAACAATAAAACTGCTGAGCACTCCATCATGACCCAGCAAAACCTGTTCCTCGGCATCGACTGCGGCACCCAGGGCACCAAGGCCATCGTCCTCGATGCATCCAGCGGCAAGGTACTGGGCCTGGGCGCCGCCGCGCACACCCTGCTCAGCGGCGCCAACGGCCGGCGTGAGCAACACACCCAGGAATGGCTGGACGCCTTCACCGAAGCCACTCACCGCGCCTTGCAACAGGCCGGGGTGGACGGCCAGGACATCCTCGGCATCGGCGTGTCCGGCCAGCAACATGGCCTGATTCTGCTCGACGCCCAGGGCCAGGTGCTGCGCCCGGCCAAGCTGTGGTGCGACACCGAGACCGCCGCCGAAAACGAGCGCCTGTTGCAGCACCTGGGCGGCGAAAGCGGCTCGCTGGAGCGCCTGGGCGTGGTCATTGCGCCGGGCTACACCGTGTCCAAACTGCTGTGGACCCGCGAACAGCATCCGGACCTGTTTGCGCGCATCGCCCATGTCCTGTTGCCCCATGACTACCTCAATTACTGGCTCACCGGCCGCGCCGTCGCCGAATACGGCGATGCTTCAGGCACCGGCTATTTCGACGTGCGCCGCCGGGAATGGGACGTGGCGCTGCTGCAGCACATCGACCCCAGCGGGCGCCTGCAAGCGGCGCTGCCCAAGCTGATCGCCGCCGACCAGGCGGTGGGCACGATCCTGCCGGGCATTGCCGAGCGCCTGGGCATCAACCCCCAGGCCATCGTCGCCAGCGGCGGCGGTGACAACATGATGGGCGCCATCGGCACCGGCAATATCGCACCGGGCGTCATCACCATGAGCCTGGGCTCATCGGGCACCGTCTACGCGTTCGCCGACCAGCCCAACGTCAGTCCCCAGGCGTCGGTCGCCACCTTCTGCTCCTCCAGCGGCGGCTGGTTGCCGTTGATCTGCACCATGAACCTGACCAACGCCACCGGCGTGGTGCGCGAGCTGTTCGAGCTGGACTTGAACACCTTCAACGCCCTGGTCGAACAGGCCCCCATCGGCGCGGACGGGGTGAGCATGCTGCCGTTCCTCAACGGCGAACGGGTGCCCGCCCTGCCCCAGGCCACCGGCAGCCTGCACGGCCTGACCATGACCAACCTGACCCGCGCCAACCTGTGCCGTGCGGTGGTCGAAGGCACCACCTTCGGCTTGCGTTACGGCCTCGACCTGCTGCGCCAGACCGGCCTGCAAAGCCTGGGCATCCGCTTGATCGGCGGCGGTTCGAAAAGCCCGCTGTGGCGGCAGATGGTTGCCGATATCATGAACACCGAAGTGGTGTGTACCGAACAAAGCGAGGCCGCAGCCCTGGGCGCGGCGATCCAGGCGTCGTGGTGCCAGTCCGGCGAATCCCTGGCCAGCCTGTGCGACAAATGCGTGAGCCTTGACCCGGCCAGCCGCACCCTGCCGGTGCCGGCCAATGTCAGGGCCTATCAACAGGCCTACGAGCGCTATCAACAGCTTGTGGCAAACCTTTAAGAGCGAACGACTATGTATCTGGTGTGCGGTGAAGCGCTGTTTGATTTTTTCAGCGAGGAGGATGCCAGCGGGCTTGCGTCCAAGGTCAACTACAAGTCGATTGCCGGTGGGTCGCCGTTCAACGTGGCCGTGGGCTTGCGCCGCCTGGGCATCGAGGCCGGACTGTTCGGCGGAGTGTCCACCGACTTCCTCGGCCGGCGCCTGGTGCAGGTGCTCGAGGATGAAGGCGTGAGCCGGCAATTTCTCGTGGAGTTCGCTGCACCGACCACGCTGGCGATGGTTGCCGTGGGTGCCAATGGCTCGCCGCAATACAGCTTTCGCGGCGAAGGTTGCGCCGACCGGCAACTGCAAGTCGCGCATCTGCCGGTACTGGGCGATGAGATTCGCGGGCTGCATATCGGCTCGTTCTCGCTGGTGGTGCAACCCATCGGCGACACGCTGCTGGCCCTGGTCCAGCGCGAAAGCGGCAAGCGCCTGATCAGCCTCGACCCCAATGTGCGCCTTAACCCGCAACCGGACATCCAGCTGTGGCGCGACCGTATCGCCGAGCTGGTCAAGCATGCCGACCTGATCAAGGTCAGCGATGAAGACCTGCACCTGCTCTACCCCGAGCAATCGCCCGAAAGCGTGCTGCAAGACTGGCTGCAACACCGCTGCCAGCTGATATTTCTCACCCGTGGCGGCGACGGCGCCAGTGTGTTCAGCCGTAGGCACGGCACCTGGTCACAACCGGCTATCGACATCGTGATGGCCGACACGGTGGGCGCCGGCGATACCTTCCAGGCGGCGTTGATCGCCTGGTTGACCGAGCAGCAATTGGACTCGGTTGAAGGGCTGCACCAGCTCAGCCGCGAACAGATCGACGCCATGCTCGGCTTTGCCATCCGCGCGGCGGCGCTGACCTGCACCCGCACCGGGCCGGACTTGCCCTACCGTCGCCAATTAGGCTGATAGCCCCACCGGCCGCGCCCTGCGCGGCCTTTACCTTTTATCCAAAAAGCTTGCCATGCAGCGAAGCTGTGCTACACCGAAGAACAGCAGTAACTAAAAACAATACGTAGGACGCGTCATGACCAAGGCATCTGGTTTCCCAACCCGAGCCGTTATTGCTGTCGGCATCCTTTCACTGCAGTACTTCACGCCCCAGCCCGCGCATGCCGCGTGCGCTTTCAGCCCCGGTCCCGGTGACGATACGTTCGTCTGCGACAGCGGCACCAGCACCGCCGGGCTCACCGATCTTCAGGGCAACAACCGACTGACGCTGCCCGCCGGTGGTACGGGAACCATCAACGGCCCTGTCACGTTCGGCGCGGGCGCCGATCGCATCCTGATTGATGCCGGCAGTATCCTGGGTGCCGTGCAACAAGGCACCGGCATCGATGACTTCGTCATGAACGGCGGGCGGATTGTTTCGCTGGCCCAGGGCGATGGCCTCGATACCTTCCTGATGACCGGCGGCGTCATCGAACGGGAATTCGTCGACGGTGACGTGGCGCGGCAAACCGGCGGCACGATTGGCCGGGTCGACATGAAACTGGACGATAACGTCTACGAGATGACCGGCGGCGAGATCCTCGGCAACCTGGTCACCGGGTTCGGCAAGGACAGGATCGACATCTCGGGAACAGGCAGCGTCGGCGGCAATATCAGCACCAGCGGCGGCGATGACATCATTACGGTGAGCGGCGGCGTGATCAAAGGTGAAATCCGCGCCAGTTTCGGCAACGACACGTTCATCTGGCGCAATGGCGGCGCAATCCAGTCTTCAGTCTTGATGGGCGATGGTGACGACACCGCCTTGCTCAGCACTCTTGATGAAAGCCGTTTGGCCGCCACGCCGTCGATTGACGGTGGCCTGGGCAATGATCAATTGACGTTCGATAACAGCACTTCCAGTACGCCCACCCGCTATATCGGCTGGGAGACGGTCAACCTCAACAACGCCTCGCGCTTTGCTCTGGCCGGGGACTTTTTCCTCGGTGACAGTGCGAGCAACACCGGTACGTTCAACATCGATGGCAGCAGTACCCTGGCGGTGAGCCAGGGCGCAATCCGCCCCTACACCGCGGGCCAACTGGCGACGCTGAACAATGCCGGCACTGTTGACATGACCACCGACAACAGCGCGAACAGTTCATTGACGGTGCATGGCAACTATGTGGGCAATAACGGCCAGCTGTGGCTGCAAAGCGTCCTCGGTGATGACAACTCCGCGACCGACAAGCTGGTGGTGTCCGACGCAATTATCGGCGGTCACACGCAACTGGGCGTCACCAATCTGGGCGGTGCAGGCGGGCTGACTCAGAAAAGTGGCATCGAGGTGGTCCAGGCCCTCAACGGTACGACCAGCAGCGCAGATGCCTTTGCGTTGCAGGGCTCGGTGTCTGCCGGTGCCTATGAATATCGGCTGTTCAAAGGCGGCGTGACCGCCGGCACGGAAAACAACTGGTACCTGCGCTCGTCGGTGGTGGCCGTGCAGCCACCCGTCGTCCCGCCGGTACCGCCCACCCCGCCGGTGGTGGTGCCTGTTGCGCAGATTACACCGACGCCTCCCGTCGTCCACCCCGATGAACCAGCGGTGGAGCCGCCGACCGCGCAACCGGTCGCGCCAATCGAGCCTGCGGTGCCACCGCCGAGCCAGGTCGCGGCAGCCGACTCACCGCAACCTGCCGCCGGCAGCCCGGCGCTGCCAACGGCCGTGGTCGGTGCAGAGCCCATGCCGCTGTATCGCCTGGAGGTGCCGGTGTACTCGGTGGTGGTCCCGGCCGCACAAATCATGACCCGGATGGCCCTCGGCACCTTTCATGAGCGCCAGGGCGAGCAAAGCCTGCTCACTGAAACGGGCGCGGTTGCGGCCGGCTGGGCGCGTGCCTATGGCGGGGATCTGAACAAGAGCTGGTCGGGCACCGTGTTGCCAAGCTTCGACGGCAGCGTCAAGGGCTATCAGGTAGGGCATGACCTCTACGCTGGGCAAACCGGCGGCGGGCAACTGCAACGTGTCGGCCTGTTCATCGGGCAGAGTCGCTTGCGCGGCGACGTGAAAGGGTTCGCCGAAGGTTTTCAGGACCGGCGCTCCGGGCGGATCAAACTCGACGGTGATAACTTCGGCGCCTACTGGACGCTGACCGATCCCAAGGGGTGGTACATCGACCTGGTGGCCATGGGCACACGCCTCGACGGCGACAACACGTCCGACCGCGGCGTAAAGGTGAACACCAAGGGCGATGCCCTGGCACTCTCCGCTGAAGCGGGTTATCCCATCAGCGTTTCCGAACATTGGGTGATGGAGCCCCAGCTCCAGATGATCCGCCAGACCATCGACCTGGACAGCCAGCATGACGGTATTTCCAAGGTGTCGTTCGACTCCCAGGCCTACTGGACCGGACGTCTGGGTGCCCGCGTCAAGGGTCGCTATCGGGTGGGCAATATGCCCGTCGAACCTTATGTGCGCGTCAACGCCTGGCGCACGTTCGGCGGCAGCGACACGGTGACTTACGACGATGTGGACCGCATCAAGATGCGATCACAAGTCGTCCACCGCCGATGTCGGCGTAGGGGTCGTCGCCCACTTGTCGCCGGCGGTGAGTGTTTACCTGGCGGCGGACTACACCACTGATATGGACGGTAATGCCCAGAAGGGTGTGGGCGGCAACGCCGGGGTACGCCTGAGCTGGTGAACGGCAGGAGGCCTGGTCAATACAGGCCTCCACGTCAACGCAGGGCCGGGCGCACGCTTAAAAACCACGCCCTCCTGCTCGCTGCAGGACCGGCGTGTGCGCCTGCTTGAGGTCTTCACGCAGCCCGGCGATCAGGTTGCAAATGGCGCGACTGCTGTCGAGTTTGTCGGCGCTGATGCCTTTGACCTCCAACTCCACGCGATCACGGTCGCGGTCGTCGTACACCTTGATCGTCAGCGACGCATCTTCGGCTTTGGTGCACTCACACCGCTTGGGCAGGAAACTTCCTTCAATAATGCTGCGAAGCTCGAGTTCAGAAAGCATGGCCAACCTCTCCTTGTTTGAGACTGCCAACAGTTTTTATAGGGTCCGGCAGGCACTTGCCCGCCACGTCTTGCCGGCCTTGGAAGACGCCTTCAACTAATGAGCCTACTCGGCAAAATCCACTGCGGTTGTAACCTTTCTTCATAAGCTCAGCGCTTGCTTATACGCCGTACATCCGACAGTTCACATCATCGTCGAACCGCGCCGATTAAACGTTTAACCGTCAGTCTCAGATCGGGCGCAACAGGCGTGGTCGATTTTTCAGCAACATGTGGCAAACAATCAGCCACTCAACCAGCCGTCGAGCGGAGCTTTCGAAAAGCATACGAAACATATACGCTTCGTATATAAATCCTCCACAGTGAAGCTTATGGGCATCGTCAAGATCACCGACCAACTGCACGAACAACTGCGCCTGGCCAGCGCCGCGATGGACCGTTCCATCAACGCCCAGGCCGAGTTCTGGATCAAGATCGGCCTGCTTGCCGAGCTCAATCCTCAGTTGCCCTACAACGACCTGATCAACAAACTGTTGCTGGACAAACCTGACCTGATCAGGGGGCGCAGCCAATGATCAAGACGCCGCAACAGCTTGCGCTGATGCGCGAGTCCGGGCGCCTGCTGGCCCAGGTGTTCAGCATGCTCGACAGTTTTGTCGTCGCCGGTCGCTCCACCCTGGAGCTGGACAGCGCTGTCGAAACCTTCATCCGCCAGACGTTGCAGGCCCGCCCGGCCAGCCTCGGGCAATATGACTACCCCTTCAGCATCAATACATCGATCAATGAAGTGGTGTGTCACGGCATGCCCAGCGCGAAGCAAATCCTTAAGCATGGCGACATCATCAACATCGACATCACCCTGGAAAAAGGCGGCTTTATCGCCGACTCCAGCAAGATGTACATGATCGGCACGGTGACGCCCAAGGCGCGACGCCTGGTAGAAATGACCTTCGAAGCGATGTGGGCCGGCATCCGCCAGGTCAAGCCCGGCGCGCGCCTGGGTGACATCGGCCATGCGATCCAATGCCATGCGCAGGCCAACGGCTACAGCGTGGTGCGTGAATACTGCGGCCACGGCATTGGCCGGGAAATGCACGAAGAGCCGCAGATCCTGCACTTCGGCCGTCCCGGCACCGGGCTGGAACTGCGCGAAGGCATGGTGTTCACCATCGAGCCGATGCTCAACCAGGGCAGCGCCAAAGTGCGCAGCCTCAAGGATGGCTGGACGGTGGTGACCAAAGACAACAGCCTGTCGGCGCAATGGGAACATACCGTCGCGGTGACGGCGGATGGGTTTGAGGTGTTGACCCTGCAACCGACCGCCTGACCCGATCGTTCCCACGCTCCGCGTGGGAATGCCGCCCTGGATGCTCTGCGTCCGCTCTTGAAGTCGTGACGCAGAGCGTCACAGGATGCATTCCCACGCAGAGCGTGGGAACGATCAACCGGGTCAGGCCACCTGCTTGACGGAGGCCTCGGCTTCCAGCTCACGCACCAGCGGCAACACGCGTTTGCCGAAATATTCCACTTCTTCCTGGAAGTGCAGGAAGCCGGCCAGCACCAGGTCCACGCCCACCGCCTTGAGCGCGACGATGCGCTCGGCAATCTGCTGCGGGGTGCCGATCAGGTTGGTCTTGAAGCCGTCGTTGTACTGCACCAGGTCTTCAAAGCTGGACTTGGCCCAGTTGCCCTCGCCTTCCGGTGACGCCTTGCCGGCCTGCCTGGCGGCATCGCCAAAAGCATTGACCGCTTCCGGGTCGGCCTTGTCGATGATGTCCGCCAGCACGGCCCGCGCTTCTTCTTCAGTGTCGCGAGCGATCACGAAGGCGTTGACGCCGATCTTTACCGAATGATTATTGGCGGCGGCCTTGGCACGGATATCGTCGACCTGGGCCTTGATGCCTTCGGGGGTGTTGCCGTTGGTGAAGTACCAGTCCGACACTCGTGCCGCCATGTCGCGCGCGGCCCTTGAACTGCCGCCCTGGAACACTTCGGGCTGGCCCAGTGGCTTGGGCCTGAGGGTGTAATTGTTGAAACGGTAAAAGTCACCCTTGAAGGTGAAATCGTCCTGTGTCCACACACCTTTCAAGGCGCGAATGAATTCTTCGGAGCGACGATAGCGCTCATCGTGCTCCAGCCACGGTTCGCCGATGGCCTGGAACTCGCCCTTGAACCAGCCACTGACGATATTCACCGCGATGCGGCCGTTGGTGAGCTGGTCGATGGTCGCCAACTGCTTGGCCGCCAGCGCCGGTTGCCAGGGACCCGGCAGGATCGCCGCAATCACCTTGAGGGTGGTGGTCGCCGCGAGCAACGCGTGGCTGAACGCCACTGACTCGTGCTGGTTTTCCGCGCCGTAGCCGGCGGTGAAACGAATCTGGGTCAGGCCATATTCAAAGCCGGCGGCTTCGGCCAGTTGCGCCAGTTTACGGTTGTAGTCGATGCCCCAGTGGGTGCGCTGCTCGATCTTGCTGACCACCAGCCCACCGCTGACGTTGGGCACCCAATAGGCAAATTTCACGGCGTGTTGACTCATTGGAGGTACCTCGCACAAAGGAATGTAGGAGGACTTGAGCAGCAAGCGTGCCAGCTATGGGTACATGCCCTGCCCTTGCGGGTTGTGGCGCGAAACCTCGGGGTTACGCAAGGCGCCGCGACTGTCATGCAACACTGCATTTTGTGCAAACGCTGTTGCTGGAGCAACAGCGGCTGGCCTCCTCGCGCCGTAAACACGGGCCGCCGCGCCCGGCACGGACTGTGCAAACACCCAGGGACTTGATCACAGCCCAGGAGCCGCACCCATGACCGAGCAACACGTCATCAACCCGCTGTCCATCGGCGTCGACTACCCCGCCCTGGCCGAACGTTTCCGTCCCATCTTCCAGCGCATCGCCGACGGCGCGGTGGAACGCGAACACAGCCGCACCCTGCCCTATGAGCCGATCCGCTGGTTGAAGGAAGCCGGTTTTGGCGCGGTGCGCGTGCCGGTGGAATATGGCGGCGGCGGCGCGTCGCTGCCGCAGCTGTTCGAACTGTTGATCGAACTCGCCGCCGCCGACTCCAATGTGCCCCAGGCCCTGCGCGGGCATTTTGCGTTCGCCGAAGACCGCCTGAATGCGCCGCCGGGCGCGGCGCGCGAGGTATGGTTCAAGCGCTTTGTCGACGGCGACATCGTCGGCTGCGCCTGGACCGAAATCGGCAATGTCGCTATCGGCGACGTGGTCACCCAGGTCAGCCCCAACGGCGGCGACTGGACACTCAACGGTGAAAAGTTCTACAGCACCGGCAGCCTGTTTTCCGACTGGATCGATGTATACGCCCAGCGCAGCGACACCGGCGCCGACGTCATCGCCGCCACCCGCACGCGCCAGCCCGGGGTGGTGCAAAGCGATGACTGGGACGGCTTCGGTCAACGCACCACCGGCAGCGGCACCACGCGCTTTACCAATGCCGTGGTCGAAGGGCAAAACGTGATCGACTTTGCCACCCGCTTCAAATACCAGACCGCGTTCTATCAACTGGTGCTGCTCGCCACCCTGGCCGGCATCGGCCACGCGGCGCTCAACGACGTGGCCCATCAGGTACGCACGCGCAAACGCATCTACAGCCACGGCAACGCCCCGCATGTCAGCCAGGACGCGCAGGTACAACAAGTGGTAGGCGAAGTCGCCGCGCTCGTCTACGCAGCCCGCGCCAGCGCATTGCAGGCCGCACTGCCGGCGCAACAGGCCTACCTGGCCCGCTTCGGTGGCGATAACGCGGCAGAACGCAAAGCCAACGTCGCCGCCGAAATCGAATCCGCGACAGCCCAGGTGGTGGTGTCGGAATTGATCCAGCGAGCCACCAGCCAACTGTTCAACGCCCTGGGAGCCTCCGATGTGCGCCAGGGCAAAGCCCTGGACCGGCACTGGCGCAATGCGCGAACCGTGTCATCGCACAACCCGCTGATCTACAAGGCACGGATTGTCGGCGACTGGGTGATCAATGGCACCGAGCCACCGTTCGTCTGGCAGATCGGCAACGGCCCGGCAAAAGCCTAATGCCCGTAGGAGCGAGCTTGCTCGCGAAAAACTCACAGGCACCGCGTTTATTCAGGAAGCCCGCGTTATCGTTGACGTTTTTCGCGAGCAAGCTCGCTCCTACAGAGGGCGATGCGCAGCCATGGGTATCGACACAACGCTAACCACGATGCGCAGCGAGCCGCTCTTGATCTTGATCTGCTTTTGATCTCAGGCGCCCCGTTAAACCACGCTGGCCGAACGCAGGCTTGAATCCGTGGGCAACCCGGCAGGACGCCGGGTTAGCCGCCCCGCGCCATGGATGGCGCGTGGCGGCGGCCCACGGATTCAAGCCTGCGTTCGGGCACACCGAGCCTAAGCGAGGTGCCGAGTGGTGGGGCAAGAGCGTTTTGCTTACTTTTGCGCTTTTCAAAAGTGAGCCGCCGTCAGGGCGGAACCCTAAGCAGCCGTGACCGCAGCAACGGATATGTACTCGGTCCGATCCAACATCCTGGTCGGCCCAGAGGCCGCCATCGGGAGCAAGCCCCCTCCCACATTTGAGGCCGACAAAGCCCCACATTGGAACCGCCGCTTACCCTAGAACGCCAGTTTGTAACCCACCGCCATCAACATCACCGCCAGACAAGGACGCAGCACACCATCCGGAATCCTGCCCGTCATATGACTGCCCAGATAAATCCCCGGCAGCGAGCCCATCAGCAGAAACCCCAACAGATGCCAATCCATATTGCCCATGCTCGCATGGCCCAGCCCCGCCACCAAAGTCAGCGGCACCGCATGGGCGATCTCGGTGCCCACCAGACGGCGCGTAGCGAGAAACGGATACAGAATAAACAGCGCCACGGTCCCCAGCGCGCCGGCGCCGATGGACGTCAGCGCCACCATCGTGCCGAGCACCGCGCCCGTCACCACCGTCAGCGCATTCAGATTGCGCGGGCGCATGGCGTAGTCGTCACCGGCATGGCGCTGGGCGAACGCCAGCAAACGTTGCTTGAACAGAATCGCCAGGGCCGTCAGCAACAACACCACACCCAGCGCCTGCTTGATCACCGCGTTCATCGCGCTGGGGTCGGTGTGCAGGCTGGCGAGGAACCACAGGGTCAGCAACACTGCCGGCACGCTGCCCAGGGTGAGCCAGCCGGTAATGGTCCAGTCGATGTTCCTGTTCTTGCTGTGCACCAGCACCCCACCGGACTTGGTGATGGCGGCATACAACAGGTCAGTGCCCACGGCAGTGGCCGGATTGATGCCGAACCACAACAGGATCGGCGTCATCAACGAGCCCCCACCGACGCCCGTCATGCCTACGATAAAACCTACGATCAGGCCGGCAACCACGAACCCCACATTACCCACATCCATCAAAGCTACCTGCGGCCTTATAAATTTCTGGCGGCAGGATAGCGATTTTTCTTATAACCACTTATATCAATATGATCTGACTTTATGCTTTTTTTTAAAAACCCAACTTTTTTTGCACACCGCTGCATCCAATCGGCATGCCTCCCGAGTAGCAGTCAATGTAACCCTGCTGTCCTACCCAATGGAGAAACACCATGCACGTTAAAGCACTGCTTTGCTTGACCAGCTTGCTCATCGTCGCACCTGCCGCCTTTGCGCAGACCGGCGTGCCCGACGGCATCAAGGTGCCGGATGGCCATAAGGTGACGATGGAAACCACCGGTGTCGGCGAGATCACCTACGAATGCCGCGACAAGGCCAACGCGCCGGGCCAGACCGAATGGACCTTCGTCGGCCCCAAGGCGGTGCTCAACGACCGTAATGGCAAGGCAGTGGGCAGTTATTTCGGCCCGCCCGCCACCTGGCAGGCCCAGGACGGTTCAAAAATCACCGGCACCCAATTGGCTGTGGCACCGTCGAGTCCGGGCAACCTGCCCTATCAGTTGGTCAAGGCCAATCCGGCCAAGGGCAAGGGCGCCATGACCGGCGTGACCTATGTGCAGCGGGTTGCGCTCAAGGGCGGTGTGGCACCGGGTACGCCATGCACCGTCGCGAACAAGGGCCAGCAGGAACGGGTCAAGTACCAGGCCGATTACATTTTCTGGGCAGCCAACTGAACAAACTCGGCTACGCTGGCCATGCAGGAGCGAGCGCGCTCGCTCCTGCAGAGGACGGTCGTTCACTCAGTGGCAGGAAATGTTGGTTTGCCTGAAATCATCTTTGATTACGAAATGTGCCTGTTGGCCTGCGCCCGTGGCGATCAACGCGCGCTGCATCAGCTCTACGAGCATGACAGCAGCCGCTTGCTCGGCGTGGCGCTGCGCATCACCCGAAACAGGGCTCAGGCTGAAGACATCGTGCATGACGCCTTCATCAAAATCTGGCACGGCGCGCGCAGTTTCGATCCCGACCGAGGCTCTGCACGCGGTTGGGTGTTCAGCGTGACTCGGCACCTGGCCCTGGACGCTGTGCGCAATGCCGGGCGCGTGGTGCCTCTGGATGATCAGTACGAGCCACTTGCCGAACCTGCCGATACCTTTGAATTCGCCGCGCGTTCCGGGCAAATCCACCACTGCCTGGAACGCCTCGACCCGGCGCGCCGCAGCTGCATCCTGCATGCCTACGTGGACGGTTACTCGCACAACGAAATCGCGCAGAAACTGAGCACGCCGTTGGGCACCGTCAAAGCCTGGATCAAACGCAGCCTTGCCGCCTTGCGGGAGTGCATGGCATGAACGACACACTTGATGAACTGGCCAGTGAATACGTGCTGGGTACCCTGCCCGCCGAGCAGCGCAATGAAGTCCGGCAACGTCTCAAGCACGATGCGGCACTGCGTGCGGCAGTGGATGACTGGGAGCAACGCCTGTTGCCCCTGACGGCGCTGGCGCAACCGGTGCGCCCTTCGGCGCACGTGTGGCGGCGCATCGAACGCCACCTCGCAGCCCCGCACAACCACGTGGCGTGGTGGAACTTGCTGCCTTTCTGGCGTGGCCTGGCCGCTGCAGGGTTGATGGCAACCGTGGTACTGGGCACGCTGCTGCTGATACGCCCGCCCATTGCCGAGCCCAGCTTTTTGGTGGTGCTAGTGGCGCCGCAAAGCCAGGCCCCCGGTTGGGTGATCCAGGCCAGCGACAACCAGCGGATCCAATTGATTCCACTGGGCGTGATGCAGGTGCCGGCCGACAAGGCCCTGCAATTCTGGACCAAGGCCGATGGCTGGCAGGGGCCGGTGTCCCTGGGACTGGTCAAGCCGGGCCAGACGTTGTCGGTGCCACTGGACAAGCTGCCACCGCTGGCGCCGAATCAATTGTTCGAGCTGACCCTGGAAGACCCGAACGGCTCGCCCACCGGTAAACCGACCGGGCCAATCCAGGCCATCGGCCGCGCGGTGAAAGTGCTGTGATCAATCGACGTTGGGCAACCACACGCGAAACCGCGCCCCGCCCAACGGTGAAGCCTCGGCGGTCAAGGTGCCACCCTGGGCTTCCAGGGCCCGCCGGCTGATGGCCAGGCCCAGGCCAAAGCCCCCGGTGGCGCGGTCGCGGCTGCGGTCCAGGCGATAGAACGGCTCGAAGATGCGTTCGCGCTGATCCGGCGGAATGCCGATACCGTCATCATCCACGCGAATTTCACAGCCTTTGGGGCAGACCTTGACGCCGACCTGGATGCGCTTGTCGCAGTAACGCGTGGCGTTGCGCAACAGGTTCTGCAGCGCGCGGGCAGTGAGACGCGGATCGAGGCTGAAGCCCTCCACGGCGCAGTCGAGCGCGACCTCGATGACGATCTCGGGGTTTTCCAGCTCATCGTCGACGCTACCCAATACGCTGTCGATGAATTCATCCAGCACCACCTCCACGCGTTCCGGCAACTGCGCCGGGTTTTGCAGGCGGCTGTAGGACAGCAACTCCAGCACCAGCTCATCCAGCTCACGAATATGCGCCACCAGGCCCTGCAAGCGTTCCCGGCTGGCCGCCGGCAGATCTTCCGACAGCGCCAGGGCCAGGCCGAAATCCAGGCGCGTCAGCGGTGTGCGCAGCTCGTGAGACACCGCGTTAAGCAGGTCGCGCTGCTGGTTCAACAGATGCTCGATGTCATTGGCCATGGCGTCGAACACTGCCGCCAGGCTGCCGATGCTGGAACTCGGCGGGATTTGCGTGCGTTCGGCCAGGTTGCCCTTGCCCAACTGCGCGGCGGTGCTTTTGAGACGCTCCAGGTCGCGCCAATGGGGGCGCAACCACACCAGCAGGCAGGCCAGCAGCGCGGCGCCGACCAGCACGTTCATCGACCAGTACAGCAGGTTCATGTCCAGCGGGTCCGGCGGGATGATCAGTTTGACCGCGAACTGCTCGTTGATCGGCGAGCTGACTTCCTCCATCCAGCCCCACTCACCCAGGCGGACCACCGGTTTGCCCTGCTCCAGTAATCGCTCCTCGGCGGGCGTGTAGCGCGCGTCCTGGCGCAGCAGCAATTGCACCTTCAAGGGCGCGAAGTCGCGGCTCAGTTGCTCGGTGACCTGCGACCAGCGTTCCACCGGCGCGCGCAGGTATTGCTTGACGATAAGCGTTTGCTGGCCACGGGACTGTTCGACGTTGTAGTTCAGGTAGCGGTGTTCAAACAGCTGGATCACCAGCTTGGGGATCAGGAAAATCGCCGCGCTGTAGGTGACGATAGTGATCAGGTAGAGGCGCAGCAGGACACGAAACATGGCTCAGCATTCCCACTCGGAACGGCTGAACAGGTAGCCCTTGCCCCACACCGTCTTGATCTTGCGCGCTTCACCGGCGTGGTCGTCGAACTTGCGGCGCAGCTTGGAGATGGCCACGTCCACCGAGCGGTCGGTGCCGTTGAACTCGATACCGCGCAGGCGCTGCAGGATCTGGTCGCGACTGAGCACTTCACCGGCATGCCGCGCGAGTACCACCAGCAGGTTGTACTCGCCGCTGGACAACTCCACCGCCTGCTCGCGCCAGGTGACGCTGCGCTCGGACAGGTCGATGCACAGATTGCCCATGATGATGCGGTCGCTGGCCACCTGGGGCTCCGACAGGCTGCTGCGGCGCAGCAGGGTGCGCACACGGGCGAGCAGCACGCGAGGCTCGCAGGGTTTGGTCACATAATCGTCGGCGCCCATCTCCAGGCCCAGGACCTGATCGTGGCTGTCGTCACGGGCCGTGAGCATCAGGATAGGCAGGCCCGCCGAGTCCGCGCGCAGCAGACGGCAGACCTGCAGGCCGTCGAGGCCGGGCAGCATCAGGTCGAGGATCACCAGGTCCGGCGGGTTCAGCCGCGCCCGCTCACGGACCTGGTCGCCACGGCTGAGCACGCTGACATGGTAGCCATTGCGCTCCAGGTAGCTGGCAATCAACTCGGAGAGTGCGGCGTCGTCTTCCACCAGGAGGATGTTGGGCATGAAGGTGTTTCCAGAAAATACAGTGAGGTGTCGTACACAAATCCATGTGGCAGGTGGCAAGCCCCCTCCCACATTTGATCTTCATTGCAAGCAAGGTTGTGCAAGGATATACGCCCTCAGCGCCCCGCGCGCCGCCCCTTACATTTCTTCACACACGACCTACACAGCTTCACAGCACCACGGCGCAGGTGACTTTAGGATGCGCCAGTCAATATTGGGATAAGAGCATGTCAAAGAATCTATTTGCGCCGTTTTGCCTGCTGGCCCTCACACTGGCGCTGAGCGCGTGTGGTCAGTCAGCAGACGAAGCGCCACAAATGCCGCTGGCCAAAGTGCGTGTCGAGACGCTGCAAGCCAAGCCCCTGTCCATCACCAGCGAATTGAGCGGGCGCATCGCCGCGCCGCGCATGGCGCAAGTGCGCGCCCGGGTTGCCGGGGTGGTGATGCAGCGCGTATTCAATGAAGGCCATGACGTGAAACAGGGCGACGTGCTGTTCCGCATCGATCCGGCGCCCTTCAAGGCCGACCTCGACAGCGCCCAGGCCAACCTGAGCAAGGCCGAGGCCAATGCATTCCAGGCACGCCTGCAGGAGCAGCGCTACAGCCAGTTGGTGGAAGGCAACGCCATCAGCGGCCAGGACTACGACAACGCCCGCGCCGCCCTGCGCCAGACCAACGCTGAGGTTGCCGCGCAAAAGGCTGCCGTCGAGCGCGCCAGGCTGAACCTGGGTTACGCCACCGTGACCGCGCCGATTTCCGGGCGCATCGGCCGTGCCCTGGTGACCGAAGGCGCGCTGGTCGGCCAGAACGAAGCCACGCCGCTGGCGGTCATCCAGCAGTTGGACCCGATCCACGCCGACCTGACCCAGTCCACCCGCGAGCTCAATGACCTGCGCCGTGCCTTTCGTGCCGGCAGCTTGAAGCAGGTCGGCCAGGACCAGGCCAAGGCCACCCTGATCCAGGACGACGGCAGCCTGTACCCGTTGCCGGGCAAGCTGCTGTTCGCCGAAATCAGCGTCGACCCGGGCACCGGGCAGATCATCCTGCGCAGCGAGTTCCCCAACCCGGACCTCGACCTGCTGCCCGGCAGCTTTGTGCGGGTGCGCCTGGAACAGGCGGTCGACAAACAAGGCCTGAGCGTGCCGCAACGCGCCATCACCCGCGACAGCGCCGGCATCCCCATGGTGCTGTTGCTGGACGGCGAGCAAACCGTGCGCCAGCAGCCGGTGGAGTTGGGCGCGGTGATCGAGGATCGCTGGATCGTCAGCAGCGGCCTCAAGCCCGGTGACCGCATTGTCGTCGAGGGCCTGCAACATGCACGCCCCGGTGAAAAAGTTGAAGTGGACGACAGCCCGCTCGTGAAGGAATAACCCGCCATGCCGCAGTTCTTTATCGACCGCCCGATCTTCGCCTGGGTGGTGGCCTTGTTCATTTTGCTGGCCGGCGTCCTCGCGATCCCGCAATTGCCGGTGGCCCAATACCCCAACGTCGCGCCGCCCAAGGTGGAAATCTACGCGGTGTACCCTGGCGCTTCGGCCCAGACCCTGGATCAAAGCGTGGTCAGCCTGATCGAGCAGGAGCTTAACGGCGCCGATCACCTGCTGTATTTCGAGTCCCAGAGCAGCCTGGGTTCGGCGACCATTACCGCCACGTTCCAACCGGGCACCAACCCGGAGATGGCCCAGGTGGATGTGCAAAACCGTCTCAAGGCGGTGGAGTCGCGCTTGCCGCAAGCCGTGACGCAACAAGGCTTGAAGGTGGAAAAAGTCTCGGCCGGCTTCCTGCTGCTGGTAACGCTGACATCCGAGGACGGCAAGCTCGACGACGTGGCGCTCAGCGATTACCTGGCGCGCAACGTGATGAACGAACTCAAGCGCCTGAACGGGGTGGGCAAGGCCCAGCTGTATGGCGCCGAGCGCGCCATGCGCATCTGGATCGACCCGCAGAAGCTGATCGGCTTCAACCTCACCCCGGCCGATGTGAATGCCGCGATCAGCGCGCAGAACGCTCAGGTCTCCGCCGGCAGCATCGGTGATCTGCCAGCGACAAACACCCAGGAAATCACCGCCGCCATTCTGGTCAAGGGCCAATTGTCGACGCCGGCAGAGTTCGCCGACATCGTCCTCAAGGCCAACCCTGACGGCTCTACCGTGCGCATCGGCGACGTGGCGCGGGTGGAAGTCGGCAGCCAGGAATACCAGTTTTCCACCCGACTGAACGGCAAGCCGTCCACCGCCGTCAGTGTGCAACTGTCGCCCGGCGCCAACGCGCTGAACACCGCGAACCTGGTGCGGGCGAAGATGGACGAGCTGTCGCGCTTTTTCCCGGCCAATGTGCAATACAAGATTCCGTACGACACCTCGCCGTTCGTGAAGGTCTCGATTACCAAGGTGGTCTACACCCTGCTCGAGGCGATGGCGCTGGTGTTCGCGGTGATGTTCCTATTCCTGCAGAACGTGCGCTACACCCTGATCCCCACGCTGGTGGTGCCGATTGCGCTGATGGGCACCTTCGCTACCATGCTGTTACTGGGCTTTTCGATCAACGTGCTGACCATGTTCGGCATGGTGCTGGCGATCGGCATCCTGGTGGACGATGCGATTGTGGTGGTGGAGAACGTCGAACGGATCATGGCGACTGAGGGCCTGTCGCCCAAGGAGGCGACGAAAAAGGCCATGGGCCAGATCACCAGCGCCATCATCGGTATCACCCTGGTGCTGGTGGCGGTATTCCTGCCGATGGCGTTCATGCCAGGCTCCGTGGGGGTGATCTACCAGCAGTTTTCGCTGTCGATGGCCACCTCGATCCTGTTTTCGGCCTTCCTGGCCCTGACCTTGACGCCGGCGCTATGCGCCACCTTGCTCAAGCCGATTGCCCAGGGCGAGCACCATGCCAAGGGCGGCTTCTTCGGCTGGTTCAATCGGCGCTTTGAACAGCTCACCGACCGCTATGAAGGCTGGGTGGCCTATGCCCTCAAGCGCAGCGGCCGTTACCTGCTGATCTACCTGGTGCTGCTGGTGGGCCTGGGGCTGCTGTTCAGTCGCCTGCCCTCCTCGTTCCTGCCGGTGGAAGACCAGGGCTACACCATCACCGATATCCAGTTGCCACCGGGCGCGAGCAAGAACCGCACGGTGCAGGTGGCCGAGCAGATCGAGGCGCACAACGCCACGGAACCGGGGGTGGGCGATACCACCATGATCATGGGCTTCAGCTTCTCCGGCTCCGGGCAGAACGCGGCGCTGGCGTTTACCACGCTCAAGGACTGGTCGCTGCGCAGCAGCGATGATTCGGCTTCGTCGATTGCCGACCGCGCCAACATGGCCTTCAGCGAGCTCAAGGATGCGATTGCCTTTGCGGTCCTGCCCCCCCCGGTGGACGGCCTCGGCACCTCCAGCGGCTTCGAGTTCCGCCTGCAGGACCGTGGCGGCGTCGGCCACGCGGGGCTGATGGCTGCGCGTACCGAGTTGCTGGAAGCGGCCGCGAAAAGCCCGATCCTGGCCAACGTGCGCGAAAGCGCCCTGGCCGAAGCGCCGCAGATACAGCTGGAAGTGGACCGCAAGCAGGCCAATGCGCTGGGCGTGGCGTTTGCCGATGTCGGCAATATATTGTCGTCGGCCATCGGTTCGGCCTATATCAACGACTTCCCCAACCAGGGGCGCATGCAGCGCGTGGTGGTGCAGGCCGAAGGCGACCAGCGCAGCCAGGTGGCGGACTTGATGAAGATCAACGTGCGCAACAACGCCGGGAAAATGGTGCCGCTGTCGGCGTTTGTCGCAGCCAAGTGGACCCAGGGCCCGACGCAGCTGACGCGCTACAACGGCTACCCCGCCATCGCCATCAGCGGCGAAGCGGCGCCAGGGCACAGCACCGGCGAGGCAATGGACGAAATCCAGCGTCTGGTCAGCCAGTTGCCCGCAGGTTTGGGCCAGGAATGGACCGGGTTGTCCTTGCAGGAACGCCTGTCCGGTTCCCAGGCGCCAATACTGTTGGGCCTGTCGCTGCTGATCGTGTTCCTGTGTCTGGCGGCCTTGTACGAAAGCTGGTCGATCCCGACCTCGGTCTTGCTGGTGGTGCCGCTGGGTGTGCTTGGGGCGGTGCTGGCGGTGAGCTTGCGCGGCATGCCCAACGATGTGTTCTTCAAGGTCGGCCTGATCACCATCATCGGGCTGTCGGCGAAGAACGCGATTTTGATCATCGAGTTCGCCAAGGACCTGTATGAACAGGGCGAGGACTTGGTCGACGCCACCTTGAAAGCCGCGCGCCTGCGCCTGCGCCCGATCATCATGACCTCGCTGGCGTTCATCCTCGGCGTGGTGCCGCTGGCGATTGCCACCGGGGCCAGCTCGGCGAGCCAGCAGGCCATTGGTACGGGGGTGATTGGCGGGATGATCACGGCGACGCTGGCGGTGGTGTTTGTGCCAGTGTTTTTTGTGGTGGTGATGAAGTTGGTGCGCAAGCGCGACAAAGACGCTTAGTCCAGCCAAGCGCGGTAAATCATGTGGGAGGGGGCAAGCCCCCTCCCACAGGGTTATCGATCAAGTTCATGATCAAGTACAACCGAATAAGCTATGGTGCTCAAAACTACCCAGTATGAGCCGCCATGCCCTTCCTCGCCCGCACCCACCCTCGCCTTTCATCCGCCGCCGTGCTGGGCCTTGCCGTGGGCCTCCTGGTGCCGGCCGAGGCGTTGGCCAGCAAAATCCTGATCGGCTGGAACGCCGGCGTCTGGACCTACCTGGTACTAATGCTGTGGCTGACCATTCGCGCCAAGGCCGAGGACGTCAAGCGCATCGCTGAAGTCGAAGACGAAAACGCCGGGCTGGTGCTGTTCATGGTGTGCATCGCCGCCATCGCCAGCCTGGCAACCATCACTTTCGAATTGGCGGGCAGCAAAGACCTGGCAACCACCGAGCGCCTGTTGCATTACGCTTTCACCGGGGTGACGGTGATCGGTTCGTGGCTGCTGATCGGGGTGATCTTCAGCGTGCACTACGCCAGGCTCTATTACACCTGGAATGGCAAGGAACCGGCGCTGCGCTTTGCCGAAGGCTTGCTCACGCCCAACTATTGGGATTTTCTGTATTTCTCCTTCACCATCGGCGTGGCGGTGCAGACCTCCGATGTGGGCGTCGCCACCCGCGGCTTGCGCAAGGTAGTGCTGGGACAATCGTTGATCGGCTTTTTATTCAACACGGCGATTCTAGGGTTCTCGATCAATATTGCCGCAGGGCTGTTCGGCTGAGGCTGCACAAACCTTCTAGACGCAGGGCCGACCGTGGGCCCTAATGGCGATACACATTCATCCTCGGTGATTTATGGCCGCGCACAATTGGATCGATCTGTCCCAGGACGCCGATACCGGCATAGAGACCCTGCGCGCGCATTTCCAAGGGCACGCCTACGACCCGCACTGGCATGACAGCTACCTGATCGGCGTTACCGAGCAAGGGGTGCAGCAGTTCAATTGCCGGCGCACCCGCCATAACAGTGTGCCGGGCCAAGTGTTCCTGCTGGAGCCTGGAGAGATCCACGACGGTAACGCGCCCACTGCCGATGGCTTCACCTACCGCATGCTTTATCTGGACCCGTACTGGCTCGCGCGCGAAGTTTCGGCGGTGTTCGAGCAAGCCCCGGCCGACCATCAACTGAGCTTCGCCCGAACGTTGACCCATGACCCGCAGCTGGCCCAGGCGACCAGCCAGGCGTTCCAGAGCCTGCATCACAACGAACTGCGGATCGTGCGGCAAAGTGCACTGGATCAGTTGCTGGCCCGTCTTACCGGGCAACTTCACTGGCGCCGCCGCTACAGCCAGGACCCGCGCCTGCCGCAGGTCGCCCACAGGGCGCGGGAATACTTGCATGACCATCTGCACCACGACATTGGCATGGACGAACTGGCCCTGGCCTGCGGTGTCGACCGCTTTCGCCTGACCCGCGCGTTCAAAAGCGCCTTCGGCCTGCCGCCCCATGCCTACCTGGTGCAATTGCGTCTGGCCCGCGCCCGGCACTTGCTCGCCAAAGGCGCACAACCGGCCGATGCCGCCAGCGCGCTGGGGTTCGCCGACCAGAGTCACCTGGGCCGCTGGTTTGTGCGGGCGTATGGACTGACGCCCGCCGCGTACCGCAAGCGCTGCTCAAATCTTCCAGACAGCTGAGCCGCAGGCGAATGAAGATCGACTCCATCAATGGCTTTACCGGAGTGCTTCGCCATGCTGTCCACCTTCATCCCTTTCATGCTGTTCGCGTTCGTCGCCTCTATCACACCTGGCCCCACCAATGTGCTGGTGTTGAGTAACAGCGCGCGTTATGGCTTCAAGGCCGCGCTGCCGATCATCCTCGGCGCGTGCACGGGTGCCGCAGGCATCGTCTTGCTGGTAGGGTCGGGGCTTGGCCAGTCGCTGACGCAAGTGCCCAAGGTGCAAAGCGCCATGCAATGGGCCGGCGTTGCCTGGTTGAGCTACCTGGCCTGGCAGATTTACAGCGCACCGCCCAAGGCTGTGAGCCCGCACACCACCAGCAAGCGCCTGGGCCTCACCGGCGCCGCCGGCCTGCAATTGATCAACCCCAAGACATGGATGATGGCCGTGGCGGTGGTCAGTGTGTTTGCCGGCAATGGGCCGGACCGCCAGGCGCAGGTGCTGTATTTGTCGCTGCTGTTTTTCGCGATTTCCCTGCCCTGTCTCGGCGCCTGGGCGATATTGGGGGCCGGCTCGAATCGGTTGCTGCGCTCGACCAAGGCGATGCAACGCTTCAACCGGTGCACGGCCTTGCTGCTGTTGGGTTCGACCTGGTTGAGCCTGCTGATCTGAAGACGAAAAAAAGGGAAGCCGTAGCTTCCCTTTTCACGTAGACACGCGCCTTAAAAATCGTAACGCACGCCAAAGTTGACGCCCCAAGGCTGGTCGATTTTCTTGCCCTGGCTGGTTTCGATGTCGGCATGCAACTTGACGTTCTCCGATACGGTCATGGCCACACCAGCCGCCAGCTCGATGCGCGAGCCGGACAGGTCGTTGTTGAAGCTCTGGTCGTTGATGAACACCTTGTTGCTCTGGTCAAACTCATGGGCCACCGCAGTGCGCAAATAAGGCTGCAGGATACCGCCGCTGTCCAGTTGGATGTTCTTGCCCGCAGTCACACCGAGCTTGCCGACCACCGAGCTGGAACGATCACCCTTGGCGTGCAGCCCATTGGTCAGGTCGTAGCTTTGCGCCTGGGTGATGGTGGCCGACAACTGCCCATAAGGCTCGACGAAAAAGCCGTCGTCCAACTTGATATGGCGACCGAATTCAGCCGAAGCGCCCACGGCGTTTTGCGCATAGTTGCCTTTGGCTTTCTTGCCATCGCTCATGGTCACATTGTTATCGGTGTGCAACCGGTTGAGCTTGGCCACGCCATCGAAGTACAGACCGCTTTCAGCGTCCATCCAGGTGGCATAACCGCCCACGTAGTAGCTCTTGACCTCGCCGCTGCTGCCACGGTTCAGACTCAGGTCGGACACGCTGTGACCGGCCATCATACCGGCGATCCACTGGCCATCACCGCTCGACAACGGCGCGTCGGCACCGATGGTGAAGCCCTTCTGGTTCTGCGTGTAGCCCGCACCGTTCTTGTTGGCCGCTACGTCGAACTTGTTGCCGTAGCTGCGCATCCACATACCGTTGCCCGCGCCTTCGCTGAAGCGCAATTCACCCATGCGCGTACGCAGGATGCTCATCTCGCCATACAGCACGGTCGGCGCGCTGTTGAACAAGGCCAGCACCGAGTGAGCGGTGGTACTGGTGCCGCGACGGGAGGGGTCGAGCAGCCAGTCGGTGCCTTCTTTCTTCAAGCCGTAATCGAAGGCGCCAATATCAACGGTGCCGCCCGCCAGGGCGAACTGCGCATCACCGCCTTCGGTGTGCACCACCTTGATCGGCTCGCCCTTGGCCAGCTCGGAGCCGGTGGCGGCCAACAGCAGGCTGTGGTTGCCTTCGGCCTTGCCCTGTACGTTGAGGAAGTCGGTCTGGTTGGTGGAAAAGTCGGTGTGCATGATGAAGGTGCCATTACCGTCCAGGCTCTTCACATCCAGTTGGTAAAACGCGTCCGGCGCGCCGAACTCCACGGCGCCACCGCCCATTTTCAAGGCGTCGACAGTGCTGTTGCCGACCAGCACCCACGTGGACGCTTCGTTCACGCTCAATTCGGCGACGTTCTTCAACTGGCCGGTCAGAAAGGCACCGTTATTGAGTTGCACTTTTGCCTGGCTGCCGTCTTCGACCACTACGTCACCGAACAGCGAGCTGCTGTCCACGTTCAGGTTGGCTGTGGAGCCGCCGGTGACTTCAAGGAGATTGCCGTTACCGCCGATCAGGTTGGAGCCATTGCGAACCTGGATGTCGGCGTTGCTGCCCTGCCGAGTGAAAATGGCCGCGCCGCTTGTGCCTTCAACACTCGAACCGTCCAGCACCAGGCTGTTGCCCAGTACACCGGAGGAGCCGTCGATGCCCATTTGCACGCCGTTTTGCCCGCCGACAATCTGGCTGTTGGTGGCATAGGCCTGACCGCTGAACAGGGCAATCCCCACACCGGTCGCACCGGTGGCCTGAACCTTGGTATCGACCAGGTCAAGTACGCTGTAGGCGCTGGCACTGGCGCCGCGCTGCGTGCCGGTGATGGTGGAGTTGACCACTTTGATCTTGGAGCCCTCTTTGGACCCGTCTTGCCGGCCGGCGACCAGCCCGCTGCCGTTTTTGTTGAGGATGTTGCTGTTGGTGATAAATACATTGCTGTCGCTGGCCTGCACGGCGGCATTGGCGGTGCTACGCGCAATGACATCAGAACCGTCGATACGAACAGTGGACGTATAGGCAGTAATGTCCTGGGTAGAACTGCCCGGGTCGAGTGTCAAGGTTGCGGACTGACTGGAAATGTTCTTGGTGACGGCCCCCTTGACCGTAAAGCCGGAGCCTGGCTTTAACTCAAACGCGTCCGGGGTTCCCCCAGGCACGACGAAATCATCAGGCTTGGTGATGACACGGGCTTCGGCGGCATGCGCGACAAGCATCAGCAAGGTAACGGCGTTGACTTTCAACGCCAGACTTAAAGGCGATGGCTTGAAATTGAATACAATTGACATTGAACGGACCTCTGGGTTGGCATTCCTTCACGGAAAAAATATGGCCGGATCCAAAGTGCGCGGGAGCCAGCCAAACGAGCGGTGCCAAGGTATCCAGAGCGGTTACCATTTTATGTAGGATTAATCTTAAGTAGCCGTATGAACTGGGGTTTGAGAGCGAAGTCAGAACAGTTTTTTTCGAGAAAAAAAAACCTAAGAGCGGGATCATCGCTCTTAGGTCTTAATGACTAAACACAACTAAGCGGGTACAGGAGTTCCATCACAGAAAGTGCCAGGCGTCCCTGGCGCGCCAGCTCTATGACCGCGCGCTCGATGCAGAGCTTCGTCGGAGTCCAAGGTAGTGCCACCACTCATTGGGATGCTGTACCAGAGTTTCATCGACCCCATCAGGCGTGCAGCAGCATTCGGTTGAATGGTTTTGAAGACGGTCGCGTAAGGCCCCAAATTCACTTCGAACCCGAGGTTGATATCAGTCTCCGTCAGGATGGTCCTGGTAGCCAAGCCAACAGCAGCGCCTACGGGCGTTGTTCCGAGGTCATCGCTGTAGCCCTGCGAATGCAACGTCACCACCATATTGATTCGAAACTCATTGCTGGGTGGAATAAACACCACCAGGTTCCCAGGGGGCGGCCCCACAGGCCTGAAACTGTCACAGTTGATGAAGCCGGCCGCGTTGAGGTTTCTCACTACCGGAGGGTCCAGTGAGATGACGATCGCAGTCACATTGACGGGTGTGATAGGCGACTGCTGCGTATTGGTAGTGCCCGCCGATTCAATGGTGTAATACGCCAATTTGGTCCCGTTTTTACCGTCGAAGATGGCGGCCCACGAAATACTCATATCGACTTCCTGGTTAGCGGCGCCACCGGTGATCAAGCGGGACTCAACCATATTGCCGTTATAAAAAAGCTTGATCGTAAAATCTCTGGCGTCAGGTGTCGGGGGGTCAGCCCACAGTCTGATCCGCGCGATGGCAGCTCTGGACGCATGCGCCGGGGTCAATTGGTTGTCATCCGGCCCTTCAGTGCCGTCCTGCCGCACGCCTATCACGCGTACCGGATTGAGCTTGGTGTTGATCGGATCGGGACCCTCCGGGGTTGGGCCTACGACAAACAGGTCCAGGTCGGTCGTCGCCGTCAAGCCCGCGGGGTAACTGACCGAGCGACGCTTGACCACATAGGAAACCGTCAATGGCAACTCGCCTACCGTGGCCCCATAGAGTGCGACCAGTGTCGCGTAATTGACCTGCACCGGAATCGGAAAAATTGCGCTTGCGACCGGAAAGTCGGGCAAGGTTTGCCTGCCCAGGGGGGTGGTGAGGGTGATACTCAGCACATCGTCCGCGCGCAGCACATTATCGTATTGGGCAATACGCACTATCGCGCCGTTAAGTGCCGCTACATCAGCACGGTTGAGCAAACCATCGCCGGGAACCGCCAAGTCAATGGTAGGCACCTTGAAATTGCCGGGTTTGGGAAACAGGCTCACATCCAGGTTAAACGCCCCAGACAACCTCGACTCATTGCCCGCCGCGTCCACAATCACATAGCGCAAACTATGCAAGCCATCCGGATGGCCTTGAACCACCGAAAGCGGCAGGGGCAAGCTGAGGTCTGCGGGGATCGTCCAAAACGGGTTCGTGTCACCGGCTGTCGGCAAATACGGCTCATCCAAATCAGCAAAGTAAAGCAGTGCCTTGTCGCCTGGGGCTTTGCCTTGCCCCACATAATCGGGAAATTTGAAGATTGCCGTCTGATTGGGCTTGCTCGAGAAGTAATCAGCATCCACGCTTTCGGGTAAATCAACAGGAGGGATGGGTGCAGGGATGGTCCCCACCCAACTTGCATAGGGCGGCTCAAGATCGATGATGAGCAATTGCGGGTTGGACTCGGTGCTGTTGCCAACACTGAAAACATCTATTCTATATTTCAGCTTATTGATACCGACAGGGCGCCGCCCGCGGACAACATTGATTTCAAGCCCGGTGGCCGGAACGTTCGCTGCCGGAACGATGATAGGGTTTGCCCAATCCGTCTGATCATTGGGCTGCACCCACAGCGTATAGACATCAGGCTCCAGCGGGTTGGTACTGAAATCATCCGGCCGCGGAAGGGTCACCATCATGTCTTCGCCGAGAGCGACCGATCTGGTGATCAACCCAGGAAATCCGGGCACCTCCCCCTCCAGCCTGGCGTCCGGCAAAGCGAACACGCCTGGGTTGGCTTTGCGTTCATTTTGGAAATTCCGAATAGCTTCCAGCGTTTGCCTTTTCATAATATCTCCAGGATTCTTCAAATAAGCGTAACTTCCAGGCGCGAGCATCCGCGCCTTACAACATTGCGAATATTTCTAACACTCGTTCAATCACAGCAGCCTAAACTTCAGCCCATAAAAAACGCGGCAATTGCTTTAACTTATTCAGGCAGGACGAGGGTTGCTTGCCCCGTCGCGGAACAGTTAATAATGTCACCCGCCTTACAATAGCCGCCGGCGGAATATTTTAAATCGATACGAATTCTTCTGGGCACGGACTCGCCGATCAATACGCCATGACGCCTGACTTGATAAAACGCTTGCGCGGAACCAAAGTCGTACATGGGTACAACTTTTTCTTCATAGGGCGCTACCGTAAAGTCCAACCCATTGATCAAATCATAATCGCTATCAAAGGATTTACTCTCGGCATAGCGAGACTCTTCAATCACCGGCCCCTCCCAATTATTCGTGTGGTATCCAGCCCAAAAAAACCTCACGACATCATCAAGTTCAAAGCCTTGATCATGGGCTATATGCCAATGCACGCCATAAAACACCTCGGGTTTTGAGCAACAGGCTAAATAACCAGCTCCGCCTACCAGGGTATGTTTCAATATCGGCGCTGGAAATGAGATCAGCGTGCCAGTGTTGACATTGACGAATGTGTTTTCAGACTGTTGTTCATTCACACCATTACTGGTGGTGTAGTACACGGGCAAGGCAGGATGAATAAAACCCGCCATGACCGCCCAGGGAATGACCGTGGAAAACACCAGCTGGCCTTCTACATCCCCCGCTTGAACGGTGTAGGACGCGACCGGCCCCACACCGTTCCAGAAGAACCGCAGGACTTGCCCCGGCTCCGGCTTTTCATACAGGAAGACGCGGGCCCGCGCGCCGGCCGGGTTGTCATCATGGTTGACCACATTCGGGAGGTTGGACACCAGCCCGCGAACCTCTGCCAGGGGTAAATCCGGATTCAGCAGTGCCGGGGCATTGGCGTGGTCCTGCCCGGCGATGGTCAGGTTCACATTCACGCGAATGGCAAACGAAGGAAAAGGGGGCAAGGTGCCGCGAATAATCTCATAGCGTACCGGCACCGTTTCCGGCGCCAGCGTATCCGTCAGCGGCCCGCGCAACACCGGCCACGGAATCGGCACATCGATGGGGAAGCCCGTGACGGGATGAAGCGAGGTGGGTCGGCCCTTCCAATACACCACAACCTGATCCCCGGGAGCCCAGCCAGTATAGCTGCCGATCCGCACAAAAATCCCGGCCCTGGCATCTTCGCGATTGATCAACAAGTCGCTGTAACGCTCAGGAGGAAAGATTTCGGGAGGCGGCAGATCAGAAGGCAAAGGGATCAGGCCCAGTTGGAACGGAAGGCCCGCACTGCGATCACTGAAATTACCGGCCTTGTCAAAAATGCGAAAAAAGATATAAGCGGCGCCATTGTCCAGACGACGAAATACGTCGGCGGGCAGATACGCGATCAGGGGCTCGCCACTCGATACCCACTCGTACAGGCCGTCCTCACGCGCGACTGGTGGGTTGGGCAGATTGGAGGTGTAGAAGTGAAGGACGTCGCCATCGCTACGTCCCCTGTAAGGCGGCACATGAAACGCAACGAGAGGGTTGGCGAGCAGATACGCCTCGTCCATCACCGGTGACGGCGGCACCACAAACTCCAGATGATCCGCAGGGTTCAACAACTGGGGCTCATCCATGTCCACGGTGAGTGTGCGTTTAGGGTCCAGCACAGTCACCCCGCCAAATGAGTCGGTGACGGAGTAATAGAGCTCAACGGGGCCCGATAAGGCGCGCAGTACGACCAGCGGAATGAACATTTGGTGGTCGATCGGTAGTGGCGGTGGCGGCGCATTGATCGTCAGGGAGTCGCTATAGACCACCGTACCGCCCCGTGACCAATACAGAGTCAGGATATGGGGCGTATCCAGCGGTTCCGGTGGCGGCCCCCACTGGGGGATGAGCACCTCAAGCGGTGCAAGCATCAGCGCCGCCGGAATCAGGCCCTCCGGATCCAGCGGGTCCACCCCGGGAATAATCATCGGGGCCAATGCCAGAGGCCCGTTGTCATACAGCCTGGAGCTGTCGGCGCTGATCGCTGATTCGTAGGTATCGGACATAAACATTTCCTCAACATGGCAGCCGGGAACAACCAGCAATCACCGTAAGAGCCGGCCTGGGGTTGAAGAAATTAAAGCCTCAATCACACCCGTTCGATACTGTCAGAACTCACAGGTGTGGCTATCCACTCGTCGGATTCCAGCCGTTCAAGCACGCAGGTCCATCAGGTTTTTTCTTGACGACTCGCACGGTGTGGTGTCTTCTGAAACCGGTTTCAGCGTGTACCGATTGTTTAATTCCAATAAGAAAGGCCCGCCACCGTGACTTCTTTTTCCTCCGCCCAGCGCAGCCGTGTGACCATGCTCAATGTGGCCGAACGCGCCGGTGTGTCCAAAGCCAGTGTGTCGCGCTTTATCGGCGACGACCGCGCCCTGCTCTCCGATGCCATCGCCCTGCGTATCGAGCAGGCCATCGCTGAACTCGGCTACCGCCCCAACCAGATGGCCCGCGGCCTCAAGCGCGGACGCACACGCCTGATCGGCATGCTGGTGGCCGATATCCGCAATCCCTACTCCATCGCGGTGATGCACGGTGTCGAAACCGCCTGCCGTCAGCACGGCTACAGCCTGGTGGTGTGCAATACCGACCGCGATGACGAGCAGGAGCGCCAGCACCTGGCGGCGCTGCGCTCGTACAACATCGAAGGGCTGATCGTGAACACCCTCGGCCATCACCTCGACCAACTGCTGGAACTGCAACGGGAAATGCCCCTGGTGCTGGTGGACCGCAAGGTCGAGCCGCTGCACAGCGACTTGGTCGGCCTGGACAACCCGGCGGCGGTGCGTATGGCGGTGGAGCACCTGGAGCAACAGGGTTATCGCGACTTGCTGCTGGTCAGCGAAGCCACCGATGGCACCAGTTCGCGCCTGGAGCGCCTGCACAGTTTCAACGCCGAGATTGCCCGGCGCCCGGACTTGACCGGTGCCATGGTTGAACTGGATGGCGAGCTGGAGAGCCGCCTGCGAACCTTTCTGGCCAAGCCCGGCCCCAAGGCGCTGTTTTGCGCCAACGGTGTTGCTGCGCTGGCCTGTACACGGGCGCTGAAAAACCTGGGCAGCAACCTGTTCGATGATGTCGGCCTGATCGCCCTGGATGACCTGGAGTGGTATCCACTGGTGGGCAACGGCATCACCGCCCTCGCCCAGCCCACCGAGGCGATTGGCGCCACCGCGTTTGACTGTCTGCTCAAGCGCCTGCGTGGCGACACAGCCCCCACCCGCACCCTGGATTTCCTGCCCCAACTGATCATCCGAGGCTCCACCCAACTCCCTGTAGGAGCGAGCTTGCTCGCGAAAATCGCCAACGGTAACGCCGCGACTCTGGTTTAACGCGGCGCTCTCTGGTTTTTCGCGAGCAAGCTCGCTCCTACAGAGTCGTACGTTCTTTCAAGAAAAATGAAACCGGTTTCAGAGGTAAACAATAATGCATGAATATCCCGTCTCCATCAGCCTTTCCAGCTACGGCGCCGACCTCGTGCGCCAGCAGGGCCAATTGAGTTTTGTCGCACTGTTGAGCGCCGCCGGTGCCCGGCGCATCGAATGGCGTGAAGAACTGCTCACCACCGAACAGCCCGACACGCTGGCCGGCGCCGCCGCCGAGCACGGCCTGGACTCGGTGTTTTCCTCGCCCCTGGAACTCTGGGTGGCCGGGCGTGCCCAGCCTAATCCGGACCTCGCCGCCACCCTCGACCGCGCCCAGGCCTTCGGCTCGGGCTGGCTGAAAGTCTCCCTGGGTTACTTCACCGACACCAACGACCTGGAGAGCCTGCAGGCCCTGCTCGATCGCCACGCGGTCAAGCTGCTGGTGGAAAACGATCAGACCCTGCATGGCGGCCGGATCGAGCCGATGCAACGGTTTTTCACCGAGGTCGAACGCCTGGGCTTGCCTGTAAAGATGACCTTCGACATCGGCAACTGGCAGTGGCAGGACCAGTCCGCCCTCACCGCCGCGCGCCTGCTGGGCCGGCATGTGGACTACCTGCACTGCAAGGCCGTCGCCCGTCGCGCGGACGGCAAGCTGGTGGCCGTGCCGCCCGGCGCCACCGATTTGCATCTGTGGGAACAACTGCTCACGCACATGACTCAAGGTATTACCCGGGCGGTGGAGTTTCCGCTGCAGGGCGATGACCTGGTCGAGGTGACCGCACAACAGGTCGCCACCCTCGCCCGCCTTGGCCAACCCCGTGTGGAGAATGCCCATGTCTGAGATCGATATCCTGTCGTTTGGCGAGACCATGGCGATGTTTGTCGCCGAGCAGACCGGCGACCTGGCCCAGGTCGGCCAGTTTCACAAACGCATTGCGGGCGCCGACAGTAATGTCGCGATTGGCCTGTCGCGCCTGGGTTTCAATGTGGCGTGGCTGAGCCGGGTGGGTGATGACTCCCTCGGGCGCTTCGTCGTCGACACCCTGGTCAGCGAAGGCCTGGACTGCGGGCATGTGGGCGTCGACCCGCTGCACCCCACCGGCTTTCAGCTCAAGTCCCGCGAAGAGTCCGGCGCCGATCCCCAGGTGGAATATTTCCGCAAAGGTTCGGCGGCCAGCCATTTGTCGGTTGCGGACATCCGCCCGGCCCTGCTGCAAGCCCGTCACCTGCATGCCACCGGAATTCCGCCGGCGTTGTCCGAGGCCACCCGCCAATTGTCGGTGGAGCTGATGACGCAGATGCGCAAGGCCGGGCGCAGCGTGTCATTCGACCCGAACCTGCGCCCCTCCCTGTGGAACAGCCAGGCGCAGATGATCCGCGAAATCAACGCCCTGGCCGGCCTTGCGGACTGGGTATTGCCCGGCCTGGGCGAAGGCCGGCTGCTCACCGGTTTCGATGACCCGGCGGATATCGCCGCGTTCTACCTCGACCAGGGTGCCGAAGCCGTGGCGATCAAGCTCGGCCCCGATGGCGCCTATTACCGTACGCAGATGGACCAGGGCTTTGTCGCCGCCGTGCGCGTGGACACGGTGGTCGACACCGTGGGCGCCGGCGATGGTTTTGCCGTGGGCATGATCAGCGCCCTGCTGGAAAACGCCAGTTTTCCCGAGGCGGTACAACGCGGCAACTGGATCGGCAGCCGCGCCGTACAGAGCCGTGGCGACATGGAAGGGCTGCCTACCCGCGCCGAACTACCCCACCGATCCGTTGCATAACCCACTACCTGTTGCCACAACTACAACAAGCTCAGGAGCAACCTTATGGAAACCGCGAAACTTGCCACCCGCCGTTGGTGGTACATCATGCCCATCGTGTTTATCACCTACAGCCTGGCCTACCTGGACCGCGCCAACTATGGCTTCGCCGCCGCCTCCGGGATGGCCGAAGACCTGATGATCACCCCGGGCATGTCGTCCCTGCTCGGCGCGCTGTTTTTCCTTGGCTACTTTTTCTTCCAGGTGCCGGGGGCGATCTACGCGCAGAAGCGCAGCGTCAAGAAACTGATTTTCGTCAGCCTGATCCTGTGGGGCGGCCTGGCCACCCTGACGGGCGTGGTGTCCAACGCCTACATGCTGATCGTGATTCGCTTCATGCTCGGGGTGGTCGAAGCCGCGGTGATGCCGGCGATGCTGGTGTACCTGTGTCACTGGTTCACCCGTGCCGAACGCTCGCGGGCCAACACCTTTCTGATCCTCGGCAACCCGGTGACCATGCTGTGGATGTCGGTCGTCTCGGGCTATCTGGTGCAGCATTTCAGCTGGCGCTGGATGTTTATCATCGAGGGCTTGCCGGCGGTGCTGTGGGCGTTTATCTGGTGGAAGCTGGCCGATGAGCGCCCCAAGGATGCCAAGTGGCTGAGCGACAGCGAAAAGCAAAGCCTGGAAAGCGCCCTGGCCGCCGAACAGGTGGGTATCAAGGCGGTGAAGAACTATGCCGAAGCGTTCCGCTCGCCGAAGGTGATCATCCTCGCGCTGCAGTTCTTCTGCTGGAGCATTGGCGTGTATGGCTTTGTATTGTGGTTGCCATCGATCCTCAAGGCCGGCCTGAAAATGGACATGGTCGAGGCCGGCTGGCTCTCGGCGCTGCCGTACCTTGCCGCCGTGATCGGCATGCTGGTGGTTTCCTGGGGCTCGGACAAGCTGCAAAAGCGTAAACGCTTTGTATGGCCGCCGCTGTTGATTGCCTCGATTGCGTTTTATGCCTCCTATGCACTCGGCGCGGAACACTTCTGGTGGTCCTACACGCTGCTGGTGATTGCCGGTGCGTGCATGTACGCGCCGTATGGTCCGTTCTTTGCCATCGTCCCGGAAATCCTCCCGGCCAACGTCGCCGGTGGCGCCATGGCGCTGATCAACAGCATGGGCGCGCTGGGCTCGTTCGGCGGCTCCTATCTGGTGGGTTACCTCAATAGCAGCACCGGCTCGCCCGGGACCTCCTACCTGCTGATGAGCGGTGCATTGCTGCTGTCGGTGGTGCTGACGATTTTCCTCAAGCCGGGTGCCAGTGACCGTGAACGCACGCCCTTGGCCACCCTCGACATGAAGGCCCATTCCTGATGAAAAAATCCGTGGTTTTATACAAGAAGCTGTCTGCGCCGCTGATGGCGCGCCTGCATGAGCAGGCCGACGTGACACTGATCGACGCACTGGACGAGACCGGCCTGGCCCGCTTGCGCGACGCCCTGCCGGGCGCCCACGGGCTGCTGGGCGCGAGCCTGCGCCTGGATGCCGGGCTGCTCGACCTGGCGCCGAAACTGGAGGCGGTGGCGAGTGTCTCGGTGGGCGTCGATAACTACGATATCGACTACCTCACCCAACGCGGCATCCTGCTCAGCAACACGCCGGACGTGCTCACCGAAACCACCGCAGACACCGGCTTTGCGCTGATTCTGGCGACTGCCCGGCGCGTGGTGGAACTGGCCGACCTGGTGCGCGCCGGCCAATGGAACAAGAACATCGGCCCGTCGCATTTCGGCAGCGACGTGCACGGCAAGACCCTGGGCATCATCGGCATGGGACGCATCGGCGAAGCCCTGGCCCAGCGCGGGCACTGTGGCTTCGGCATGCCGGTGATCTATCACAGCCATTCGCCCAAGCCTGCGGTAGAAGCCCGCTTTGACGCGCAGTACCGCAGCCTGCAGGATTTGCTCAAGGAAGCCGATTTCGTCTGCCTGACCTTGCCGCTCACCGCCGAGACCGAGAAGTTGATCGGCGCCGAGGAGTTCGCGCTGATGGGGCCGGAGACGATCTTCATCAACATTTCACGGGGCAAGGTGGTGGACGAAGCGGCGCTGGTCGAGGCCTTGCAGCAGCGCACCATTCGCGCCGCCGGCCTGGATGTGTTCGAGAAAGAACCGCTCGATCATGCGTCCCCGCTGCTGCGCTTGAACAATGTGGTGGCCACGCCGCACATCGGCTCGGCGACCCATGAGACGCGCGAAGCGATGGCCAGGTGTGCGGTGGATAATCTGTTGCAGGCGTTGGCGGGCGAACGGCCGCAGAATCTGGTGAACGCGGCCGCCTGGAAGCAATAGCGCCCTGACAACAGGGATCAAATGTGGGAGGGGCGGTGCGACGATTCGACTTGCCCACGATGGCGGCCTCTGGGTCGACCAGGATTTTGTGTCGATCCCGGCCCAAATGTGGGAGGGGGCTTGCCCCCGATGGCGGCCTCAGAGCCGACCAGGATGTTGGATCAGATCGAGTACATATCCGTTTCTGCGGTAACGGCCACTTAGGGTTCCGCCCTGACGGCGGCTCACTTTTGAAAAGCGCAAAAGTAAGCAAAACGCTCTTGCCCCACCACTCGGCACCTCGCTTAGGCTCGGTGTGCCCTCTCTCCGGCTTGAATCCGTGGGCCGCCGCAATGGGCCATCCCTGGCCCAGTGCGGCTAACCCGGCGTCCTGCCGGGTTGCCCACGGATTCAAGCCTGCGTTCGGCCAGCGTGGTTTAACGGGGCGCCTAAGATCAAGATCAAGAGCGGCTCGCTTCGCATCGTGGTTACGGTTGGCGCTACTGAGTTGTGTAGACAGCCCCCTCCCCCATTTGAACCGTATTTCAGATTTTAGATAACGAACCGGGCCACCATCGCGTTCAGATCCACCGCCAAGCGTGACAGCTCATGGCTGGCCGCACTCGTTTGATTGGCGCCCGCCGCCGATTGTGTCGCCAGGTCGCGGATATTCACCAGGTTGCGATCCACCTCGCGCGACACCTGGGCCTGCTCTTCGGACGCGCTGGCGATCACCAGGTTGCGTTCGTTGATCAGGCTGATCGACTGGGTGATCTGCTCCAGTGCAACACCGGCGGCACGGGCCATTTCCAGGGTACTTTGGGTGCGCTGGTTGCTCTGCTGCATCGATTGCACGGCTTCACCGGTGCCGTTCTGGATGCCGGCGACCATTTTTTCGATTTCCTGGGTCGACTGGGCCGTGCGATGGGCCAGTGCGCGCACCTCGTCGGCCACCACCGCAAAGCCACGCCCGGCTTCACCGGCGCGTGCCGCTTCGATCGCGGCGTTGAGCGCCAGCAGGTTGGTCTGCTCGGCAATCGCGCGGATCACATCGAGGACCTTGCCGATGTCGCGCCCTTGCGCCGCCAGCCCCTCGATCATGGCCGCCGTGTTTTGCACGTCCTGGGTCATGGTCTGGATCGCGCCGACCGTCTCGACGACCCGGTCGCGGCCTTCCCGTGCGGCCTGGTTGGATTGGCCGGAGGCTTCGGAGGTGGACACCGCGTTGCGCGCCACCTCTTCCACGGCGGCGGTCATCTCATTGACCGCCGTGGCCGCCTGGTCGATTTCATTGTTCTGTTGCTGCAAGCCCTTGGAGGCTTCCTCGGTGACGGCGCTCAGTTCTTCGGCAGCCGACGCCAACTGCGTGGCCGAGCCTGCAATGTGCTGGATGGTCTGGCGCAGGTTGGCCTGCATGGTCGACAAGGCATTGATCAGCCGCGCCGGTTCGTCCTTGCCATCGTCTTCGATAGCCGTCGTCAGGTTGCCGCCGGCGATGCTTTCAGCCGCTTGCACGGCCTTGCGCAGCGGCGCGACGATGCTGCGGGTCAGCAGCCAGGCCAGTAACACCGTGAGCAACGCAGCGGCCACCGACACCAGGATGACGCCGGTAATGGCCACTTCGTAGCTGTGTTCTGCCTGGGTATCGGCGGCCTTGGCACCGGCGGCGTTGAGGGCAATCAGTTTGTTCAACTGCTCGCCCATCTGGTCGGTGCCGTCTTTGATACGGCTGTTGATCAGCGCGCGCATTTCATCGACCTTGTCTTGTTTGGACAAGGCAATCATGTCGGCTTGCGCCTTGAAATAGTTGTCCAGGGTGGTCGCAAATGCCTTGTACAACACCGTCTCCTCGGCACCTGCCGGCAGCGAGGCGTAATGGGTCTGCGCCGCCTTGACCTTGTCGACCAGCACGCCGATGCGGGTTTCGGCTTCCTGCAGGGCGACCGGCTCACGGTTGACCAGCACGCGAAAGGACAGGATGCGCATGCGCAACACGTTTTCCGTCATTTGCCCCAGGTACGTCACGCTGGGCAACTGATTGGTGCTCATGTCCAACGAAGCCTGGCGCATCAGGGTCATGCGGTCGACTGCAAATACCCCCAGGATGACCACCAGAACGGCGATGAAGGCAAACCCGAGAAAGGCGCGAGGGGCGATATTCAGATGACGGAGGGACATAGGGCTGCTCTCAGAAAGGGTGTTTGCGCGCATCCCTGCCGCGAAACGATCGGTCAGCGACAATGCGCTGCCAGACTTTGGCCACCGTTGTTGTTATTGATAGGTGGACCTATAAGAACTATCGGCACGCCCGAGGGTTTTATGCAGGGGTTTCATAAATATTTTTTTACACTTCAGGCAATCCGCCGTTTCTGGCATCCTGCGCCTCCATTTTCCGACCCGAGCCCTCATTTTGTCTGACGCTCAAGCCCCTCGCCCGCGCTATAAATCCGACCTGATCTACGGCCTGGAAGACCGTCCGCACTTCACTGCGGCGGTGTTTGCCGCCCTGCAGCATGTGCTGGCGAGCTTCGTCGGCATCATCACCCCGACCCTGACCGTCGGTGGCGTGTTGGGCCTGGAAAGTGAAGTGCCGTATCTGGTGAGCATGGCGCTGTTCGTCTCGGGGCTCGGCACCTTCGTGCAGGCACGCACGTTCGGCCCCATCGGCTCGGGCCTGTTGTGCCTGCAGGGCACCAGCTTTTCCTTTATCAGCGTGATTTTGAGCGCCGGGTTCATGGTCAAGGCTCGCGGCGGCGGTACCGATGAGATTCTTTCGACGATCTTTGGCATCTGCTTTTTCGCAGCCTTTATCGAAGTGGTGCTCAGCCAGTTCATCGGCAAGTTGCGCAAGCTGATTACCCCGGTGGTCACCGGCACCATTATCACCTTGATGGGGTTGTCGTTGATCAAGGTCGCGGTGACCGACATGGCCGGCGGTTTCGGCGCCAGCGATCTGGGCGCGGCGAGCAATATGGGCCTGGCGGCGCTGGTGCTGCTGACCATCGTAGTGCTCAACCGCTTCGACAACCCGTTCCTGCGCCTGGGCTCGATCGTGATCGGCCTGACCCTGGGTTTTGTCGTGGCCTGGTGGCTGGGCCGCGTCGACATGGCCGCCCTGCCCCAGGTGCCTTTGATCAGCGTGCCGGTGCCGTTCAAGTACGGTTTCTCGTTCGACTGGGTGGCGTTTATCCCGGTGGCGGTGATCTTCCTGATTTCGCCCCTGGAAGCCGCCGGTGACCTGACCGCCAACTCGATGATTTCCCAGCAGCCGGTCAAAGGCCCGCGGTATATCAAGCGCATCAAGTCCGGCCTGCTCGCCGACGGCCTCAACTCGGCAATGGCGGCCACCTTCAACAGCCTGCCGATGGTGACGTTCGCCCAGAACAACGGCGTGATCCAACTGACCGGCGTGGCCAGCCGCTACGTGGCCTACTTCATCGCCGGCCTGCTGGTGCTGCTGGGGCTGTTCCCGATGATCGGCGCGGTGCTGCAACTGATGCCCAAACCCGTGCTGGGCGGCGCGACCCTGATCATGTTCGGCACCGTGGCCGTGGCCGGCATCAAGATCCTCGCCGAAGCCGGGTTGCACCGACGCAACGTACTGATCGTGGCGATTTCCCTGGGGATGGGCCTGGGCGTTGCGGCCGTGCCCGAAGTGCTGCGCGACTTGCCCAAGGCGCTGCATAACATCTTTGAGTCGCCGATCACCGTGGGGGCGTTCTGTGCCATCCTGCTGAACATTTTCCTGCCCGAAGCGTTCATAGAGCTGGAAGAAGATGAATTCGATCCGGAGTCCTCGACCCTCAAGGTCATGCAGGACCCGGACGTTACGAAACAGTAGGAGCACGTTCAGATGCGCAAGCTCATGGTTGTATCGGTGTTGTTGCTGACCTTGAGCGCCTGCGCGCTGTTGCCCCAGCGCGATCCGGTCAACATCAACGTGGTCGGCATCGAACCGCTGCAAAGCCAGGATTTGGAAGTGCGCTTCGCCGTCAAGCTGCGGGTGCAAAACCCCAATGAAACGGCGATCGACTACAACGGCGTGGCCCTGGACCTGGAAGTCAATGGCCGGCCGCTGGCGTCCGGGGTGAGTGATCAGGCGGGCAGCATCCCGCGTTTCTCCGAGACGGTGCTGATGGTGCCGGTGAGCGTTTCGGCGTTTTCCGTGTTGCGCCAGACGTTGGGCCTGAGCAAGACCCAGAGCCTGAATAACCTGCCGTATGTGCTGCGCGGCAAGCTGGCGGGCGGGTTGTTTGGGACCATGCGCTTTGTCGAGCGCGGCACCCTGGATTTGCCCAACACCGCCACCTGGTGACCCTCATGCAACCGACGCTGTTGACCGAACGCCTGATCCTGCGCCCGCTGGTACTCGACGATGCCGAGGCGATCCAGCAACAATTTGCCCATTGGGAAGTGGTGCGCTATCTCAATGCCATGGTGCCCTGGCCCTACCCGGCCGATGGCGCGCGCCGCTATCTTGAGGAACTTGCCCTGCCCGCCATGGCTCGCGGTGAGCAGTGGCACTGGTCGATTTGTCTTAGAAGCGCGCCTGAACAGTTGATCGGCAACATCAATCTGACGGACGAGCAGGATGACAATCGCGGCTTCTGGCTGGGCCCGCAGTGGCAGGGGCAAGGGTTTATGTCCGAGGCCAGTGCCGCCGTGACCGACTATTGGTTCAGCGTACTTGAGCGCCCCGTGCTGCGCGCGCCCAAGGCGGCGCCAAACCTTGGGTCACGGCGAATTTCCGAGCGTACGGGCATGCGCCTGGTCAGGACAGATGAGGGTAAATTCGTCGCCGGCACGCTCCCACGAGAGATCTGGGAGATCACTCGCCAAGAGTGGCTGAAATCCCAATCCCCCAAACCCTGAAGATCACATGTGGGAGGGGGCTTGCCCCCGATTACGGTCAGTCAAGCGTACGCCGCCCTCTGTAGGAGCGAGCTTGCTCGCGAAAAACGTCAACGATAACGTGTGCCTCCTGAATGAACGCGGTGCCTGTGAGTTTTTCGCGAGCAAGCTCGCTCCTACAAAAAGCCTTAACTGACTGGCATTAAGCCAAGCCCCCTCCCACACGTTTAACCGCGTTTAGTCAGTGATAGAGCGCACACCCGGCCTGGCGCGCTCGTCCACCGTCAACTCAAAAATATCCGGCCTGGCGTAGTGCCCCACCACGTCATAGTCATAGCGTGCCCGCACCAACTCATCGGTATCGATCCGCGCCGTCAACAGCCCCGCTTCACCCACCAGCGGCCCGGCAAGGATGTCGCCCATCGGCCCGACGATCACGCTGCCACCGGCAATCAACGGACGATCCGCCGGCCAGTTGGCAACCTCCACGCCCAACGCCTCGGGCGAGGCCTGCACCTGGCAGGCGCTTACCACAAAGCAGCGCCCTTCATGGGCCACGTGGCGCATGCTCACCTGCCACATCTCGCGTTCATCCACGGTGGGCGCGCACCACACCTGTACACCCTTGGCGTACATCGCGGTGCGCAACAGCGGCATCATGTTTTCCCAGCACACCGCTCCGCCAATGCGCCCTACCGCAGTGTCGACTACCGGTAAGGTGGAGCCATCGCCCTTGCCCCAGATCAGTCGTTCGGTGCCGGTAGGCATCAGCTTGCGGTGCTTGGCAACCAGGCCGCCCGACGGCTCGAAATACAACACGGTGCAATACAAGGTGCTGCCACTGCGCTCGATCACGCCGAGCACCAGGCTGGCACCGGTGCGCGCCGATAACCCGGCCAGCGCCTCGGTCTCGACACCCGGCACATCGATGGCATTGGCAAAATACCGCGCAAAGGCTTCACGGCCCTCGGGCAGGCGGTAACCCAGTTGCGTGCCAAACCCTTCGCCCTTGGGATAGCCGCCGAGCAAGGCCTCGGGCATTACCACCAGTTGCGCGCCGCTGCGCTGAATCTGCTCTTCATAGCTCAGTATCTGTTTGAGGGTTTCGGCCTTGCCGCCCGGCAGCGAGCCAATTTGTAAAGCAGCCACGGTAGAAACAGGCATCACAGTCACTCCAAGTCGGTGGGGGTTGCCCATTCTCCGGCCAGGCTTGATCATGAATAAAGCCCACCTCAGTGCTAAATGATATGAGCCAGATAAATATCGCAGACGTCGACTTGAACCTGCTCAAGACCTTTGAAGCCCTGCATGACGAGTCCAGCGCCAGCCGCGCAGCGTTGCGCCTGGGGGTCACCCAGTCGGCCATCAGCGCCGGCCTGCGGCGTTTGCGCGAGTTGTACGGCGATCAGTTATTTGTGCGCACAGGACGTGGACTGGCACCCACGACACGCGCCAATCAGTTGAAACCGGTGATCAGCGAAGCACTGGACCGCTGCCGGCAAAGCCTGGCGATGATCAACCCGCAGAGCCCGAACTATCAGGGCCGCTCCGTGGTGCTGGGGCTGTCGGACGACTTTGAGATTGCCTACGGCCGTCGACTGATGGACAGCGTCGCACAGCGCCTGCCGAAACTGCGGGTCATTTTCCGCCAGACCCACAGCCAGATTGTCGCCGACGGCCTGCTCGACCGTAGCCTGGACCTGGCCATCACCGCCGGCGGTTTTGCCGAGCGGCGCCTGAGTCGGCAAGTGCTCGGCGAAGGTGACTATCGCTGCCTGGTGGACCCGGACAGCCTGGCGCCCGGCCAACAACAGATCGACCTGACGGAGTTCGTCGCGCGTGAGCATGTGCTGGTGTCGTCGGGCGGGTTTATCGGCATTACCGATGAGGGTTTGGCGGCGCGCGGCTTGCGCCGCCAGGTGTGCGCGTCCACCAGCCACTTTGCCGCGCTGGCGTTTCTGCTCAAGGGCAGCATGGCGGTGGCGACGATCCCCGGGCATGCCGCCGAGGCCATCGCCCGCCTGACCGGCTTGCGCGTATTGCCCTGCCCGCTGGCGCTGCCGCGCTACCCGGTGGAACTGGGCTGGCGCACCCAGGCCCAGCTTGACCCTATGTTGTTGAAGGTGCGTGAGGCGATCGAGGCGAGCTTTATTTAGCCGCTGCCATCAGCTTGTTGACTTCACTGCGCACCATGTTGGAAAACTCCGGCGGCGACATGCCGTCAAGTTCGGCACGCACCCATTCGGCCCATTTGCCCTTGCGCTTGGCGCGCTCACCGAACAACCGCGCGGCTTCGCCCTTGGCCTTGCCCAGGTTGGTTTGCCACAGGTCGTAGAGACGGGACTTTTCATCTTCCAGCTCGGCGCGTTCGGCGAGGGTCTTGTTGGCGAGATTGAAGCTCATGTTGAATTACCTGCTGCACAAATAGGGAACATCTTACACTGAAGGTCCAAAGGACCCGATTTGGATTTTGCCGCAAATGGGCGGCCGGCAAAATAACTGCAACTTTTGCCGGCGCCCGATACTCCATTGTTCACTGTCACATTCACTTGCAAGGAGTCACACATGGCCCGCAAAACCGCCGCCCAATCCGTCGAAGATCAAATCAAGGACCAAGCCTTCAGCGAACTGACTGCGCTGATCGAAGAATCCGACAAACTGCTCAAAAGCAGCGCGTCCCTGGTGGGTGAGGAAGGTGAAACCCTGCGTGAGCAGGTTGCCATCAAACTCAAGCAAGCCCTGGACTCCGTGTCCAATGTGCGTGAGCGCAGCAAGCCGGTCGTGGATGCTACCGAAACTTACATCGGTGGCCACCCATGGCAGACCGTGGCCATTTCCGCAGGCTTTGGCCTGGTGGTTGGCCTGCTGCTCGGTCGCCGTAACTGACCGGTACGGGTTGCGCTGATTCAAAGCTGGAACTCGGTATAAAGGTGGGAGGGGGCTTGCCCCCGATAGCGGTGGATCAGTCAGTTCATTTATGGCTGACCCACTGCCATCGGGGCAAGCCCCCTCCCACATTGGGTTTCATTGTTCGCTGAATCCTATATGTCTGCCGGCACCCCTCGCACCCGTGTTCAATCCCCAGCCCATTCCTGAAGCTGGTTCAGCTCCTGCACTGGCAGTTCTATGCCTGTTTCCAGCGATTTTGCCCGTGCGCGATGGCGCCGATCCCCCGGTAACCGGCGCAACCCCACCGCATGCATCTGCCGCACCAGTTCATGGCTGCGCTCGGCGAAGCTTTGCCCGGCGGTCTTGCTGGGATCGATCACGATCAGTAACTGGCCGGTCCAGGGCGTACGCGCCCCCGGATGGTCGGCCCAATTGAATTCAAAAGAAAAATGGCCGCCTGTCAGCGCTGCCGCCAGCAACTCGACCATCATCGACAACGCCGAACCCTTGTGCCCGCCAAACGGCAACAGTGCGCCGCCCTCGAGAATCGCTTTCGGGTCCTGGGTCGGCTGGCCCAGGCTGTCCACGCCCATCCCCGGCGGCAGACGTTCACCGTTGCGCGCGGCAATTTGCACATCACCGTGGGCGATGGCACTGGTGGCCAGGTCGAACACAATCGGCGCGCCGCCTGCCTGGGGCGCCGCGAACGCGATGGGGTTGGTGCCGAAGAGCGGCCGGTCGGCCCCGTGGGGTACCACGCACGTCATGCTGTTGACCATGCTGAGCGCCACCAGCCCTTCTTCGGCGAACGGTTCGACATCCGGCCATAACGCGGCAAAGTGATGGGAATTATGGATCGCCAGCAACGCAATGCCGGCGCTGCGGGCCTTGCTCACCAGCAGCGCACGCGCGGCCGCCAGGGCCGGCTGGGCAAACCCATTGCCGGCATCGACCCGTACGAAGCCTGACGCCACATCGCTGACCGTGGGCACGGCAGCGCCGTTGACCCAGCCGCTGGCCAGGGTCGACAGGTACCCCGGGATGCGAAAGATACCGTGGCTGTGGGCGCCATCACGTTCGGCGCTGGCGCAGTTGTGTGCAAGGATCGCCGCCACTTCCGGCGAGGTGCCGTGCCTGACGAAGATACGCTGGAGCAATCCCACCAATTCAGTGAAGCTGATGAAGGCTGTGACAACGGTCGCAGACTGCGCAGGCATTTGAAGCTCCGTTTTTATGATTGGAAGGGGCAACGAATGGACATCCAGACCGTCGATTAAACACCACCCACGACGCTTGCTGTCAACTGACGGCGAGACTCAGGCTTGACTCAATAGTTACCCCCCGCCCGCCACGGCTGCCCGCCTACCCTGTGTGACCCTATTCACGCTGGAGACAGGCATGACCCGCGTCACCCCGCCGTATTTTTTTGACGAATTCCTGCTGCCCGTCAATCGCTCGACCCTGAGCGAACGCGAACGCGCCCTGGGGCTCACCGTCAAGGACCTGGAATGGCTGCACGGCATGTATTACGCCAGTGACGCCAGCCGCCAGGATACGCGCCTGCAACGCCACCCCATGCGCGTCGAAAAGCTGTTGATCAACCGGGTGGGCCACGCGGCGATCGTGCTCGCCGGCGCGTTTGCGATGAGCCCGAGCCCGGACGGGGCCAAGGCCCTGCTGTACACGCCCTACGGCGGTATCCAGGTGTTTGACAGCCACGCCGCGCTGCTCACAGAGCTCAGCCAGGCGCTTGCCGATTCGCTGCAGCGCGTGGCGTTGCTCAGCTTCCTGTCGATCGCGCAGCGCAACAGCCTGTCGGCAGACAGCGTCTTTACACTCACCACCTCGCCGGTGCCGGGAGCGGTCATGGACGACCAGGAGCAAGCCCTGCAGGCCTGCCAACGGGCAAACGTGCAAGCGATGCTTGAGCACTTGCAGAAAACCCCGACCCTCTCGGACATGCTCGACACACTGCTCGGGATCATGGCGCACGCTGATTTCCCCGGCCTGGATCAACGCGAAACGCGGGTAAACAGCTTTATCCATAGCCCGACGGACACCGACCGCCGCTGGATTGACTCCCTGACGCTGCGTGAAGCGTTCCTGCAGTTTTATGTAAAACATGCCTGGCCTGCGGGGCAAACCCGCGAATTCATCAACCCCAAACATGTCACTGCCGACTTCACCCCGACCCGGCTGGAGCAAGACCGCAAGCATTGGGAAACGCTCATCGAGCAGACCTCCGGCACGCTGTCCAAACTGCTCGAGAGCCTGCTGCAGACCTACTGGAACGAAGACATCGACAGCGGCACCTCACGCCTTGATCTGTTCGCGCAGGTAATGGCGGACAAGTTCCGCCTCGACGTGCTGCTCAAGCGCCAAGCCGGCATCCTCAGTGCCGACGAAAGCCACGTGCTCCAGGCCCTGTTCCTCAGCGACCAGGGCGCTCGCAGCGCCTACGCCGCCGACTTGAGCGTGGAGAAAGTGCGTATCCATGCGCCCTACCAGCACTACGTGGAACTGGCCAGCACCCTGATGCTGCATCAAAGCCACGCCTACCTCTACACCCAGTCCCGTGGTGTGCAGGTGCTCCAGGACCTGGATGACCTTAAAGACGCACTGCTGACGATGCTCACGGCGGCCGGACACGAAGACGAACTGCTCAATTTCCTGTCCCTGGACGAGCGCAACACCTTTATCGGCCTGGACTCGATCAACGTTGCCGCACGTCCCGTCTCCGGGCATGTGTTCAGCGACATGCTCGAAGACATCGTCGCCAAGCAGACCAGTAATATGAACCATGCCCTGGGCCTGTATCGCAGCAGCGCCGGCCAGGTGGACCTGGATGCCTTGCTCGATTACGCCCTGGACATCCGCACCATGCTCGACAGCCGCCTGGCCGACCTGGACACCCATGGGCGCTGGACGATACATCCCGTCAGCAGCGGCAATGGCCGTCCGTCCACCGTGCAGGCCGAGCGCGCCAAGCTGCACCAGCAGCGCCTGCGAGCTGCCGAGGAAGGCCTGAACAGCGAACGCCTGAACCACCCGACATTGCGCGGCATGGTCACCCTGGCCCTGAACACGGAACTGCAGACGCGCCAACTGGACCTCAAGGCCGATGACGTCTTTATCAATACCTACGCCTCCAGTGCCCAGCAGCGCGAAGAGCGCCTGCCCCTGTCGTCCCTGAACATGGTTGAACACTTCATCGAGCGCCTGGGCCAGGCGAGCAAGCCGCTTCCCGTGTCGTCCAGGACGGGCTTCTACGAAAGGCGCAACCAGGGGGTTGCGCTGAAGCTCAATAACCTCACCCTCAAAACCTTCAACGACACGATCGAACGGGTGTTGAAGGTTTTTGCCGGCCATGAGCTGCGTGACCTGCCGCGCCTGTTCCTGGACAACAACCGCGACAAGCACGCGCATTCGATGCTGCTGGGCTTGCGCAGCGAGGCTGAACTGCGGTTGCTGGGTAAAACCCTGACGGGCCAAAGCCATGCCATTCTCGATACGGTACTGCGCAGCGACAGCCTGGTGCGCCTGACCCGGCATGGGGTCAACGGGTTTCTGCCGGATGCCTATGCGCTGGCGTTGCACCAGGGCACGTCCGACGCGCTGCTGCCGCTGGCCAATCTGTTTGTACTGACCGAGCGCGGCGGCCTTGACCCGGCGCGTTCGGGCCAGGCGCTCCTATGGACGCCACGGCGTGGCCATGAAGTGTTTTCATCGGTCTCGGCCCTGCGCGACTCCATTGCCCAGCGCCTGGCGCATCCGGTCAAACGGCTGACGCTGCTGGAGAATCTGCGCTTGTCCCAGCGCGTGCCCCATCAGGTGTATCGCCTGGCGGCGCTGCAACGCATTGACGATAACCTGCTGGACAATCGCCTGAAGAGCTACGACGAGCAAGTCATCGACGCAGTCGATCATCTACTGGCCATGGACTTGCCGGCGCGCGCCGTACAGGACCGCCTGGATGCGCTCCTGCAAATCCCCGCGCCTACCAACCTGGCACGGGCCAGGGCGCTGGCCGACGCAATGATCACCCAGCAACTGCTGCCGGTGTGGCTGGCAATGGCGCCTGCCCAAGAGCAGATTTACCATGCCGAACTGCTTGAGCAGTACCGCAACAGCGCCCCGCAAGAGGAGGACTACCTCCATGGCCTCCCGACCCTTCGCGAGCACACTTTTTCCGCCCTGGAAAAGCTCCTGAAGGCACGCTTTCCCGAGCACACCATCAGCCCCGACGACGTGCTGATTCCCGTGCACCAGGCCCTGGATATCCATACCTGCAGCTTGACCGACTTCGCCTTGCGCCACTGGCCGGACCTGAACAAGCAGGCCATTGTGCCGCGTTCGCGCACCGCCACACCGCTGCCTGACACCCTGGATGCCAAGACAGTGATCCAGATGGTGCGCCAGTTGGACGTGAAATCGGTCTACCAGCAGCTGTTGCAAACCGCGCTGGACACCCGCACAGAGGCTGCGCGCCAACGTCGGCGGCGGTTCTGCCGGCAATTGCCCTGGCAGGTGCTGCAATACGCCCACGAGCACCATCTGCAGGAACGCCTGTCGACCCAGGCCCTGGGCTGGGTGCAGCAGGCGTTCGATATGCCTGACGCCCTGGCGCGTGCGGCGCTGGAGGGCGCGTCGGTGCTGTTTCGGCCCGTGGAACTGGTGGCGACTGCGGGTGCCACGGCCGCCAAGGTACTGGGCATGTACCTGATCAGCGCGCCGGATAAAGAGGCCGGCGCCGTGGTGTTGTACGCGCCCTACAGTGAAAACCATGTGCTCAAGCACTACGATAATGAACAAGCGCTGCTCGATGAGCTGGAACGACCTGGAGCACTGCAGGACTGGGTCATCCAGCACCTGGAAGATCCGCACCAGGCCGTTTACCGCGACTTGCTGCTGAACAACCGGCATCGCCCCTCGGATATTCGCCTTGCCTCGTCTGCCATAACCGGCAATCTGCTGCAGTATCTGTTCAGTGAGAACACGCTGATCCTGCTGAACATGTTCGCCTGCCAATTCAAGGAAGGCGCCCAGACGCTATGGGATAAAGCGGTCGACCTGTTCGGCAAGGGCATTGCCATGGCGGTGCACTTCATGGCGGGCAAACTCGCCTATCCGCTGGTGGTGTGGCGCAGCTACACGCTGGTCAAGCGCTCAATGGAGGCGCTGCAAGTGCACCAGTGGCGCGCCGCGATGAAGGACTTCATCCTGGCCGTGGTGCAAATGGCCGCGCTGTACAGCGAGCTCGACGGCAGCGAAACCGCGCCGCCCGATAACGCTGACGTCGTCGACCTGCCCCAGAGCAACCTCCCCACGGCCACTGCCCCGGGCCTGCGGGACGTCACTGCCATTTCGCGCACACGGCTGCAGCGCTTCGAGGATCATGACGTCGCCCTGGAGAACCTGGAGCTGACTACCTCCACCCATGTTTACGAGGACCCGGCGAGCGCCAGGACGTATGTACCGCTGGCAGGCAAAGTGTATGCGGTGACGAAAACCAAGGAGCACTGGCGCCTCGGCAATAACGATCAGCAGGGCCCCTACGTGGGTCGCAATTCAAATGGCCATTGGGTGTTGGACCTGAGTTTGCACAAACCCCGCTTCGGCCAGGCCTGGACGCGTCAGAAAACGCAACGGGCGCAGCGGCGCGAGATCAATATTGAAGCGCGAGGCATAAGGGCGATTGCCGCTGTCTCCAGTTGGAAAGCCCAGGCCATCGACGAAGCGTTGAACGTGGCGACTTACTATGCCGTCAACTGCAAGCGCAACATCCGCCATTTTGCACAGCTGATCACCCCTGATAGCCGAGTGGGTCTGTTTTTATGCGACCTGTTCGGCACCATCAACCTGGCACCGGACCAGGTAAGGAAAATCGAGACCCTCATCGACGGAATACTCGATGAATTGAGTGACCCGACCTTGATCGGCCCTGACTCAATGCGCCTGGTCAGCGGCGAAAGCCTGATGGACCCCACGAATGATTACGCGATGGTGCTCATCGATGACAGTGAACGCAAAGTGTTTTTGTTCGAACGTTTCTTCGATCCGAATCTGGCTGAATACGCCAACATCCTGAATGCCCCCTTCGATATATTCGCTCACGCCAGGGCTTCTACGCTGATTCATGAACTGACGCATTTACGGTTCAAGACCGAAGACATTGCCTACCTGCGGAGCATGGAACCCTTCCGCGACCTGATCGATACCGCAAAGCCTGGCGCTCAGGCAGTGAAAACCCGCCAGGATGACTTGCAAACGACCGCACTGTCCACGCTGACGCCGGCCCGAATGCTGTTCAAGACATGGGATGACATATCCAATACCTGGGAAGATTACGGCGTTTTCACCACTACCCACTACCTCAAGCGCAAAGTCCTGGGGATTACTGGCGCAAAGACCCTGAATGAGGCACGTCAGGTGTTCATGAGCAATATCGACAAACGCATCGACGTCATTCTCACCAACGCCGATTCGGTCACTTACCTGATTACGCATCTGGGGCGCATGCTGGATGTGGGGGCCTGAACAGGCCCCCAGCGGGCGGATCAGTCCTTCTGATCTCGCAGGACATTGCCCGACATGCCGTCGATGCGAGCTTCGTAGACGGTGCCGTCGGATTTGCGGCCCTTGACTTCCCAATAGCCGTTATCGTCGGCTTCGGCGGCATAAACTTCGGTATACCCAGCCTTGGTCTTGGCCACCTCAATGGCTTTTTCAATGGTGATCCAGCCCGCTCCCGGCTTGTCGGCCAGGGCAGCGCCGGCACTCAGCAAAGCGGTGGTGGCACACAGGGCAGCTAAGGTTTTCTTCAACATGTTTAGTACTCCATGGTTGACGACAGGTTAATTCCTGAATTTTTAGGCGCGCTCAAACAAGAATAAGTTCCAATTGATGTGCAATCGCCATGCTGCTGTTCTCGCCGTGTGCTTCAGAGAGTTAGAATGCGGGAAATCAGGATGAGTCAATGAGCGAACAGTCCCTTTCAGAAGCCGAGTACGACGCCATTACCGACGCCGCCGCGCATTGGTGCATGCGCCTGCATGCCGAGGATTGCTCGGCCGCTGAGCGCCAGGCGTTTGAACAATGGCACGACGCTCACCCGCTGCATGCGTTCGAATACGCGGCGATGCTGGAAGTCTGGGACGTGGCCGATCATCTGCCGCGCAACACACCGGCGCCGGTGGTGTTGCCGTTCAAACCGCGCAAGCGCTGGCGCACCTACGCGGTCGCCGCCGCCCTGTGCCTGGGTGCCTTGCCACTGGCCGCCTTGACCGGCTGGGAAGCCGGCTGGCTGCCCAGCGCCTATAAACACTACGAAGCAACCAATGGCTTGCGCAAGATCACCCTTGCTGATGGCAGCCAGGTGGAATTGAACCTGGGCACCGAACTGGTCTATAGCGATTACAAGGACCGGCGTCAGGCCAGCTTGAAAAAGGGCGAGGCGTTTTTCAAGGTCGCCCATGACAGCAATCACCCCTTTGTCGTGCAGGCTGGCGAGGGGCAGGTGCGCGTGACGGGCACCCAGTTCAATGTCTGGACGTATGCCGACCAGGTGCGGGTGATTTTGCTTGAAGGCTCGGTGCAGATCGCCAGCGACGCGGTGCATGGCAGCGTGCCGCTGACCCCGGGGATGCAGGCCAGTTACCAACGGGGCGACGCCACCCCGCGCGTGGCGGCGATCAAACCCGACGACACGGCCCTGGCATGGCGCACGGGCAAACTGGTGCTCGACAACCTGGCCCTGGCCGATGCGCTGCCGCTGATCAACCGCTACCTGGACAAACCCGTAATGCTGGCGGACGCAGGCACCGGGAGCATTCGCATTGGCGGTATTTATAACCTCAGTGAAGTCAATAACCTCATCCCCTCCCTGCCCAAAGTATTACCGGTCTACCTGACCCAGAATCAGGACGGCAACCCGGTACTCAACTCCATTCCGCGTAAAACCCCCAAAGGCTGAGCCTGCGCCTGCCGCGTGACCTGTCCATTTTTGAAACACCCAACTGTCTTGAATCGCCCGGCGGGGACGGATTCATCGTTTTGTCATGGACACTGTTTCATCACTGATACAGCTGGCGCGAGCGACCGGGCCTACGACGCCGGGCGAGGACTGTTTCAGGGTTGAAACAGCACAACCGACGAAACCGTCGGTGAAAACCATAACCTGCTGAATCCAAAGTAAAAACAAAAACCGGCACGCCTTCTGCTCTGTCCCCTACAACGCTGTTTAGGGTCAGCGTGAATAATAAGGATTGCCACCGTGAACACATTCACTCATGCCTCGATAAACGCACTGCTGATCAGTTGCGTGCTCAGTGCCGGCGCCAGCCTGCCGAGCCAGGCGGGTGACGGCGTGATCGTGACGGGGCGCGCCGTCCAAGGACATATGTACGGGCGCACCTCGCTCCCGGACCCCTACCCCAACACGGCCAACGCCAACCCCAGCAAAGAAGTGATCAGTGCCATGTCCGGCGAACTCAGCGACCGTGACATCGGCGGCATCAGCAGCGGCTCGAGCCTTGCGCGCTCGGTGCAGCCCAACGGCAATCTGTCCGGCCTGGGCGCCACGCACACCGGCATGTCGACCCTGGGCAGCGGCGCTGCCGCCGGCCATGGCGCCGGCGCCGGCAACGCAATGGGTGGGCAGATCAGCGATTCGATCCAGCGCGGCATGGCCCCCTTGAACAATCTCGGCAGCATGATGGGGGGCAAGTGATGAAGCACCTCCTGTTGATAGTCGCCCTGCTGGGCAGCGCAACGGCCCTGGCTGACAACACCGCCGTGATCAATGGCAGCGGCAAACAGTACGAGGGTGTCTTGTCGATCAACCAGGCCGCCGGCAATCAACAGCAAATGTCCAACAGCCGCGCGATTGTCCTCGGTGGCCAGGCCACCACCGCCAATATCCAGAAGCTCGACGGCAACGTCGACCCGTCCCTGAACGCCAAGGCGGCGATCCTGGGCACCTCCTTTACCAACGGCAACGGCGTACTGGGCATCAATCAGTCGGCCGGAGCCAATAACCAATCGATCAATGCGGTGCGGATCAGCCTGAACCCTGGCCCGCAAAGCATCGATGACAGCGTCCTGTTGCAACAGAACACGACGACGCTGGCAAGCGACTCAGGGTCCACCTCCACCACTGGCAGCCGCCAGGTCGTCACCAGCGACCAGGCCTTCACCGGCAGCCGAGGAGTGATTCAGGTGAACCAGAGTGCCGGGGTGGGGAACCGAGTGGCTAACACCCTGGGCATCACTATCAAGTAAGCGCTTGATAGACCTTAGTTAGACCGTACCAACACTTAACCCAACTAATTAGAAGCAAGGAGAAACACCATGAAACCTCAAATGGCGCTCAAACCACTGGTTTTCGCTCTCGCCGCGCTCATGGCTGCCGCTGCTCAAGCGGGTGGTGGCTGGCACCCAGCCCCTCAACCTACTGGCACCGTCGCCTCCGTGGTCACCGATGTGCAAAAAAGCCAGGGCAACAAATTCGAGGACAGCAACACCGAAAACAACGCCTCGGCCGACAACTCGGTGACCGGCAACAGCGGTAACGTGGGCGTCAACGTACAGTCGGGCTCCGGCAACCAGGCGGATAACGCCGGTGCCATCTCCAGTGCCAAAGGCGACTTTGCCACCGTGTTCGCCGTGATCGATGTGGATCAAGCCAGCACCAATAACAACTTCGTCAACAAAGGCACGCAAAACAACGCGTCCCTGGACGGCTCCGTCAACGGCAACTCCGGCAACGTGGGTTACAACGGCCAGGCCGGTCAAGGCAACGAAGGTAAAAACAACCTGGCAATCACCACCGCTGACGGCAAGAACATCGCCGCCGCCTCCAACACCGAGCAGAACTCGCTCAACAACAGCTACCTCAATACCGCCGTCAGCAGTTATGGCTACGGCAAGCCTCAATACGTGTCCAACAACTCCAGCCTCGACAACTCGGTTAACCGCAACTCCGGCAACGTGGGTGTAAACCTGCAATCGGGCGCGGGCAACCAGGGCAGCAACAGCCTGTCGATCGGTCAAGGTTGCAGCGTCTGCTCCAGCGGCGTGCGTTTCTGATCCAACGGGGCCTTGGCAACAAGGCCCTTTCTTATTCCAGTGTCCAGCAGGTCAGTCGATCATGCGCTTCGCGACCCTCACCCTCCTGATGTTGCTCACCGGCCCCACTTGGGCAGGCACCATGGCGATCTCCGCCATGCCCGGCGGTGCGGTGATTTTCAAGAAGGTCGAGAGCATCCGTGAACGCCGGTTCGCCAACCTGGTGGAACAGAAAACCGATTTCAGCTGTGGTGCTGCGGCACTCGCTACCATCCTGCGCCAGGCCTATTGGCTGGACGTCGACGAAGACCACCTCATCAAGGGCATGCTGGTCAATGCCGACCAGGACCTGGTGCGTACCCAGGGTTTTTCCATGCTGGACATGAAGCGCTACCTCGAAAGCATCGGCATGCGCGCCCGGGGCTACAAGATCGCCCCGGACACCCTGGTCACCGTGAAAATCCCGGTGGTGGTGTTGCTGGAAATCCGTGGCTACAAGCACTTTGTGGTGATGCAACGGGCCGACAGGGACTGGGTGTATGTCGGCGACCCGGTGCTGGGGCACAAGCGCTATTCGCGGGATGACTTCGTCAAGGGCTGGAATGGCATCGTGTTCGCCGTATTGGGTGAAGGCTACGACAAGGCCAACATCCTGCTCGACCCGCCTGCCCCCCTGACCGCCAAGAACCAGCTGAACGAGTTCCGGCCCGTAGGCGACGCCGAACTGATGGATTTCGGTTTTATCCAGAGCGACTTCTTCTAGAAGCGCAATAAGGGGCAGGACGCTCCAGGAGCAAAAGATGAACACTTCCCGTTGGCTGACGGTTTTGTGTCTGGCAGCCTCGATGCCCGCTTATGCTTCATCGGGCTTCAAACCGATCGAACTCAAGGACGCGGAAATGGCCGAGCTGCGTGGCCGCTATGTGATGCCGGGGCGAATCATCAGCTTCGGCATTGTCATGAGCAGCACCTGGACCAATGCGGTCGGCGACAGCATTACCGGCAAGGCCAGCATGCAGTTGGACAAGACCACCATCACCCCACAGTTCTACGTGCAAACCACGGGTGCGGCGGGTTCCGGAACGCCCACTGCCGGCGGCGGTAACGTGATCGGCGGAGCCGGCCTGACCAGCGGCCAGGGCGTGACCCAAAGCGTGCGCGCCGCCGGTGATGGCAACACCGCCAACAACCATGTCGGCATCAACGTCACCCAGGACGGCTTTGCCCCTGCCAACGCCGCGCAGTCCGGTCAGGTACTCGTGGCCGGTGGCACCGTCACCGGCGACAGCAAGGCCGGTCAAGTCAGCGTGTCGGCCAACAATGGCGGCCTGCAAATGGCGATCCAGGCCAACCACAACCAGGGCAACAGCCTGCAGCAGATCGGCGGCGGGAATGTGCTGCAAGGCACGGTTTTGACCGGCAATAGCAACTTCGTCAACAACATGACCCAACTCAACGTGGTAATGAACAATAACGGTTTGAACAACGGCGCATTGAACTGCAATCTGGACCAGCTAAAAGGCCTACGCACGCTCGGTTATTGAACTACGCTGACCCTCGACACTTACGCATTGGAAAAGGACGGCTTCTTTCATGCATCGATCGTTATCGCTCCGCGCGGTGATCTGTTTAAGTACGCTCTTGCCCGCATCCGTGCTGTATGCCGCGCCGGATGCCGATATCGAAACCCTCAAGCGGGAACTCCTGGAACTCAAGCAACGCTACGACGTGCAGCAAAAGGCCTTGGCCGTGCTGGAACAACGTGTACGCCAGGTGGAAGATCAACCGGCCACGCCGGCCCCCAGGCGCCTGGCCAAATCCCCCGCCGACTTCAAGCAAGGCGGCACGACCGTCGCAGGCACCGGCGCGGCAGCCGCGTCGGGTGGCGCGGGCGGCGGCGCGGGCGGCGGCGGCAGTTCCTACGGCCAGTCGCTCAAGGACGACTCGGCGCCTGCACAAAGTGTCAGTAACCTCTACAACGAAGCCAGCGGCTTTTTCGGCAACGGCAAGTTCAGCCTCGAGACCGGCATCACCTATGCCCGTTACGACGCCCGCCAGCTGACCCTCAATGGTTTCCTGGCGCTGGACTCGATCTTTCTCGGCAACATCAACCTGGACCGGATCAAATCCGACAGCTGGACCCTGGACCTGACCGGCCGCTACAACCTCGATAACCGTTGGCAGTTCGACCTCAACGTGCCGGTGGTCTACCGCGAATCGACCTACCAGTCCGGCGGCGCCGGCAACGATGCCACGGCCACCTCGGAAGCGTCCGTGACCCGCGACCCGACCATTGGCGACGTCAACTTCGGCGTGGCGTACAAATTCCTCGATGAAACCCCTAACCTGCCGGACGCCGTAGTGTCGGTGCGGGTGAAGGCGCCTACGGGTAAAGAGCCGTTTGGCATCAAACTGGTCAGGCAACCGAGCAACGATAACCTCTACCTGCCCGAAAGCCTGCCGACGGGCAACGGCGTGTGGTCGGTCACACCGGGCATCTCCCTGGTCAAGACCTTCGACCCTGCGGTGTTGTTCGGCTCGCTGTCGTACACCCACAACTTCGAAGACTCGTTCGATGACATCAGCAGTCAGGTCAACCAGAAGGTGGGCGGCAAGGTGCGCCTGGGCGACAGCTTTCAGTTCGGTGTGGGTGTAGCCTTTGCCTTGAACGAAAAAATGAGCATGTCGTTCTCGGTGTCCGACCTGGTGCAGCGCAAAAGCAAGCTCAAGCCGGACGGCGGCGACTGGCAGTCGGTGGTGTCCAGCGATGCGAATGCGGGCTACTTCAACGTCGGCATGACGATTGCGGCCTCGGATAACCTGACCATCGTGCCGAACCTGGCGATCGGGATGACCGATGACGCGCCGGACTTCACGTTCAGTCTGAAATTCCCGTATTACTTTTGATTGAGAGGTAAACACTTTTTAAATGTGGGAGGGGCGGTGCGACGATTCGACTTGCCCCCGATGGCGGCCTCAGGGCCGACAAGGATGTTGTGTCGATCCTGGCCCAAATGTGGGAGGGGGCTTGCCCCCGATGGCGGCCTCAGAACCGACCAGTGAGGTGGTCAACTTTTTCCGGACACCTCAATCGGTGTTTTCAGGCTGTTTGCCGCTCGTACTGATTGGGCGGCAAATAGTCTAACGATGAATGCATTCGTCGTTCATTGT
>NZ_JAFLXH010000033.1:0-80153 GCF_019891515.1 Pseudomonas sp. Wu6 | reverse complement strand
CCACAGCTACAACAACTACCTGTCGCCAATAGCCATGGAGCAAAAAGCGGCATAAACACCGTAATCGGTGTCCGGGATTACTTGACCAGTTCAAGCCCCCTCCCACAGGGGGCCGCATTTCAATTTACAGTTTGGCGAGGTCCGGGAGGTCGCCGGTCAGGCCCAAGGCCTGGCGTACAAACAGTGCCTTGGCTTCGGGAATCTGGTCGACGATCTTCAACCCGGCATTGCGCAACCAGCGCAGCGGCAGTTGATCGGCCTGAAACAGGCGCTCGAAGCCTTCCATTGCCGCCATCAGCGCCAGGTTATGCGGCATGCGCCGACGCTCGTAGCGGCTCAGCACCTTCACATCCGCCAGACGCTCGCCACGTTCGCTGGCCGCCAGCAGCACTTCGGCCAGCACCGCGGCATCGAGAAAGCCCAGGTTCACGCCCTGCCCCGCCAAGGGATGGATGACGTGGGCCGCATCGCCAATCAACGCCAGGCCTTCGGCCACGTAACGTTTGGCGTGACGCTGACGCAACGGCACGCAGACGCGCGGGTCGGCGCTGACCACCGTGCCCAGGCGCCCCTCAAAGGCCCGCTCCAGCTCACCGCAGAAGCGCTCATCGTCCAGCGCCATCAAACGCTCGGACTCCGCCGGCGTGGTCGACCAGACAATCGAGCACCAGTCCTCCTGCCCATCACGCACCAGCGGCAGGAATGCCAGCGGGCCCGTGTCGGTGAAGCGTTGCCACGCGGTGCGCTGGTGCGGCTGGCTGCTGCGTACGCTGGTCACGATGGCGTTGTGCAGGTAGTCCCATTCACGGGTGGGGGTGCCGGTCAGGCGGCGCACTGCGGAGTTGGCGCCATCGGCGGCGACCACAAGCGGCGCGCGCAGCTTGCGCCCATCGGCCAGGGTCAGCAGCCATTCATCGCCGGAGCGGCGCATCTGCTCCAGGCGCGCATTGGCCAACAGCCCCAGGTCACAATCATGCAGGCGGTCCAGCAAGGCATCCTGGATCACACGGTTCTCGACGATATGCCCCAGCACCTCGGCATGCACACTGGCCGCCGAGAAGTGGATCTGCCCGGTGCCGCTGCCGTCCCACACTTGCATCTGGCCATAGGGGCTGGCGCGGCGCTCGACGATGCCGTCCCACACGCCAAGGCGTTCGAGAATGCGCTGGCTGGCGGCGGACAGCGCACTGACCCGCGGTTCAAACGCCGCCGCCGGTTCGAACGGCTTGACGCTCAGCGGGCTACCGTCAAGCAGCAATACCTGCAGGCCACTGCCCTGCAACGCCAGCGCCAGGGCGCTTCCGACCATTCCGGCCCCGACAATCAGCACATCTGCGCGCATGTCCATAGTCAAGCCTGTCTCGCTGGCGGCTTGCGCCGCACGTAAAGGGTTTTGTCGACCCGCGCCACCAGGGTGCCGGAGCCGTCATGAATCTGGACCTTGAGCCGAGGCAAATATTTCTCGCCATCGGCGGTCTGTCGACGAACCTCATCGAGCAGGGCGTCGTCGATGGAGAACTCGGCATACACCGGACCTTTGCCCGGCGAGATGAAGTCGATGCTGGCGGCCTTGTCCCAGACAATGTAATCGCGGCCCAGGTTCTCCATCAGCATCAGCATGTAGAACGGGTCGACCATCGAATACAGGCTGCCGCCGAACTGGGTGCCCACATAGTTGCGGTTATACCAGCCCAGGCCCATGCGCACCTTGACGTGACGAAAGTCGGCGCTCATCTGCTGCACGCTGACCCCGGCGCCCAGGTACGGCGGATAGAGCGTCATCACCCAGCGCAGCAGCCGCGCCTTGCCCAGACGCTGGATCAGCCACTTACGCATCGGGGCGCGTACCCAGGCCCATGGCCTGGCGGGCGAACCAGCGCTTGGCCGGCGGCAGCAGGTCCAGGCCGAGCAGGCCCATGTTGCGCCCCAGCGCCACCAACGGTTGGCCGCTGCCGAACAGGCGCGTGACCTGGTCGGAGAAACCCACCGTCAGTTGCTGGTCCAGGCGCTGGCGCTCGCGGTAGCGCTGCAGCGTCGCCAGGTCGCCCGGCACGGCAGGCCCGGCCAGCAGGGCTTCGGCCAGGGCGTTGGCGTCGCGCAGGGACAGGTTGAAACCCTGCCCGGCGATCGGGTGCAGGCTGTGCGCCGCATTGCCGAGGACCACCAGGTGCGAGCGGACCTGTTCTTCCGCTTCCACCAGGGTCAGCGGATACAGATGCCGCGCGCCTACCTGCTTCAGGGTGCCCAGGCGATAGCCGAACACGCCCTGCAATTCGCTGAGGAAACTGCGCTCGTCAAGGCCCGCCAGGCGCTGGGCGTCCATGCCCATGCGGGTCCAGACCAGCGCGCAGCGGTTGTCGGGCAGCGGCAGCAAGGCCATCGGCCCTTCATCGGTGAAACGCTCGAACGCTTCGCCATTATGGGCTTCGCTCGGGGTGATGTTGGCGATCAGCGCGCTCTGGTTATACGGGCGCGTCTTGACGCCGATGCCCAGTTGTTCGCGCAGGCCCGAGCGGCCGCCGTCGGCCAGTACCGCGAGGTCGCATTCGAGCACGGTTTCATCGTTGAGGGTCAGGCGGTAGCCATCAGGCAGCGGCTCCATGCGCGTGACTTCCGCCGGGCAGCGCCAGCTGACCACCTCTTTATCCAGGCCTTGCCACAGGCATTGGCCCAGCCAGGCGTTTTCCACCACGTAACCGAGGGCCGGCACACCCTCTTCCAGGGCTGACAGACGCGCGGTGGAGAAGCGTCCACGGTCGGACACATGAATCTGCTTGATCGGCTCGGCGCGACGGGAAATGTCCTGCCACACGCCCAGGCGCTGATAGATCTGCCGGGCACCAAAGGACAGCGCCGAGGAGCGCGCATCGTAGCTGGGCTGATAACTGTCGCCGGGCGCGAAGGGCTCGATCAGTGCGATTTTCCACCCTCGCGCCTTGGCCCCGGCCTGCAACGCCAGCGCCAGGCTGGCGCCCACCAGGCCACCGCCGATGATCGCCAGGTTGACCCGGCTCATCGGGCAGCCGCCATCAGCGCTTCGATCTCGGCCACCGTCTTGGGCACCGCGCCGGTCAGAATTTCACAGCCTTGCTTGGTCACTATCACGTCGTCCTCGATGCGTACGCCAATGCCACGCCACTTCTTCGCTACGTTCTGGTTATCCGGTGAAATATAGATCCCCGGCTCCACGGTCAAGGCCATGCCGACTTCCAGCACGCGCCATTCACCGCCGACTTTGTACTCGCCCACATCATGCACATCCATGCCCAGCCAATGACCGGCGCGATGCATGTAAAAGGCGCGGTAGGCTTCGCTGGCGATCAGTTCGTCAACCTCGCCCTGCAGCAACCCCAGCCTGACCAGCCCGGCCGTGATGACCTGCACGGTCGCCTCATGCGCCTGGTTCCAATGCTTGTTCGGCGCGATCTGCGCGAAAGCGGCTTCCTGGGAGGCCAGCACAATCTCGTAGATCGCCTTTTGCTCGGGCGAAAACCTGCCGTTGACCGGCCAGGTGCGAGTGATGTCACTGGCGTAGCAGTCGATCTCGCAACCGGCATCGATCAATACCAGGTCACCGTCCTTGAGCAGCGCGTCATTCTGCTGGTAATGCAGGATGCAGCTGTTGCGTCCTGCGGCCACGATGGAGCCATACGCCGGCATTTTCGCGCCACCCTTGCGGAACTCATAATCCAGCTCGGCTTCCAGGCTGAACTCATGCAGGCCGGCACGGCTGGCCTGCATCGCGCGCACATGGGCGGCGCAGGAAATTCGCGCCGCCTCGCGCATCACCTTCACTTCCGCCGCCGATTTATACAGGCGCATGTCGTGCAGCAAATGATCCAGGGCAACGAATTCGTTCGGCGGCTGGGCGCCCAGGTGCGCCTTGGAGCGGATCACGTTGATCCACTCCATCACATGCCGGTCGAATTCGGCATTGCTGCCCATGGCCGAATACACGCGGTCGCGGCCTTCAATCAGGCCGGGCAGGATGTCATCGATATCGGTAATGGGAAACGCGTCGTCAGCGCCAAAATCGCGGATCGCGCCTTCGGTACCGGCGCGCAGGCCGTCCCACAATTCGCGTTCGGCGTTGCGTTCGCGGCAGAACATTATGTACTCGCCATGCTGGCGACCGGGCATCAGCACGATCACCGCCTGCGGTTCAGGGAAGCCGCTCAGGTACTGAAAGTCGCTGTCCTGACGGTAGACATGCTCTACATCACGGTTGCGAATCGCCACGGCGGCGGCCGGCAGGATCGCGATGCTGTTGGGTTCCATCTGCGCCATGAGCGCCTTGCGGCGACGGGTGTATTCCGCTTTGGGGATATGGATCATGGGCAGATGGGCTTCCTTTTTCAGTGCAGCGACGGCTTGGGCACCGCAGGTTCAGCGGACTTCCTGGTCTCGGTGAACAGCAGCAACGGCGCCACGCGCAGGTATTCCATGACTTCCATATAGTCGCCCTCGCCGTCTTCGGACTCTTCCAGGGCATCTTGCACCTGGGAGATGGCCGCCAGGTCCTGCAACACTTCCTTGGCGTCGGTGCTCAGTTCCAGGCCGCCGGCATTCACGCCGAAACCGTGGAGGAAGCCCTGGCACCATTGGCCCAGTGCTGCGGCGCGCTCGGCGAGCGGTGCGTCGTCGGTCGGCAGCAGCAGGACCACGGTGACGTCATCACCGGTCAGCTCGCCCTTGACCATCTCTTGCAGGCCGATCAGCGCGTTACGCACGTTCTCGGTCGGTTCGGTTTCCAGCAGCTCGGCCACATCGGCCAGCCAGTTGTCGGCATCGAAGCCCACGCCGGTGCAACTGCGGCCCAACAGCACGCCATGCAGTTCGGCAGGCGAGCAAGGATGACCGCTGGTGCTCAGCAGTTTGGAAAAAGCGTCGTACGGGGAGTTCTGAATGGGCATGGTGAGCTAGGCGCCAGACGGCGCAATGTCTAGAATGGAGCGCTGTATCCTAGCACCGGCAGACGCACCAAGACTATCGAGGGCGTCAGATCGTTTATCCTGAAGTTGCCATTCATCAGACAAAATCCAGTGGAACCCAATGGAAGACACCGACCTGCAAGCGCTGATGGCCAGACTCGAACTGCTAATTGATCGGGTCGAGCAACTTAAGAGTCAAAACGGACTCCTATTAGCTCAGGAAAAGACCTGGCGCGAGGAACGCGCTCACCTCATTGAAAAAAACGAAATCGCCCGGCGTAAGGTCGAATCGATGATTTCGCGCCTGAAGGCCCTGGAGCAAGACTCATGAGTTCAAGCAATAGCGTTACCGTGCAGATCCTCGACAAAGAGTATTCGATCATCTGCCCCCAGGAGGAGCGCAGCAACCTGGTGAGCGCTGCCCGCTACCTGGACGGCAAGATGCGTGAAATCCGCAGCAGCGGCAAAGTAATCGGCGCCGACCGCATCGCCGTGATGGCTGCACTGAACATTACCCACGACCTGCTGCACAAGCAGGAACGCCCTGACGCGCAGGCCAGCGGCTCGACCCGCGAGCAGGTGCGTGACCTGCTCGAACGCGTCGACCTGGCGCTTTCCACCGATTCCGACGCACCCAAGGGCTGATTGCCGAGTCTGTTTAAGGTATACTCGCCTCACTCCCTGGCGTGTTTGCCAGTCGGCGATGTCCCGGAGCCGATTCGCACTACCCTGGAAGTTGCACGTTGGGCTGGTGTGCATGTCCGCTAGACGGAAAGCCTTAAAGCCTACTGCTTCTTCCACCTTGAACTTTCGGGTTCAAGGGCTTAGTCGACAGCGGCTCTGCCGGGGAGCCTGAATTCCCAAACTCAATGCCAGTCTTCGGACTGGCATTGTTTTATGAGCCGAACAGCCATGACCGAACCTGCGCCGCTTTCCCGTCCGCAACTTCGACGCCTGTTGCGCAAAGCACGCCGCGCTCTGACACCGAGCGAGCAGCGTCAGGCCGCGCAAGGTCTTTACCGGCAACTGGCACAGCACCCGCTGTTTCGCCGGGCCAGACATATTTCCCTGTATCTACCGACGGACGGTGAAATCGATCCGCGCCTGCTGCTGCGCGCTGCCCAGCGCCGGGGCAAGGCCACCTACCTGCCGGTACTGAGTGCGTGGCCGCGTACCAAAATGGTGTTCCAGCGCGTGCGGCCTGGGGATAAGTTGCTGCCCAACCGCTTTCGTATTCTCGAGCCTCGGGCCGATGCCCACCGCCAACGCAAAGTGTGGGCGCTGGACCTGGTGCTGCTGCCGCTGGTGGGGTTCGATAATGAGGGTGGGCGATTGGGCATGGGCGGCGGTTTCTATGACCGCAGCCTGGCTTACCTGGCCAGGCGCAACACGTGGCGCAAGCCGACGCTGCTGGGGTTGGCCCATGAATGTCAGCAAGTCGATCGCTTGGCGCAGGCGAGTTGGGACGTGCCGCTGGCGGGCACTGTCACCGAAAAACAATGGTATGTAGCAGAAACGCCGCTGGAACCAGCGACGCTTTAAATCGCGTTAACGCTTGAATTGCTGCTGCACAGGCGAAAGCTCAACCGGTGCATCGGTCTTGTTCGACCACAAGCTCTGGGCATACCCGGTGGTCACGACACCCAGACCAAACAAAATAACCAATATCCATAGTAAATCCGGTTTACGTTGCATCGATTGCCCCCCTTCAGGCATCTCGTACACGATGACAACAACGTTCCAAAGTAGTCCGTTGCAGCTGCGCCAAGCTTGAAGCCCGGCATTCTGCGGTAACGTGAACCAACACGCAAACCTTGACGCCAACCGACTGTCGGTTTGTCATGGGATTGCCCGACAACTTGCCCAATGCCTTTTTCAGGAGCGCAAAAATGGCCTACTGGTTGATGAAATCCGAGCCCGACGAACTCTCGATCAAAGGCCTGGAAACGCTCGGTGAAGCCCGCTGGGACGGGGTGCGCAATTACCAGGCGCGCAACTTTTTGCGGGCCATGGCGGTGGGCGACGAATTCTTCTTCTACCACTCCAGCTGCCCCGAGCCAGGCATTGCCGGCATCGGCAAGATCGTCAAGTCCGCCTATCCCGACCCCACCGCGCTGGAGCCAGAAAGCCACTACTTCGATGCCAAGGCCACCCCGGAAAAAAACCCGTGGAGCGCACTCGACGTCGCGCACGTGCAGACCTTCCCCAAGGTGATGGGCCTGGGCTACCTGAAACAGCAGGCCGCGCTGGCCGAACTGCCTCTGGTGCAAAAAGGCAGCCGGCTCTCGGTGATGCCGGTCACTGCCGAACAGTGGGCGGCAGTCCTGGCGCTGCGTTGAAGGGTTACTGAATGATCAGGTTGTTGAACAACAGGTCTTCCACCATCGGCTTGCCGGTCTCATCGTTCATCACCTGCTGCGTCTGCTTCAACGCTTCCTGGCGCAGCTTTTCCTTGCCTTCAACCGTGCTCATGGCTTCGTTGGTCTGCTGGGTAAACAGTGCCACCAGTTGGTTGCGAATCAACGCATCATTGGCTTTGACCGCTGCGGCGGCTTCGGTGCCGGTGACGCGCAGAGCGATGTCGGCCTTGAATACCTTGAGTTTTGCCGTGCCATCCAGGCCGTAGTTGCCCACGAACGGCGGCGTCAGGCTGATATAGCTGACCTTCGGCGCCTCGCCCTCTTTGGCCTCTTTGGCTTCTTCGGCCTGGGCGGCCATCGGCAAGGTCAGGGCCAGCATCAACAGGATCCACGCTTTCACAGTTCATTCCTCGAATTCGATTGCCGGGTAGCATAACGCTAGCAAGGCTGAGCACAAGCTTATGGGGGCTTATCAGGCGCGGGCATGCTTGTTGACCCACGGGCGTACCCTCCTACACTTATCGGCCACGACGCCAAAAGGAATAGTCCGATGAAAGCTGTGCTGTGCAAAGCCTTCGGCCCCGCCGAAACCCTGGTGCTGGAAGAGATCGCCAGCCCCGCGATCAAGAAGAACGAAGTCCTGCTGGACGTGCACGCGGCCGGGGTGAATTTTCCGGACACCCTGATCATCGAGGGTAAATACCAGTTCAAGCCGCCCTTCCCGTTTTCTCCGGGTGGCGAAGCGGCGGGCGTGGTGAGTGACGTCGGGGAGAAGGTCAGCCACTTGAAAGTCGGTGATCGCGTGATGGCCCTGACCGGCTGGGGCAGTTTTGCCGAGCAGGTGGCGGTGCCGGGCTATAACGTGCTGCCGATCCCGCCGAGCATGGACTTCAACACCGCCGCCGCCTTCAGCATGACCTACGGCACCTCGATGCACGCGCTGAAACAGCGCGCCAACCTGCAACCCGGCGAAACCCTGCTGGTGCTCGGCGCTTCCGGTGGCGTGGGCCTGGCCGCCGTGGAAATCGGCAAGGCCATGGGCGCTCGGGTGATCGCCGCCGCCAGCAGCGCCGACAAACTCGCGGTGGCCAAGGCGGCCGGCGCCGATGAGTTGATCAATTACAGCGAAGCCAACCTCAAGGATGAGGTCAAGCGCCTCACCGACGGCAACGGCGCCGATGTGATCTACGATCCGGTGGGTGGTGACCTGTTTGACCAGGCGATCCGCTCGATCGCCTGGAATGGTCGTCTGTTGGTAGTGGGCTTTGCCAGCGGGCGCATCCCCGAATTGCCGGTGAACCTGGCACTACTCAAGGGCGCGGCGGTGGTGGGCGTATTCTGGGGCTCGTTTGCCCAGCGTCAGCCGCAGGACAATGCGGCCAATTTTCAGCAACTGTTCACCTGGTATGCCGAGGGCAAGTTGAAGCCGTTGGTGTCACAGGTGTACCCGCTGGAACAGGCGGCCCAGGCAATCAATGACCTGGGGCAGCGCAAGGCGGTGGGTAAGGTTGTCGTGCAAATCCGCTGACCGAAGTGGAATGCAGCCCAAATGTGGGAGGGGGCTTGCCCCCGATAGCAGTGGGTCAGCCAGCAATGACTAACCTGATACACCGCCATCGGGGGCAAGCCCCCTCCCACATTTGATCCTCAACGACCCACACTTACCTATTCGCGACATGTTCATAAGAGAACATGCAATTGCTCCCATTTCCTGTGTTTGCGGATAAGAGGCGATGCTATTTTCGGTAACGAAACTGTAACATTCGCATCCGCAGTCAAAACAAGAAATTTGGAGCCCTTGAATGTTTGCTTTCTTCCGACCTGCCGCACACCAGGCGCCCCTGCCTGAAGAAAAAATAGACAGTACCTACCGACGCCTGCGCTGGCAGATCTTCGCCGGTATTTTCTTCGGTTACGCCGGCTATTACCTGCTGCGCAAAAACTTCTCCCTAGCCATGCCCTACCTGATCGACGAGGGCTATACCCGCGGTGAGCTGGGCCTGGCGATGTCGGCCATCGCGATTGCCTACGGCCTGTCCAAGTTCCTCATGGGCCTGGTGTCCGACCGCTCCAACCCGCGTTACTTCCTGCCCTTCGGCCTGCTGGTGTCAGCGGGGGTGATGTTCATTTTCGGTTTCGCGCCTTGGGCGACGTCCAGCGTGACCATGATGTTCATTTTGCTGTTCATCAACGGTTGGGCCCAAGGCATGGGCTGGCCGCCAAGTGGGCGGACCATGGTGCACTGGTGGTCGCAGAAAGAACGCGGCGGCGTGGTCTCGGTGTGGAACGTGGCGCACAACGTCGGCGGCGGCCTGATCGGTCCGCTGTTCCTGCTGGGCATGGCCTGGTTCAATGACTGGCATGCGGCGTTCTACGTCCCGGCCACGGTGGCGCTGGCAGTGGCGGCGTTTGCCTTCATCACCATGCGCGACACGCCGCAATCGGTTGGCCTTCCGCCGATCGAGCAGTACAAGAACGACTACCCGGAAGGCTACGACGCCAGCCACGAAGACGAATTCAGCGCCAAGGAAATCTTCGTCAAGTACGTGCTGCGCAACAAAATGCTGTGGTACATCGCCCTCGCCAACGTGTTCGTCTACCTGCTGCGCTACGGCGTACTGGACTGGGCGCCGACCTACCTGAAAGAAGCCAAGCATTTCACGGTCGACAAGTCGTCCTGGGCGTATTTCTTTTACGAGTGGGCTGGTATCCCGGGCACGCTGCTGTGCGGCTGGATGTCGGACAAAATCTTCCGTGGCAATCGCGGCCTGACCGGCATCGTGTTCATGGCGCTGGTGACCGTGGCGACTCTGGTTTACTGGCTCAACCCGCCGGGCAACCCGATGGTCGACATGATTGCGCTGGTCTCCATCGGCTTTTTGATCTACGGCCCGGTGATGCTGATCGGCCTGCAGGCGCTGGAACTGGCACCGAAGAAAGCCGCCGGCACCGCGGCCGGCTTCACCGGCCTGTTCGGCTACCTGGGCGGTTCGGTGGCGGCGAGCGCGGCGATGGGCTACACCGTGGACCACTTCGGTTGGGACGGTGGTTTCGTGCTGCTGATCGGCGCGTGCGTGCTGGCGATCGCCTTCCTGATCCCGACGCTGTGGCACACCAACAGCGTCAGCTCGGCGCGCTAACTGCCCGGGCAATCCTTCGCACAACGCTTGAGCCGCGCCTCCAGGTTTTTATCTGGCATGGCGTGGCTACGCAGGGCGTTCACGGTCTGCTCGACATAATCGCGAGTAGTGCCGTAACGCCCGCAAGCGCTTTGCAGCACATGGTTCAGTACGATATCGGGCAAGTTGCCGGCATAGCTGGGCAAGTGCCGCTCCAGCACAAATCCCAACGCCTGCACCTGACTGCCATCTTCCAGGCGGCAACTGAGCCAGTGCGGCTTGTAGGAGGGGTAAGGCATTTCGCGTTGCCATAACGCATACAGCGAAGCCTCCAACTGATCTTCCGGCAAGCGGTAGGCAAACCCGCTGCACGAACCGCCCCGATCCAGCCCGAAGACCAGGCCCGGCAACTCCGGCGTACCCCGGTGCTCGTGGGACCACAGGTACAGGCCACGGTGGTAACCGTGAACCCGCGCGCGCACCCGTTCGCTCGACGAACATTCAGGACGCCAGATCAGCGAACCATAGGCAAACAGCCAGACCGGCCCACCCTTATGCCGGGCCATGGTGGCCTGCATCGAGCTCATTAATTGTTCGTGAGTGAGTTGCGGCCCAAGATCGAGCCGCGGAGGGTAAGCCAACTGCAGAAGATCGGTTTCAATGGCGGTCATGGCGAAAAGCGTTGCGCCTCCTGTGTGCTACCAGTTGTAAGCGACTTTACCGTAATAAAACGCGCCGCTGTAACCGTACGGCGAAAAAGTGCTGTAGGCCAGGTTGCCGCCGCTGCTGGCGTAGGCATTGACCTTCTCGGGGTATTTGTCGGTGACGTTGTCGCCGCCGAGGGTGAAGGTCCAGTTCTTCAACTTGTAGTCCGCCGACAGGTCCAGCACCCAGGCTGCCTTGAAGGTCTGGTCGTTGACCTTGTCCGCCTGGTAGCTGGTGAACTCACCATAGCGCACCAGGTTGCTGTGCAGCGCCCAATTGCCGAAGGTGAAGTCGTTGCCCAGGCTCAGCTTGTGCTGGGGCGTGGTATCGCCGAGCAAGCCGATGCGCTCGCGACGGTCCACCCGCACCAGGTTGGCGCCCAGGCTGTCGAGGACGGCCGGGTTGGCCTTCACATCGGTGACCTTGGTGTGGTTGTAGTTGTAGCCCACGGTGCTGTTCCAGCGGATACCGTTATCGAACAGATAGCGATAGTTGGCCACCAGGTCGACACCGTCGGTGCTGGTGTCGGTGGCGTTGGTGAAATAACGCGCTGTGGTGTAGTTGATATTGCCGACACCGTTGGCTTGCAGGTAGGCCACCGTCGCCGGATTGAGATTCAGGTTGGACGACAGGCTGATGCGGTCGCGTATGTCGATGCGATACACATCCAGTGTCACCGTCAGGTCGTCGGCAGGCTCCAGCACCAGGCCAAGGCTGTAGTTACGCGACTTTTCAGCCTTGAGGTCTTCGGCACCGAGCAGGCGCGCCACCTGGCTGTTGGCCGGGAACGTGCCGGCCTCCTGGATCGTATTACCGATCAATTGCGATGAGGTATAGGCGAAGTTCTGCTGGGCCAGGGACGGCGCGCGAAAGCCATTGGAAATGCTGCCGCGCAACGCCACTTGCGGGGTGAAGTCGTAACGCGCCGACAGCGAACCGCTGAGGTTGGAGCCAAAATCGCTGTAGTCCTCATGGCGCACGGCGGCCGAGGCGCTGAGTTTTTCGGTGAAGTGGGTTTCCAAATCCAGGTATTGCGCCCAATTATGCCGCGTACTGGTGCCGGCATCGGCATCGCGGAACCCGCCAAGGCCAGAGCTGCCGGTCTGGTAGTAGGACGCGGGCTCACCTGCCTGGATTTCATAGCCCTGATGCAAGTATTCACCGCCGAACGCCACGGACACCGGGTACGGCAGCCAGCTCAGGTCAAACTCGCGGGACAGGTTCAGGCTGACTTGCTTCTGCTCGTTGCTCAGGGTGCCGTTGTTGAATTTGCGCGGCGTCGCCAGGCCCAGGGAGGTGTTGATGGTTTCGGTGCCGAGCTCGTACTGATTCTTGCCGTAGTTGGCCGACAGGTCGTAGTGCCAGTCGTAGGCGAGCAGCCCGCGCAGGCCCACCACCAGCGAGGTGTCTTCCAGGTTGCCCTTGATCAGCGGCAGGTAGCCGTTGGGGTTGAGTGCAGCAATATTGTTGGAAGCGTTGCTGGCGCGGTAGAACGCTGCCGTCTCGCCGCGGCGCTTGCTGTAGCCACCGAAACTGTAGAACTCGGCGGCATCGTTGAAGGAATATTCCGAGTTGAACTGGAATTTGCCCTCATTGGTGGCCGGCTCGCCTTGACGGAATACACGCTGGCCGTAGGTGGTGGAACCGACGCTGCCTGGGCGGTAATCATTGCCGGCACGGTTGGTGTAATCGTTGTCGGCACCTTCGGCCGACAGATTGATAAAGCCGTTTTCGCCCAATGCCAGGCCCGTATTGCCGCTGACATTACGCTGGATGCCGTCACCTTTTTTGTACCCGCCGAACCGAGTGGAGATCGAACCGCCCTGGTCGTCGTGCTTGAGGATCACGTTGATCACGCCGGCGATCGCGTCGGAGCCGTAACGTGCCGACGCGCCATCGCGCAGCACTTCGATGTGGTCCACCGCCGACAGTGGGATTGCATTCAGGTCCGCCGGTGCCGAACCGCGACCGACCGCACCGCCGAGGTTGACGAAAGCACTGGTATGACGGCGCTTGCCGTTGACCAGTACCAACACCTGGTCCGGTGACAAACCGCGCAACTGCGCCGGGCGTACCAGCTCGGCGCCATCCACCAGGCTCGGCCGTGGAAAGTTGATCGATGGGATCAGGCGCGCCAGCACCGCGCCCAGCTCGTCGGAACCGGTACTGCGCAGGGTTTCGCCGGAGATCACATCGATTGGCGACAGCGAAGCACTGGCGGTGCGCTCCTGGGCGCGGGTGCCGGTCACGATGACCGTATCCAGTTGGGGCGCATCGACGGCGGACGTTTCATCCGCCAGAACGGGATTGAATCCCACGGTGGTCAGCAAATTGGCCGACAAAATCGCCGTGTATAACGCGTGTTTTCTGTAGCTCCCCATACCGCTCCCTATGAATCAATTAATAGAACTTCAACGCTCTGAGTTCGTACGATCGATCCGGCTGGCGGGCGGTAGCGGTCAGTGATTGGTGGCTGTGGATGAAGTCGGTAGTCCGTTGACATATAGCCTAAAGATATTCATCGAATAAAATAAATACCTTAAAAGAATAAGCGAATGCATAAGCACCCTCCCCGCTCATCAGCCACCGCGATGGCAATCCGAGCGCTTTCAGCCCAGGTTCAGCCTGAGCAGCGGGCAATCCGCCAAAATGCCGCACACATCACGACCCACTTAGCCGCTCACCCAATCGACTATCGAGGCCGCCCATGCACAAAATCCGCTTGCCTGGCCTGTTGTTCCTGGCCCAGGCCACCACTGCACTGGCAGCTGAAACCCCACCGGCAAACGACGACAAAGGCTTCTGGTACGCGCAGACCAGCGTCTACACCCGGCATTTCGCGCCCGACCCCGAGCACAACAACCAGCAAAACCTGCTGGGACTGGAGCGCAACGAAGCGTCGGGCCTGGTCTATGGCGCGGCGACCTTTCGCAACTCGTTCAGGCAACGCGCCTACTACGCATACGCCGGCAAGCGCTATGACATGGCCGAGTACCCGGTGTACCTGAAGGTCACGGGTGGGGCGATCCAGGGTTATCGCGGCAAGTACCGTGACAAGATCCCCCTGAACCGTTATGGCGTGGCGCCCGTCATCATTGCGTCCGTGGGCACGCATTACGGGCCGATGGCGGCAGAACTGGTGTTGCTGGGGTTCAATGCAGCGATGGTGACGACTGGACTAAGATTCTGAACGGGCGCAAATCAATGTGGGAGGGTGCACGCCCTGTCTGTAGGAGCGAGCTTGCTCGCGAAAACCGTCAACGATAACGCGTGTTTCCTGAATGAACGCGGTGCCTGTGAGTTTTTCGCGAGCAAGCTCGCTCCTACAGAGGGCGGCATTAGGGCAAGCCCCCTCCCATACGTTGATTACGTCAGGGACGTGGAGCGTAGGCAAATACGTCGGCGCGCATCTGGTGCGCATCCATCCCGGCGTCGACCAACGCATCCAGCGTGCCGTAGATCATCGCCGGTGATCCGCTGGCGTACACGTGCACGGCCTTGAGGTCGGTAATGTCTTCGCACACGGCTTCATGCAGCAAGCCGCAGCGCCCTTCCCAACCGCACAGGTCACTGACGACTTTGTGCAGGAACAGGTTGGGCAGTTGCCGCCATTGATCCCAGTGCTCGATCTCGTAGAAATCTTCCGGGCGACGCACGCCCCAATACAGGTGCACCGGGTGCTTGAAGCCGGAAGCCCGGCAATGCTCGATCAGGCTGTGCATCTGGGCCATGCCCGTGCCGGCGGCGATCAGCACCAGCGGCCCGTCCGGCAACTGGGCCAGGTGGGTGTCACCGAACGGCAGTTCAACCCGCGCCATCCGGTTGCGCTGTAGCTGCTCCAACAGGTTGCGTGCGCTGTCCTCACGGGCCAGCACATGCAGTTCCAGCTCGCGGCCGCAGTGAGGTGCCGATGCCAGGGAAAACGCCGACTTCTCGCCGTTCTCACGCTCGATCATCAGGTACTGCCCGGCGTGGTAACGCACCGCCTTGCCAGCCGGCGCCCGCAGGCGCACGCGCCACACATCGCCGCCGACTTCCACGCATTCGCTCAACTGGCACGACAATTTGCGCACCGGCAACTCCCCCGGCGCCAGCACGCCATCCCACAACACAATGCAATCTTCCAACGGCTCGGCGATGCAGGTGTAGAACTCACCATGATCGCGCACTTCACCGCCCTGCTGCACACGGCCCTCCACCAACAGCGCCGCACACACGTGGCATACGCCGTTGCGACACGCCTGCGGGCATTCGTAGCCCAGGCGGCGCGCGCCGTCGAGGATGCGTTCGCCGGGGTTCAGTTCCAGTACCGCGCCGGAAGGTTGCAGGGTTACACGCATCAATCTATTCCCAATTCTTTCCAGATTGCATCGACGCGAGCAGTCACGGCGTCATCCTTGACGATGACCCGGCCCCACTCGCGGGTGGTTTCACCCGGCCATTTGTGAGTGGCATCCAGGCCCATTTTCGATCCGAGCCCCGACACCGGCGAAGCGAAGTCGAGGTAATCGATCGGCGTGTTGTCGATCATCACCGTGTCGCGCTTGGGGTCCATGCGCGTGGTAATGGCCCAGATCACGTCGTTCCAGTCGCGGGCATTGATGTCGTCGTCGGTGACGATAACGAACTTGGTGTACATGAACTGTCGTAAAAACGACCACACACCCAGCATTACCCGCTTGGCATGGCCTGGGTACGACTTCTTCATGGTGACGATGGCCATGCGGTACGAGCAACCTTCCGGCGGCAGGTAGAAGTCGGTGATTTCCGGAAACTGCTTTTGCAGGATCGGCACGAACACCTCGTTCAACGCCACGCCAAGGATGGCCGGCTCATCCGGTGGCCGGCCGGTGTAGGTGCTGTGGTAGATCGGCTTGATCCGATGGGTGATGCGCTCAACGGTGAACACCGGAAAGCTGTCGACTTCGTTGTAATAACCGGTGTGGTCGCCGTAAGGCCCTTCATCGGCCATTTCACCGGGATGAATCACACCTTCCAGGATGATTTCGGCGGTGGCCGGCACTTGCAGATCGTTACCGCGACACTTCACCAGCTCGGTGCGGTTACCGCGCAGCAGGCCGGCGAAGGCGTATTCGGACAAGCTGTCCGGCACCGGCGTCACTGCGCCCAGAATAGTGGCCGGGTCGGCGCCCAGCGCCACGGAGACCGGAAATGGCTGGCCCGGGTGTTTTTCGCACCATTCGCGAAAATCCAGGGCACCGCCACGGTGGCTCAGCCACCGCATGATCACCTTGTTGCGGCCGATCACTTGCTGGCGGTAGATGCCGAGGTTCTGGCGGTCCTTGTTCGGACCTTTGGTGACGGTCAGGCCCCAGGTGATCAGCGGGCCGACGTCGCCGGGCCAGCAGGTCTGCACGGGGAGCATGGCCAGGTCGACGTCATCGCCTTCGATGACCACTTCCTGGCACACCGCGTCCTTGACCACCTTGGGCGCCATGGCAATGATCTTGCGGAAGATCGGCAGCTTCGACCAGGCGTCCTTCAAACCTTTGGGCGGCTCGGGCTCCTTGAGGAAGGCCAGCAGCTTGCCGATCTCGCGCAGTTCGCTGACCGCCTCGGCGCCCATGCCGAAGGCGACGCGCTCGGGTGTGCCGAACAGGTTGCCGAGCACCGGAATGTCGTAGCCGGTCGGGTTCTCGAACAACAGCGCCGGGCCCTTGTTACGCAAGGTACGGTCGCAAATCTCAGTCATTTCCAGTACCGGTGAAATCGGCATCTGGATACGTTTCAACTCTCCGCGCTGCTCAAGTTGCTGCACGAAATCCCGAAGATCCTTGAATTTCATTAACCATGCCACCCGTAAAATAGGCGTACATCCTACCTGCTCTCGAGGCGGCTGGCAGCTTAATTGGCCGTCAGTCCCCGTGACTGCAGCGAACTGAACAGCGGTTCCATAAAGGCCTCGATATGCCGCGCGCCCACTTCAGACAGGTGGTTATCGTCGGTGTACAGCGCACGCCCGTTGAGCTCGACCCGGCACAAGCCATCGGTGCCGCACAGCGAGGGCGCCGGGTCCAGCACCGCGACGCCGCTGTCGGCGGCCGCCAGTTCGTCGAACAACTGACTGATAAACGCCTGGCGCTTGAGATGCTTGGCTACGTCGAGACCTTCGCCGTCAAACGGTCGGTGCATCATTGCCAGGCGACTGAGACGGTAAGGCACGATGATTTCCTGCAGCGGCACCTCCTTGACCAGCCAGACCTTGTGCCCCGCAGCGCGCAGCGCCTGAATGCGCTCGCGCATCCCCTGGGCAAAGCGTTGCTCAGCCACAGCCTGCACGTACTCGCCGGTGCTGGGGTCTTTGAGCGCATGCTCTTTGTCACCCGACATTTGCCCGTAGACATACAGGCTCCAGCGCGCCGCCAACACCACATCGCTGATTTTCTTTTCGGCCATCGCCTTCTCGACGCGATGGTTGAAATGCGCACACCGGGCAATGTTCTCAAGGCCATCCAAGGGGATGCAGCCGGCAAAGCTGGCTTCAATCACGCTGATATCATGGCGATCAGCGCCCTCTTTGAGCGCCGGAATCAGCGCGGTGGCGTGACTGTCGCCCCATACCAGCGCCGAAACCGACTGACTTTTGGGACCGAAATGGCAGAACAACCGCTCATCGGGCGTGTCCTTGTCAGCCATGCACGCCATCAGCTCAGGGCTCCACTTCTTTGCCTTCGCGAAAATCAACGCCTGCTCAGACAAGCGCGACGGCACACCGTCGAATTCACGGATCGCCAAGCCAGTAAAGCCCAGCCCCAGGATGCCGACCACGGCTGAAGCAAGAATCGCCTTACGCGAGGCCAGCAAGCGTTTTTCCCGGAACGGCGTTTCCACGAAGCGCCAGGACAGGTAGCCCAGCACCAACGAAAGCAGCATCAAGCCGGCCAGTTCCAGGACGCTCAAGCCATCCACCGCGGCATAGCTGGCGTACACGAACACCGGCCAATGCCACAGGTACCAGGAATAGGAAATCAGCCCGATACCAACCATCAGCCGCGCACTCAACAGGCGCCCGACCCAGGTGTATTGCTGCCCGTTGGCCCAGATCAACCCGACCACGCCCAGCACCGGCAATAGCGCGGCCGGGCCGGGGAACGGGGTTTTCGCGTCGTAACCGAATACTGCGATCAGGATCAGTGCCATGGAGGCCAGGCTGACCCCCTGGGCCAGGGCAGGCGAAGCGCGCCATTGATATTTGGGCATCACCGCCAGCATCGCACCGGCCAGTAATTCCCAGGCACGCAGGTGCAGCAGGAAGAAGGCTTTTTGCGGCTCGTGCTCAACCGCCCAGACGCTCATGCCAAACGAGCCCAGCAGCACCGCGAACAGCGCCAGGCGCCAGTGCTTCAGGCGAGCTGAAAGCAGCGTGAGCAACAGCGGGAAGAAAATGTAGAACTGCTCTTCTACCGCCAGCGACCAGGTGTGCAGCAGGGGCTTTATGTCAGAAGCTGCATCGAAGTAGCCATGCTGGCGCGAGAACAACAGGTTGGAGGTAAAGGTCACCTGATAGTGCGCAGACCGCCCCAACTCTTCGTAGTCCTTGGGCGCCAACAGAAACCAGCCCACCGCGAGTGTGGCCGCAATCATTACGAACAGCGCCGGCAGGATGCGCCGTGCGCGCCGAGCCCAGAAGTCGATGAAACTGAAGCGCCCGGCCTGACGCTCACGCCAAATAATGGACGTGATCAAAAAGCCGGAAATGACGAAGAAGACATCGACGCCAACGAAACCGCCGGTGAGGCCAGGAACGCCGAAGTGAAACAGCACGACTGCGAGGACAGCGATGGCACGTAGGCCGTCAATGTCCCTGCGGTAAGCAAGAGTGGTCATAAGAATTGTGGTCAGTCTGTGACGAAAGGAGTGAGCGTAGTCGCGGATACAATTTTTGTTACTTAACGGACACTTATGCCATAAAAAACGATGAATCTCGACGCAAAAAAAATGGCGCCCCGGGCGGGACGCCATTTTTCGGACCTGAAACGCCGTATTACTTGCGTTTCATCGACAGGAAGAACTCGTCGTTGGTCTTGGTGGTTTTCAGCTTGTCGATCAGGAACTCGATAGCGGCCACTTCGTCCATCGGGTGCAGCAGCTTGCGCAGGATCCACATGCGCTGCAGTTCGTCGTCGGCGGTCAGCAACTCTTCGCGGCGCGTGCCGGAGCGGTTGATGTTGATGGCCGGGAACACACGCTTTTCAGCGATACGACGGTCCAGGGGCAGTTCCATGTTGCCGGTACCCTTGAACTCTTCGTAGATCACTTCGTCCATCTTCGAGCCGGTTTCAACCAGCGCGGTGGCGATAATGGTCAGCGAACCGCCTTCTTCGATGTTCCGCGCGGCGCCGAAGAAACGCTTCGGCTTCTCCAGGGCGTGGGCATCGACACCACCGGTCAGCACCTTGCCGGAGCTCGGGATCACGGTGTTGTAGGCACGGGCCAGACGGGTGATGGAGTCGAGCAGGATCACCACGTCTTTCTTGTGCTCGACCAGGCGCTTGGCCTTCTCGATCACCATTTCGGCAACCTGTACGTGACGGGTTGGCGGCTCATCGAACGTCGAGGCAACCACTTCGCCACGCACAGTGCGCTGCATTTCGGTCACTTCTTCCGGACGCTCATCGATCAACAGTACGATCAGGTGAACTTCAGGATTGTTACGCGCGATGTTCGCTGCAATGTTCTGCAGCATGATCGTTTTACCGGCTTTCGGCGGCGCGACGATCAGGCCACGCTGGCCCTTGCCGATCGGCGCGCACAGGTCGATCACACGACCGGTCAAGTCTTCGGTGGAACCGTTGCCGGCTTCCATCTTCATGCGCACAGTCGGGAACAGCGGGGTCAGGTTCTCGAAGAGAATCTTGTTTTTCGCGTTCTCGGGACGATCGAAGTTGATCGTGTCGACCTTGAGCAGGGCGAAATAACGCTCGCCTTCCTTCGGCGGTCGGATCTTGCCAACGATGGTGTCGCCGGTGCGCAAGTTGAAGCGACGGATCTGGCTCGGCGAGACATAGATATCGTCTGGGCCGGCGAGATAGGAAGCGTCTGCAGAGCGGAGGAAGCCGAAGCCGTCCTGGAGAATCTCCAGCACGCCATCACCGGAGATTTCCTCGCCGCTTTTCGCGTGCTTCTTGAGCAGGGAGAAAATCACGTCCTGCTTGCGCGAACGGGCCATATTTTCTATGCCCATTTCTTCGGCCAGTTGGAGCAGGTCGGTAATCGGCTTTTGCTTGAGTTCAGTCAGATTCATATAGGAATGACGTAATCATTTATGGAGGGGGGAAATTAAGCTTTTGGCTTAATGAGGCCGCGCCGCAGAGAAGGCGACAGGATCGCGTACTAATCGAAAAGGAATGCGTCGGCGACGGCTTGCAGGGGGCAGTGGAGAAACCAGTGCGGGGCCGAATGTACCACCTGAATTTCGGAGCGTCTAGCCCTGTTTTACGAAAAAGCCCCGAGATTTTCGGGGCTTTTTTGGCGACGCTTAGATGTTGGCGTCGAGGAAAGCTTGCAGCTGGGACTTCGACAGCGCGCCCACTTTAGTGGCTTCGACGTTGCCGTTCTTGAACAGCATCAACGTTGGGATACCACGCACGCCGTGCTTGGCCGGGGTTTCCTGGTTGTCGTCGATGTTCAGCTTGGCAATGGTCAGCTTGCCTTCGTAAGTGGTTGCAATGTCGTCCAGGACCGGAGCGATCATTTTGCAAGGGCCGCACCATTCAGCCCAGTAGTCAACCAGCACCGGGCCGGCAGCCTTGAGTACTTCGGCCTCAAAGGTCGCGTCGGTGACGTGCTTGATAAGATCGTTGCTCATGGATGTCTCCGGATTGTAAGCAAAAAAAACGTTGCCCATCATAGCCGCCCTTCCCCCGTTCAGGAAGCCGCCTCTGATTGAGTGTTGCTATGGCCGCGCATGACTTTGAATATCGCCCGCTCACGGCGAGACAGGTGTGACGAAGGCAATGCCCGTGCGCATCGCCGCATTACGTACATGTTCCTGCATGGTTTTCTGCGCTGCCGCACTGGTGCGCCGGGCGAGGGCGCGCAGGATCTTGCGATGTTCCTGCCAGGTTTCCATGGCGCGTTCCGGCCGGATGAACGGTAGTTTCTGGCTTTCCAGGAAGACCTCGGCGCTGGCGCTCAGGATACTCACCATCGCCTGGTTGCCGCTGGCCAGCAGGATGCGCCGATGAAACTCGAAGTCCAGCCGGGCGGCGCTTTCAAAGTCACCGGCCTTAAGCACCTTGCGCATTGCTTCGACATTGTCCTGGAGGCTGTCGAGTTCATCGGTGGTCAAGGTGACCGCCGCCAAACCGGCTGCGAACCCTTCAAGGGCGTAACGCAACTGGAAGATATCCAGCGGCGTGGCCTGCGCTGCAAACGGCCAGGCGAGTTCGGACGGCGGCTGCGGTACCTGCACGAACACGCCCTTGCCCGGCTGCACACTGACCACACCCAGGGCGCTCAAGGACGATAACGCTTCGCGCAACGACGCCCGACTGACGCCCAGGCGCAGCGCCAGATCACGTTGAGAAGGTAATGCATCGCCCGGCCCGAAGCCCTGCTCCTTGATCAGTTTGCGGATGGCCTGCAGGGCCGCCTCCGGTACGGCTTGAGCGATGGAATTCATGGAAAACTCAAAGTTACAGTCGATTGATTGACTAGTTGTAAAGCTATTCATGTCTGCCGGCAAGCCACGCCCCAAAGGGGCTCGCGCGCTTTTCACGGCGCTCGAAAAGGGTGCGAAAATCTCAACGACTGTTCAGACCAGTAAGACCATCTCATCTCAACGACTGCGTGCCTTACAGCCTCTTCCAAGAGGGCTGGCATGGGCTGTGCACTGAGCAAATTCAGAAAATTCCTTCGCCCTTCTCGGAGAGTTGCCATGACCAAGCGCTACAGCGCCCTGCTCACTGCCCTGTTTGCCAGCCTGATGCTGAGCCAGGCACCCGCCCAGGCCAACGGTCTGGACGATATCGTCGCCCGTGGCACCCTCAAGGTTGCTGTGCCGCAGGACTTCCCGCCATTCGGTTCGGTAGGCCCCGACATGAAACCCCGCGGCCTGGACATCGACACCGCCAAGCTGTTGGCCGACCAACTCAAGGTCAAGCTGGAGTTGACCCCGGTCAACAGCACCAACCGCATCCCGTTCCTCACCACCGGCAAGGTGGACCTGGTGATCTCCAGCCTGGGCAAGAACCCCGAGCGCGAAAAAGTCATCGACTTCTCCAGGGCCTACGCACCTTTCTACCTCGCCGTATTCGGCCCGCCTGACGCCGCCGTCAGCAGCACCGACGACCTCAAGGGCAAGACTATCAGCGTGACCCGTGGCGCCATCGAGGACATCGAGCTGACGGCTGTCGCGCCCAAGGAGGCGACCATCAAGCGCTTTGAAGACAACAACTCGACCATCGCCGCCTATCTGGCCGGCCAGGTCGACCTGATCGCCAGCGGCAACGTGGTGATGGTGGCGATCAGTGAGCGCAATCCCAAGCGCGTACCGGCGCTGAAAGTGAAGCTCAAGGACTCGCCGGTGTACGTCGGCGTGAACAAGAACGAGCCGGCGTTGCTGGAGAAGGTCAACCAGATCCTGGTCGCGGCCAAGGCCGACGGCAGCCTTGAAAAGAACGCGCTGCAATGGCTCAAAGAGCCCTTGCCTGCCGACCTCTAAGCCGGAGTTGATCCATGGCGTATCAATTTGACTTTGTGCCGGTGCTGGCCAACACCGACCTGCTGTTGCGCGGCGCGCTGTTCACCCTTGAGCTGACGGCCATCGGCGCCATCCTCGGCGTGGCCCTGGGCACGCTCGGCGCCGTCGTGCGGGCGTGGAAGATCCAGCCGTTCGCCTGGTTTTTCGGGGTGTATGTCGAGTTGATCCGCAACACGCCGTTCCTGGTGCAGCTGTTCTTCATTTTTTTCGGCCTGCCCTCCCTGGGGTTGAAGATCACGGAGTGGCAAGCCGCAGTGCTGGCGATGGTGATCAACCTGGGCGCCTATTCCACCGAGATCATCCGTGCCGGCATCCAGGCCGTCCCGAAGGGGCAGCTGGAAGCCGCCGCCGCACTGGCGATGACGCGTTTCGAAGCGTTCCGTCATGTGGTGCTGCTGCCGGCACTGGGCAAGGTGTGGCCGGCCCTGAGCAGCCAGATCATCATCGTGATGCTCGGCTCGGCGGTGTGTTCGCAGATTGCCACCGAAGAGCTGAGCTTTGCCGCCAACTTCATTCAATCGCGCAATTTCCGCGCCTTTGAAACCTATGCCCTGACCACCCTGGTGTACCTGTGCATGGCGTTGATGATTCGCCAGTTGCTGAACTGGATCGGCCGCCGCTATGTGATGAGGAACAGTCGATGAGTGATTTTTCCTTCTGGGACATCGTGCGCAACCTGCTCACCGGCCTGCAATGGACGCTGTTGCTGTCGCTGGTGGCGTTCATCGGCGGGGGCCTGATCGGGTTGCTGGTGATGACCCTGCGCATCAGCAAAAAGGCATTCGCGCGCAATGTTGCGCGCACCTATATCGAGCTGTTCCAGGGCACGCCGCTGCTGATGCAGCTGTTTCTGGTGTTCTTCGGCGTTGCCCTGCTCGGTGTGGATATCTCGCCGTGGCTGGCGGCAGCCATTGCCCTGACCCTGTTTACCAGCGCCTACCTCGCCGAGATCTGGCGCGGCTGCGTTGACTCCATTGCCCATGGACAGTGGGAGGCGTCGGCCAGCCTGGCGCTCAACCCTCTTGAACAACTGCGCTACGTGATCCTGCCCCAGGCCCTGCGTATTGCCGTGGCGCCGACCGTAGGGTTTTCGGTGCAGGTGGTCAAAGGCACCGCCGTGACCTCAATCATCGGCTTTACCGAGCTGACCAAGACCGGCGGCATGCTCGCCAACGCCACCTTCGAACCTTTCATGGTCTACGGCCTCGTGGCCCTCGGTTACTTCCTGCTCTGCTACCCCTTGTCCCTCAGTGCGCGCTATCTGGAAAGGAGACTGCATGCCTCTGCTTAGAATTTCTGCCCTGCATAAATATTACGGCGATCACCACGTGCTCAAGGGCATTGACCTGACCGTTGAAGAAGGCCAGGTGGTGGCGATCATCGGCCGCAGTGGCTCGGGTAAATCCACCCTGCTGCGTACCCTCAATGGCCTGGAGTCGATCAACGACGGCGTGATCGAAGTCGATGGCGAATACCTCGACGCCGCCCGCGCCGACCTGCGCAGCCTGCGACAGAAGGTCGGCATGGTGTTTCAACAATTCAACCTGTTTCCACATTTGACCGTGGGCGAAAACGTCATGCTCGCGCCACAGGTGGTGCAGAAAGTGCCCAAGGCCAAGGCAGCGCAGCTGGCCAAGCAGATGCTGGAACGCGTGGGTCTGGGGGAGAAGTTCGATGCCTTCCCCGACCGCCTGTCTGGCGGCCAGCAGCAACGTGTAGCAATTGCCCGCGCGCTGGCCATGTCGCCCAAGGTGCTGTTGTGCGACGAAATCACCTCGGCCCTGGACCCGGAACTGGTCAATGAAGTGCTCAGTGTGGTGCGCCAACTGGCCAAAGACGGCATGACGCTGATCATGGTGACCCACGAAATGCGCTTCGCCCGCGAAGTCGGTGACAAGCTGGTGTTCATGCACCAGGGCAAGGTGCATGAAGTGGGCGACCCCAAGGTCGTGTTTGCCAACCCGCAAACGCCCGAGCTCGCCAACTTCATCGGCTCCGTGGAACAGCCGGGCTGACCAGTTCAAAACTACCCTGCCCTTCCAACAGCGTCTGGCTGCGTACTTGCAAGGCGTCGGCGGGCAGGTCGGTGTCGATGTCGACCTGAGCCGTCAAGCGCTGGCCTGTCACCAGTCCCCCTGCGGCACGGGCCACCAGGACCTGTCCGGGCAATAACTGCCCGCCCGCGCCGCCATCAGGCTGGCTCATCATCGCCCATTCGACGGGACGCCCATCCACCTGTGCATGCTTGAGGCTCAACCGCAGTCGGCCCTGCTGGCCGAAGCGGAACGTTTGCCCATTGGCGGCACCGATAAACCGCAACGCCATTGCCGATGGCTCGACACACAACACGTTGAGCTGCAGCGATCGCGTACCGAGCGTGACCGTAGCGCTTTCGGCCAGCGCCTCCCTGCGAATGACACCGTAGTCGATACGCGGTTGGCTCAACGACAACCGGCAGTTTTCGGCCCGTGCCTCCTGAGTCAGCAACACCGTACAGAACAGCGCAGCGCCGATGCTTGCGAGCTTACCGACCATGGCACACCGCCGCAGTGGTTTCGAAGAACTTGTCATTGTCAGGCTGGCCTCCAGGTGAAATGTTCAGCAGGCAACTGGCAGAGTCCGGCAGTAAAACCTTCAGGTCCTGCAAGTCGTTCACGTCATTGAGAAAGATCGTGCCCTCGCCCACCACGCTGGTTAGAAAACGATCGCCCTTGCCGAACACCGCAGCCCCCTGAGGCAATGGTCGACCCTGATCATCCGTGGCGTTGACCAGCATACGGCGCACTTTCACCACATCGAATGCCACTGTGTTGACGGAACCGCGACCTGCGGCGAGTACCCGGGTGCCGTTCTTCAAATCAACGCGCTTTGGCAAGGACTGGGTTTGCACTTCGATGTGGCTGTTGGAGTAGGCAGGCAAGCCTGGAAGCACGGCCTGGCCGGTGAAATCGGTCCATACAGGGCCTTGCGGGGTGTCGATTTTGGCAGCACCAATGTCGCCTACCGACGCAATACCGAAGGTGTCCTGCACCGTGTAAGGCGAGAAGGTGATCCCACCTCCGTGAGCGACCACACCTCCTTGCAATTGCCCGTTATAACTGGTGCCCAATGAGTCGCGACTGGCACCCAGACCGACTCGGGTATAACGCGGCGTGAGATCTACCTGGCCGCGCACCGATTGCTCCCTCGCACTGAGGTCGCGCTCGACGCCCACCTCGTAATTCACATACTCGTTGACCCGCTCATTGAGCGCCGTACCGGCACGGGATTGCCCCCCACGGCGGCTGACATAGCTGCTCACGCGACGATCAACGCCCAAGGGCACGCTGACCTGCAACCGCAAGGACAAGTCATCCTCGCGCACGGTGTCGCGCCGGCTACGATCCCGCGCAGCGTCACGGCGGGACTGGGTGCTGCCGACCTGGGAGTCGGCAATCAACGCAACATCGGCGTAACGGAACGACTTGTTCCATGACGCGAATACATGTTCGCTCGATTGTCCGTCAAATTGAGCGTTGTGGTTATAGTTCAGGGAGAACGCCCCCAGGGTGGGGTCGACCCATGTCACGCCCGCCGTGTATTGATTCTTGAAGCGCGATTCCAGCACATCGCCCTCGAGGGGCTGGCCGACCTCGACCACCTCGCGATAGCCCCGGGTCTGGCTGGTGGCGCTGAGATTGAGATCGATGCCATCGGAGACCGGGCTGCTCACGGATACGCTACTGCGTGAACCGGACACCGCATTACGGCTGTCGCGGGACAGCTTATGGCGCGCGCCCAACGAGACCCGCTGGAAAAACACACTGCTCAACGTGCCACCTGCCGACCAGTACTCGTCGCTGCTCAACAAGCCGAAACCGGCGGATGAGTCACGCCCCAACGCCCAGGTCCCGCTGCCCATTGCGACAATGGGCGAAGGGCCCTCACCCTGCGTTTCTTCACGTACCTTGCCCAGGGAAAAATAATAACCAGGCGCCGCCGGCACGGCGCCGGCGAACGAAGCCGCCGGCACCACGAAGCTGCGTCGGGCTCCGCGCACGTCGATCACACTGACCTCAAGGTCGCTCGTGCCATTGAGCAACGGCAAACCGGTCAGTCGGAAAGGCCCCTCGGGCACCAGCGTACTGTGGATCAACACACCGGACTGCCGCACCTCGATGCGCGACTGGCTCTGGGCCAAACCCTCCACCACGGCATTATTGCTGCCTGCCGGCACGCGCGACTGCCCGTCGGGGGAAAACTGCACACCCGACAGTTGGATGCCGCCAAACAATGGGTTGTTGCTGGAAAGCTGGCCAGCCTGGAACGTCGACTGCAATGCGGCGATGTCCCGCTGCGCATAGGCATACAGGTGCTCATTGTGCGCCACGCCATTATCGGAGACATAGAGTTGACGACTGCGAACAATCCAATCACCCAAGTTGAAACCCGCTTCGGTGTAGGCCGATACGAACCGGTTGTTCCCGCCGCGCGAATGGCTGTCGAAACCTTGCACGTCATAGTTGAACAGCGCCGCCGCCCCGCCCCGGGCAAAATCGCCGGCTTCCCACTGCGGTCCGCGCAATGATGAAGTGGGCACCACCAGCGACACCTCGTCGTTGCCCGGGCGCAGCCGCACCATGGTGGTAGGGAAGGCTCCCAGGAAGTCATGGCACGCCTGGTCGGCGGTGGCGCCCTTGCGCACGACCCCATCAGGCTTTACCAACCCGGCTTTTTCCAGCAACGCCGGGGTAAAGCACAACTGCCCATTGGCATCGAACTGCGCGTCCACCAACCCGAGCGGGTTGCCATTGACTTGCAATCCCACCACCTGGGTGCCCTCGCGAAAGCGCGCCGCCGTGCGAAAGTAGTCCGAGACTTTCGGGTCAATACCGTGCGTGGTCAATGCCGCCAGGTCAAAGCCCTCGCCCAACTCCAACGCCGGGACAACGCCAGGCAAACTCCAGAGTGTCGCGACCCCCACGAGCAGGGTGGGTCGGCGGGCCCGTAAAGATGTTCCAGTTCGGTGATTCGACAGGTTGGTCATGGGTTGATCAACCCCCATCGGCAGTGATCGGGGCCCGGTAGTTTTCTACCGAAAAGCCGTAGATCGTGGCCGGCTGAATCTCAATGCCTGTGAGTCCCTGCAGGGGGCCTTCAACCTTCACCGCCAGCGCTTCGCCCGGCAGGATGTAGGTGCGTGGCAACGTAGCCAGGGTTCCCTGTGGCAATAACCGGACCTGTGGTGCCATGCGCACCACATAAGCGCTGTCGTTGTGAACCGACAAGCGTTGCCCTGTGCTCCGCCACTTCAACAGTTCCCAGGGCGTGTGATGAACGGGCAGACCCTGGGGATGCAGGATCAGCGGCAAGTTCTGCCGCAGGGTGATACCAATGGTCGCACCGCCCGCAGCACGCGCCTGGGGGATGCCTTCAAAAGTTACGCGCTTTAACCGCTGAGTCTTCAACGGTGCCTTCAAAGTGCTGATAAAACGGACCAGTTGCGTCTCTCCCGCTTCCACCCGCGCAATAGGCGGCGTTACGATCAAAAGCGGTTCCATATCTTCAGGCACATTTTCTATTACCGAATGCAGTAATGCTGGCGCCGCGTCGGTATTCTTGATGTTTATAGTCGCTTCACCCTGCTCTTCGTTCAGCACAATGACCGTGGTTTCGGGCAACATGCCATCTGCCACCGCAACACCGACAACACCGACAACACAGAGCATCAACATTGCAAATAATAAGCGCATATTTTTTAATACTGGACGACTGGACACACTGTGCTCCCCACAACCTTAAAGTTGACTGCTGATCGCCGGCCGCGCATAAAAAACAGTCGATCAGAAACATCAAGCCTCTTGATCGACTGTCGTTATGTCGCTTAGATGTAACTCAGTTCAAGTGTTGCGCGCCCATCCAGAGTAACGTCGCGGCTCAGGTCCAGGTCCTGGCCTTTATTGATAACCGCTCGCACCGTGATCGTCCCGGTCAACTGGGAGATCGCGGCAGGCGTGGGCGATGAACCACTGCGCCAGGAATATTGACTAGGCGACTGTGCAACCTTGCCATCGCTGTTTTGCCAGGCGCCACTGCTGACACGCATGATCGGAGACAGCGTTGCGCTCGGCGAGCGCAGGTCCTTGAGGGTCACGGCAAAACCACCGGTCTTGCGACCGGCCACGGTGCCCAACCCAAAGTTCTGCGCCTCGGTGTAACCTCCCCCGAGTGCCGCGAGTATGCCCGTTACCTTGCTGCCGGCTTGCAGGTCGACAAACTTGAGCCCGAACTGCGCCGGCGTATTGCCACAGCTGACGGTGATAGGCGTGGTTTTTTCGCCAAGCGCGTTGAACGCCGTCTGGGACAGTTGACCGGAGGGAATATCGCCGTAGTTGATAATGCCGCCGCCGCTCATGCTGAGGTTGCAGGCAGCGGGCTTGATGACGCCCCTGACGATCAGTTCGGCGCTGGTGGCAGCATGGGCACCGATGTTTGCCGCCATGCAGGCGAGACCCAGGGTCAATCCAACAATTTTCTTCATATTCGACCTGTCACTTAAAGTTATCAGGTGCTTTCTGTTGTCGTCTTGGCGGCTCCATCGCCAAACACCTTATCTTCCCGGACATGCACAACGACACATAGATAACACCAAGGCACAATTGCCGGATAACAGTGTGTCGCTTTGGCGCCGCATTAAAGAATCGGATAAAACTACGACCACTGTAAGAACAGTAAAAATTTCAGGCTACCTAATAACAACTTCAAGGTAGGCCAAGACAAATTAATAGCTGGAATAACCAAACGCACTTTGTAGGAATAATCAAAATCCGGCATTACTACAACCAGAGTTAAAAACCCCTACAAAACTAAGTCACTACTCAGCAGCTATCATGGGATATCACCCTACATATCTCACAAGATATCCCCGCAGACAGCTTCAGAAAAATTACCGAAGCACAACGCGTTGGCTCCAGCGGTCGATCGTGGCACGATGGTTGGGTTATCGACCGAGATCCCCAAACCATGCCGCAATCCCAAGCCAAGAATCTGTCCCTGATCGCAGCCATCGACCTGGGCTCCAACAGCTTTCACATGGTCGTGGCCAAGGCCCAGAACGGTGAAATCCGCATCCTTGAGCGGCTCGGCGAGAAAGTGCAACTGGCTGCCGGGATCAACGACGAACGTCAGCTCAATGAAGAATCCATGCAGCGTGGGCTCGACTGCCTCAAGCGCTTTGCGCAACTGATCAACGGCATGCCCCCTGGCGCTGTACGAATAGTGGGCACCAACGCCTTGCGCGAAGCCCGCAACCGCAATGAATTCATCCATCGCGCCGAGGAAATCCTCGGGCACCCGGTAGAGGTTATTTCCGGCCGCGAAGAAGCGCGCCTGATTTACCTCGGGGTTTCCCATACGCTGGCCGACACCCCGGGCAAACGCCTGGTCGCGGACATTGGCGGCGGCAGCACCGAATTCATCATCGGCCAGCGTTTCGAACCCCTGCTGCGCGAAAGCCTGCAGATGGGCTGCGTCAGCTACACGCAGCGTTATTTCAAGGACGGCAAGATCACCCCGGCGCGCTATGCCCAGGCCTACACGGCGGCGCGTCTGGAGATCATGAGTATCGAACACGCCCTGCACCGCCTGAGCTGGGATGAAGCCATCGGCTCCTCCGGCACCATCCGTGCCATCGGCCTGGCGCTCAAGGCCGGCGGCCATGGCACTGGCGAGGTGAATGCCGAAGGCCTGGCGTGGCTCAAGCGCAAGCTGTTCAAGCTGGGGGATGCCGAGAAGATCGACTTCGACGGCATCAAGCCTGACCGCCGCACCATCTTCCCGGCGGGTCTGGCGATTCTTGAAGCCATCTTCGACGCCCTCGAACTGCAACGCATGGACCACTGTGACGGCGCCCTGCGCGAAGGTGTGCTCTATGACCTGCTCGGTCGCCATCATCATGAAGACGTGCGTGAGCGCACCCTCAGTTCGCTGATGGAGCGCTACCACGTCGACCTGGAGCAAGCGGCGCGCGTCGAGCGCAAAGCCCTGCATGCCTTCGACCAGGTGGCCGACGACTGGGACCTGCAAAACGGTGTATGGCGCGAACTGCTGGGCTGGGCCGCCAAGGTGCACGAAGTGGGCCTGGACATCGCCCACTACCACTATCACAAGCACGGCGCCTACCTGATCGAGCACTCGGACCTGGCCGGATTCTCACGGGAAGATCAGCAGATGCTCGCGCTGCTGGTGCGCGGTCACCGCCGCAATATTCCCAAGGACAAGTTTGCCGAGTTCGGCATGGACGGCATCAAGCTGATTCGGCTGTGCGCGCTGTTGCGCTTTGCAATCCTGTTCCACCACATCCGCGGCACCCAGGAAATGCCCCAGGTGAAACTGCGCGCCGACGGCGACAGCCTGGAAGTGATGTTCCCCAAAGGCTGGCTGGACGAAAACCAGCTGACCCAGGCGGACTTCGCCCAGGAAGCGGAGTGGCTGACGCGGGTTGGGTTCAGCCTGAACTTGCGCTAACCAAATGTGGGAGGGGGCTTGCCCCCGATGGCAGTGGGTCAGTTTACAAATAAGTGACTGACCCACCGCTATCGGGGGCAAGCCCCCTCCCACATTTTTCACACCGCGCTGGGCTCTAGTTCACCGTCAGGATCGGGCTGCCCAGCTTCTCCAGCAGCGTCGCCTGTGCACTGCGCGCGTTCTGGTTGCCGGTCGGCGTGTTGCGTACATACCGCCCGTCCGACTGCAAACTCCAGCTATGGGTGTTGTCGGTCAGGTAGCTTTCCAGCTCCTTCTTGACGCGCATGATCAGCTTTTTGCCTTCCACCGGGAAACAGGTCTCCACACGCTTGTCGAGGTTGCGCTCCATCCAGTCGGCGCTGGAGAGGAACATCTGCTCTTCGCCGCCGTTCAGGAAGTAGAACACCCGCGTGTGCTCCAGGAAGCGGCCGATGATCGAGCGCACATGGATGTTATGCGAGACGCCGACAATGCCCGGGCGCAGGCAGCACATGCCACGTACCACCAGGTCGATACGCACGCCCGACTGGCTGGCCTTGTACAGCGCGCGGATGATCTTCGGATCGGTCAGCGAGTTGAATTTGGCGATGATGTGCGCCGGCTTGCCGTCGAGGGCAAACTGGGTCTCGCGGGCAATCATGTCGAGCATGCCCTTCTTCAGGGTAAACGGCGCGTGCAGCAGCTTCTTCATGCGCAAGGTTTTGCCCATGCCGATGAGCTGGCTGAACAGCTTGCCGACGTCTTCGCACAAGGCGTCGTCGGAGGTCAGCAGGCTGTAGTCGGTGTAGAGCTTGGCGTTGCCGGCGTGGTAGTTGCCGGTGCCCAAGTGAGCGTAACGCACGATCTCACCGGCTTCGCGGCGCAGGATCAGCATCATCTTGGCGTGGGTCTTGAAGCCGACCACGCCGTAGATCACCACCGCACCGGCCGCTTGCAGACGGCTGGCCAGTTGCAGATTGGACTCCTCATCAAAGCGCGCCCGCAACTCGATCACTGCGGTGACTTCCTTGCCGTTACGCGCAGCATCCACCAGCGCATCGACGATTTCCGAGTTGGCGCCTGAGCGGTACAGCGTCTGGCGCACGGCCAGCACGTGGGGGTCCTTGGCGGCCTGGCGCAACAGGTCGACCACCGGCGTGAACGACTCGAAGGGGTGCAGCAGCAGGATGTCCTGCTTGCTCACCACGCTGAAGATGTTCTCGCTGTTCTGCAGCAGTTTCGGGATTTGCGGCGTAAACGGCTTGTATTGCAGCTCCGGATGGCTGTCCAGGCCGGTGATGCTGAACAGGCGCGTCAGGTTGACCGGACCATTGACCTGATACAACTCGGATTCGGCCAGGTTGAACTGCTTGAGCAGGTAGTCCGACAGGTGTTTGGGGCAGGTGTCGGCCACTTCCAGGCGCACCGCATCGCCGTATCGCCGCGAAAACAGCTCGCCGCGCAGGGCACGCGCCAGGTCTTCAACGTCTTCGGAGTCCAGCGCCAGGTCGGCGTTACGGGTCAGGCGGAATTGGTAGCAGCCCTTGACCTTCATGCCCTGGAACAGGTCATCGGCGTGCGCATGGATCATCGACGACAGGAATACATAGTTATCCCCAGCGCCCCCCACTTCTTCGGGTACCTTGATGATGCGTGGCAACAGACGCGGCGCCGGGATGATCGCCAGGCCCGAGTCGCGGCCGAAGGCGTCGATGCCTTCCAGCTCGACGATGAAGTTGAGGCTCTTGTTCACCAGCAACGGGAATGGGTGCGTCGGGTCGAGGCCGATCGGGGTGATGATCGGTGAGATCTCGTCACGGAAGTAACGGCGCACCCAGGTCTTGATCTTGGTGGTCCAGTGACGGCGACGGATGAAGCGAACCTGATGTTTTTCCAGTTCCGGCAGCAGGATGTCGTTGAGGATCGCGTATTGGCGGTCCACATGGCCGTGCACCAGTTCACTGATGCGCGCCAGGGCCTGGTGCGGTTGCAGACCGTCGGCCCCGGCTTGCTCACGGGCGAAGGTAATCTGCTTCTTGAGGCCGGCGACCCGGATTTCGAAGAATTCGTCCAGGTTGCTCGAGAAAATCAGCAGGAATTTGAGCCGTTCCAGCAACGGATAGGACTCATCCAGCGCCTGTTCCAGCACGCGGATGTTGAATTGCAGTTGTGACAGCTCGCGGTGGATGTACAGGCTGCTGTCATCCAGGTTGGTGACCACGGCAACCGGCGCCGGCGCCGGCGCTTCGGCAACCACCGCAGGCGGGGCCGGCTCCAGCTCCGGCGGGGTCTCGGCGACTTGTTCAACCACCGGATGAGCGTCTTTTACGGCAACTTCTGTAAGTCCTTCGGTATTCATGAGTGTTCCTGTGAGGGCTATTGTTGCTCTCTAAGCAATTGGGCAGCGCGGGCGGCGAAGTAGGTCAGAATGCCATCAGCGCCGGCACGTTTAAAGGCTGTCAGGGATTCGAGGATCACCCCTTCACTCAACCAACCATTCTGGATTGCGGCCATGTGCATGGCGTATTCACCGCTGACCTGATAGACAAAGGTCGGCACTTTGAATTCCTCTTTGACCCGGCAAAGGATGTCCAGGTAAGGCATCCCTGGCTTGACCATGACCATATCGGCGCCTTCGGCCAGGTCGGCCGCCACTTCGTGCAGGGCTTCCTGGCTGTTGGCCGGGTCCATCTGGTACGAAGCCTTGTCGGCCTTGCCCAGGTTCAGGGCCGAGCCCACCGCCTCGCGGAAGGGGCCGTAATAGGCGCTGGCATACTTGGCCGAGTAGGCCATGATCCGCACATTGACATGACCGGCCAACTCAAGCGCTTCGCGAATCGCCTGGATGCGACCGTCCATCATGTCCGACGGCGCCACCACCTGGGCACCGGCCGCTGCGTGGGACAAGGCCTGCTTGACCAGCGCATCGACGGTGATGTCGTTCTCGACGTAGCCTGACGGATCGAGGATGCCATCCTGCCCATGGGTGGTGAATGGATCGAGGGCCACGTCGGTGATCACCCCAAGCTGCGGGAAACGCTCGCGCAGGGCGCGGGTGGCGCGCTGGGCGATGCCCTGCGGGTTCCAGGCTTCGGCCGCGTCAAGTGACTTGAGTTCCGCAGGCGTTACCGGGAACAGCGCCAGCGCCGGAATGCCCAGCGCCACCCAATGCGCGGCTTCTTCAAGCAGCAGATCGATGCTCAAGCGCTCCACCCCTGGCATCGAAGCCACCGCTTCCCGGCGATTTTCACCGTCCAGCACGAATACCGGCAGGATCAGATCATTCGTGGTCAGTACATTTTCACGTACCAGACGGCGCGAAAAATCATCACGACGGTTACGACGCAGACGCGTGGCGGGGAACAGCCGATTGGCGGGGGTAAAGCTCACGACAGACTCCTGAGCCCGCGTTTACGGGCGAGCGGTGCAGTTATAAGCGGCCATTATGACGAACGAATGACAGTTGTGCTTATCGATGCGACCTGTAGTCACATTCTGCACTGACATAGGAATTGTTCACTTCGTGACACATCTCGATACTTTCATGAATCTTCGTGAAGGCGTAGGCTGCGCGTTCATTTCGCCAGCACCCTAGACCATGCTTCAACAATTTCTGCATGACTTCGGCTACTTTGCCCTCTTCCTCGGCACGTTCTTCGAAGGAGAGACCATCCTCGTACTCGCAGGCTTCCTGGCGTTTCGTGGATACATGGATATCAACCTGGTGGTGGTCGTTGCCTTCTTCGGCAGCTACGCCGGCGACCAGCTTTGGTACTACATGGGGCGCAAGCACGGCCGCAAGTTGCTGGCGCGCAAACCGCGCTGGCAATTGATGGGCGACAAGGCGCTGGAGCATATCCGCAAGCATCCGGATATCTGGGTACTGAGCTTTCGCTTCGTCTACGGTTTGCGCACGGTCATGCCCGTGGCGATTGGCCTGTCCGGCTACCCGCCCCTGCGCTATCTGATCCTTAACGGTATTGGTGCAGCGATATGGGCGGCAGCGCTGGGGGCTGCGGCCTACCACTTCGGCGCAGTGCTCGAAGGCATGCTCGGCAGCGTCAAGAAATACGAGCTGTGGGTGCTGGGCGCCTTGCTGGTGCTGGGTTTTGGCCTGTGGCTGCGACGCCGCTTCAAGAATGCCCGCATCGCCCGCGAGGCATGCGCCGAGGCCAAGGCTCGGCGCGCTGCCGAACCCGCGCCGGTCGAAACGCCTAAGACGCCAGACGCGTAAGCCGGCCCCTGCAGCAGTAGAGGCCGATCACGCTGAGCACGCTGTAGCTCGCCAGGCCCAGCCAGCCCAGGTTGCCGGCGGGCCATAGGCCGACCCACGGGGCCAGCCCTGCCAAGGGCACATTCAGCCCCAGGCGCACCCACTCGGCCTTCAGCGACCACGGGCGATTCTCCAACGCGACCCCCAACGTGAACAGCCCCAACGCCATCGCTCCCCAGCCCAGGACCAGCGCCTCCGTGGGCAGACCTTCGCCGATATTCATCAGATAGCTGCCAAACCCCACGTAAACTGCGAATTGCAACGCGACATAAACCTGTTGGCGTCTGTCCAGCGGCACCTCGAATTTGCGGAACCGGGCCAGGTCCGGCTTGGCCAGCGGATACTTGGCTTTGACGTCTGCGGGGCGCCAGCCGGTGCGCATAAACCAGATGCGCAACTTGTCCCAGTGGCTTTCAGTACGGCGGGCATCGTTCCACAGCTGCATAAAACTGCAGGTTTGCCCACAGCGGGTTCCAGCTGGCCAGGGGCGTGGTTACACCGAAGATCACCGGCTCGTTGCCATCTTCCTCCTGGAACGTGCCGAACAGCCGATCCCAAAAAATGAACACCCCGCCATAGTTGCGATCCATGTAGAGAGCGTTCTGTGCGTGGTGGGCCCGATGATTGGACGGGGTGACGAAGAACCATTCGAACCGGCCGAGCTTGGGAACGTGACGTGTATGGACCCAGAATTGATACAGCAGGTTGAGCGAAGCCACGCTGATGAACACCACCAACGGCACACCGAGCACGGCCAGGGGCAGGTAGAAGATCCAGCTCAGCAAGAAGCCGGTGCTGGTCTGACGCAGCGCGGTGGTGAGGTTGTAGTCCTCACTCTGGTGGTGCACGGAGTGCGCAGCCCAGAGGATATTGCGCTCATGGCCCATGCGATGCAGCCAGTAATAGCAGAAGTCGTAGAACACGAATGCGAACACCCAGGTCCAGGCACTCCGGGCCGACAGCTCGATCAGCGCCAGGTGCTTGAGGGCGAACGCGTAAGTCAAAAGGCCCACACCTTTGGTCAGCAATCCGGTTGTGGTGGACAGCACCCCGGTGCTGAGGCTGTTGATGGCATCCGCCACTCGATAGTTGCGCGCACCGCGCCAGCGGTCGGCCAGCAGCTCAACCACGATCAACGCAATGAAAAACGGTACCGCGTAAGGCACGAAGTCCATGGGATAGTCCGGTCTTTTTTTGTTACAGCAAGATTAGGTGCAGTGGCGTGAGTTCCCATTGGCAACAGGTTACAAATTAGTAGACATTTAACGCCATGAATCAGGAGAAATGCCCATGAGCAAAAAGATTGCAGTGATCCTTTCCGGCTGTGGCGTATACGACGGTGCAGAGATCCAGGAAAGCGTGATCACCCTGCTGCGCCTGGACCAGCGCGGCGCTCACGTTGAATGTTTTGCGCCGGATATTGCGCAGTTGCATGTGATCAACCACCTCACCGGCGAAGAAATGCCCGAATCGCGTAATGTATTGGTGGAGTCAGCGCGCATCGCCCGAGGCGCGGTCAAGGATATCCGTGAGGCCAACGCTGCTGACTTCGATGCGCTGATCGTGCCGGGTGGGTTCGGCGCGGCGAAGAACCTGTCGGATTTTGCCGTGCAAGGCGCCGGCTGCAGCGTCAACCCGCAAGTCCTGGAATTGGCCGAAGCCTTTGCCGAAGCCGGCAAGCCTGTGGGGCTGATCTGCATCTCCCCTGCCCTGGCCGCGAAAATCTACGGCCCCGGCGTGACCTGCACCATCGGCAACGATGCCGACACCGCAGCCGCCCTGGACAAAATGGGCGCCACCCATCAGGAATGCACAGTGGAAGATATTGTCGAGGACACCGCGCGCAAGTTGGTGAGTACGCCGGCCTATATGCTGGGCAAGAACATCAGTGAAGTCGCGTCGGGCATCAACAAGCTGGTAGACCGGGTGCTGGAACTGACCCACGAAAACGACTGACGCCCTCTTCCTGTAGGAGCGAGCTTGCTCGCGAAGAATCTAAGAGCGCCGCGTCCATCCAGAATGCCCGCGTTATCGTTGACGTTCTTCGCGAGCGAGCTCGCTCCTACAAAGGCTTCATTAAACGGGTAAGCAGGCGGTCAAGCGCATTGGCAAACGCCTGCTTGTCCTTCTCGCCATGGGGTGGCGGCCCGCCGCCCATATGCCCTTGCTCGCGCAAGTCGGTGAACAGGTTACGCACCGCCAGCCGCTCACTCATGTTCGCCGGGCTGAACTCCTTGCCGCGCGGGTCGAGGGCCGTGACGCCCTTTTTCACCAGCCGGTCAGCCAACGGCACGTCGCTGCAGATCACCAGTTCGCCAGGCACTGCGTGTTCAACGAGATAATCATCGGCTGCGTCAGGACCGCTGGGCACCACGATCAACTTCACGCAGGAAAAGCCCGGTTTGATCTGACTCTGCCCCGCCACCAGCACCACCTCGAATTGACGCTTGAGGGCGAATTTCACCACCTGATCCTTGGCCGCCCGTGGGCAAGCGTCCGCGTCGATCCAGACCCGCATGCCTACGCCGCCGCCCTTTGCTTCTCGGCCAGGCGACTGCGGCCATACAGCACCACGATCGCCAGTATCGCCACGGCCTGCGCACTCAACGAATACGCATCGGCATGAATGCCCAGCCAGTCAAAGTCAAAAAACGCCACCGGCCGAGTACCGAAGATGCCTGCCTCTTGCAGCGCCTTGACGCCATGCCCGGCGAATACCACCGACAGTGCGCACAACAGCGCGGCGTTGATGCCAAAGAACAGCGCCAGCGGCAGCTTCGCCGAACCGCGCAGAATCACCCAGGCCAGGCCCACCAGCAGCACCAGGGCGGTGGCGCCACCCGCCAGCACCGCTTCGTGCCCGGCCGGGCCGGCTTGCAGCCACAGGGTTTCGTAGAACAGGATCACTTCGAACAGTTCGCGGTACACCGAGAAGAATGCCAGCAGCGCAAAGCCAAAGCGCCCACCGCCGCCCACCAGGCTGCTCTTGATGTAGTCCTGCCAGGCCGCCGCGTGGCGCCGGTCGTGCATCCAGACGCCCAGCCACAGCACCATCACGCTGGCAAACAGCGCCGTGCAGCCTTCCAGCAATTCACGCTGGGCGCCGCTGACATCAATCACATACGCCGCCAGCGCCCAGGTGGCCAAGCCGGCCAACAGCGCCAGGCCCCAGCCGACGTTGACGCTGCGCACCGCCGATTGCTGGCCGGTGTTACGCAGGAAAGCCAGGATCGCGGCAAGCACCAGGATCGCTTCCAGGCCTTCGCGCAGCAGGATCAGCAAACCGGAGATGTAACTCAACGACCAACTCAGGCCGTCGCCGCCGAGCAAGCCGGCAGACTCGCCAAGCTTGCCCTTGGCCACGTCCAGGCGCTGTTGCACCTGCTCGATCGGCAGGCCGTCCTGCAATGACTGCCGATAGGCCATCAGCGCCTTCTCGGTGTCCTTGCGCACATTGGCGTCGACGTTATCCAAGGAGCTTTCCACCAGCTCGAAGCCTTCCAGATAAGCAGCTACCGACAGGTCATAGGCTTGTTCGTGGTCGCCGTTACGGAACGCGGCCAGGCTTTTGTCCAGGGTGGCGGACGTGTAATCGAGCAACTGCGCCGGGCCGCGCTTGACCTGCGGCGGTTGTGCACGCTGGGCGCGGAAGGTCGCCGCCGCCGCAGGGCCGTCTGCCGCCAGCACTTCGTTGGGCGTCTGGCGCGCCAAGTCGGCGAGGTTGAAGGGCTGTTCGCTCTTGGCCGCAGCCGGGTCCGCTGTGAAACCTGCGATGTACGTGGCGAGGTCCCAACGCTGACGGTCATCCAACTGATCGGAAAAGGATGGCATGTCGGTGCCTTCGACACCCAGGCCCAGGGTGTTGTAGATCGCATACAGGCTCAGGCGATCCAGTCGCGTGGCATCGCGCAGGTTAGCCGGCGGCGGTGTCATGCCCATGGCGGCCGGGCCATCGCCGGCGCCAGCAGTACCGTGGCACACCGAACAGTGCTGTGCGTAGAGCGGCGCACCGCGCGTGGGATCTGGAGTGATCGCCGGCGCCTGGCTGACTTCATACGCCACTGCCAGTTTGGCGCCCAACTGACGCGCCTGGCGGGCGACAGTTGCGCCGTCTGCATGGGCAGTGACGGCCGCCAGCAACTCATCGACGCCCTTTATCAACTCGGCGCGTTCGGGTTTTTCCGGCAGTTGCGCGACCAGACCCTGCAGCACGCCCAGGAACTCCACCTGCTCGCGGTATTCCGAGTCGTCCACCACCTTGCCCGCCTCTACCGTCGGCGGGTAGTCGGCGCCGATGTAATCGAGCAAATGCAGAGCCTGTGGTGCGCCTTCGGCGGTCGCGGCCCATAGATTGAAGCTGCACGACATCAACACCGGCAGCATCAGCCAGGCGAGAAAGCGGAAAGGGGCAGTCATGAATGAATCTCAGGTGGAAATACGAAGTAACACTATTGTTGAGCTTTAACCGATTTGACTCAAGGTGTTATTTCGTCACGCCCCTCCCACATTTTGATCCAGTTTCTTCAGTCAGGCCGTCGCGCGATGCAGGCTGGCGAGAAAACCGGCGGCACCGACGAACAGCCCGGCGAACGTACGGTTTACACGCTTCTGCTGTCTGGGCGAGCGCAGCAGGCGCAGGACTTTCGAGGCCAGACCCGTGTAACCGGCCATCACGATCATGTCGACGCTGATCATCGTCGCACCGATGATCAGGTACTGAATCGCCAACGGCGCCTGTGGATTCACGAACTGCGGCAACACCGCGAGCATGAACACCAGCGCCTTGGGGTTGCTGGCGTTGACCAGGAACCCGCGGAACATCATCGCCAGCGGCTTGCCGATCGGACGTATCGCCGCGTCATCGGTCATGTCCAGCGGCAAGGCGCGCCATTGCTTGATGGCCAGGTACACCAGGTACGCCACCCCGAACCATTTGATCGCATAGAACGCGGTCGATGACGTCGCCAGAATCGCCCCCAGGCCGCCCGCCACCACGGCAATCTGCATCGCCAGGCCCAGTTGCAGGCCAATGGCGTTCCAGTAGCCGCGTACAAAACCGTACTGCAGACCGCTGGACATCGAGGCGATGGCGCCTGCGCCGGGGGAAAGGGAAATGATCCAGCTGGCCACGAGAAAAGCCAGCCACGTGTCGAGTGCCATAGCACACCTCGAAAGGGAGTTTGTGGTTGTGCCTTAAGCTAACTCCGGCGACCAAAGGCTGGCTATAAATTTTTACAAGATATGATTCTAGCGGTCGCCAGGGAACACGTGCGTACCAGGCCAGCGCCGTACCGAACGCTGGAAGAACAAGCTGTTGGGCACTTGCACCATCGCACTGTCGGTGCCGGCCTCCTGCACCTCGATCAGCGTGGTATAGAGCAGATTGATCGCCACCACGCGCCCCTTCACGCCGGGCTTGTCGACGGTGTCCACCAGTTCGACGATATCGCCGAGGCGAAACGGACCCACGGTGAAGATCAAAATGGCGCACAGCAAATTGGACAGCACGGACCACATGGCGAAGAAAGCCACTGCCGCCACGGCCACAAAGCCTGACAGCGCAGTCCACAGCACCGTGGCAGATACACCCAGGCGGCCCAACACGAAGATCAGCGCGCTGCCCATGATCAGCCAGCGCAGGCCTCCACGCAGCGGCATCAGCAACTGCGGCGGGAACGGATAGCGCTCACCCAGGCGGGTCAGGCCTTTGGCGACAAAACGCTGGGCAAGGTAGCCGGCCAGCAGGATCAGCAGGATTTGCACGCCGATCCACACAGGTTCGATCCATTGCGCCGGCAAGGGCAGTTGCAACGCGTCCATCAGGACAGCGCCTCGAGCTGCGCCTGCAGGGTTTCAAGCAGTTCGAGGGCTTCCATCCAGGACTCCTCCAATTGCCCTTCGCGCACCTTGAGCCTGGCCTGCTCGGCCAGCAAGTCACGCAATTCATCCTTGCGCGCGGCCTCGTACACGGCGCTGTCGCCCAGGCTGGTTTCGATCCTGGCCAGGCGCTCATGCACCTTGCCCAGCTCGGCCTCCAGCTTGTCGGCTTCGCGCTTGTGCGGGGCCAACTGCTGACGCAGTGCGGCGGCGGCCTGGCGCTGGGCTTTCTTGTCGGTCTTGTCCGGGTTGACCGGGGTATTGCTCACCGGCGCATTGCGCAGACGATAGTCAGTCAGCCAGCGGGCATAGTCGTCCAGGTCGCCATCAAACTCTTCGACCTTGCCATCGGCTACCAGCAGGAAATTATCGGTGGTGCTCTTGAGCAGATGGCGGTCGTGAGACACCACCAATACTGCACCGCTGAACTCCTGCAGGGCCATGGTCAGCGCCAGGCGCATTTCCAGGTCCAGGTGGTTGGTCGGTTCGTCGAGCAGCAACAGGTTCGGGCGGTCCCATGCAATCAGGGCCAGGGCCAGTCGGGCTTTTTCACCACCGGAGAAGTTCAGCACCGGCTCGTCGATGCGCGCACCACGGAAGTCGAAGCCTCCGAGGAAGTCGCGCAGGGTTTGCTCGCGTTCGCTCGGCGCCAGGCGCTGCAGGTGCAACAACGGGCTGGCCTTGGCATCGAGCGAGTCCAGTTGATGTTGGGCAAAGTAACCCACCACCGTGTTCTCGCCACGGGTCAGGCGCCCGGCCAAAGGCTCAAGCTCGCCCGACAGATTCTTGATCAGCGTCGACTTGCCCGCGCCGTTAGGCCCCAGCAAACCGATCCGCGCGCCGGGTATGAGCTGCAGCTTGACCTTCTCCAGGACGGTCTTGTCGCCATAACCCAGGCGCGCATCCGACAGATCGAGCAGGGGGCTGGAGATTTTCACCGACTCACGGAACACAAAGTCGAACGGCGAATCGACGTGGGCCGCCGACAGCTCTTCCATGCGCTCAAGGGCCTTGATCCGGCTCTGGGCCTGGCGGGCCTTGGTGGCCTGGGCCTTGAACCGGGCGATGTAGCTTTCCATGTGCGCACGTTGCGCCTGTTGCTTCTCGAACGCTTGCTGCTGTTGGGCCAGACGCTCGGCACGGGCGCGCTCGAAGGCGGTATAGCCGCCACGGTAGAGCGTGATTTTCTTCTGTTCGACATGGGCGATATTGTCGACCACGGCGTCAAGGAAATCCCGGTCGTGGGAAATCAGCAACAAGGTGCCCTGATAGTTCTTGAGGAAGTCTTCCAGCCACAGGATCGCATCGAGGTCCAAGTGGTTGGTCGGTTCGTCGAGCAGCAACAGGTCCGAGGGACACATCAGCGCCTGCGCCAGGTTCAGGCGCATGCGCCAGCCGCCGGAGAAGTCGGCGACCGGGCGATCCATCTGTTCGTTGGTAAAACCCAGGCCGGCCAGCATCTTGCGGGCGCGGGCGTCGGCGGTGTAGCCGTCGGCGCTGTCGAGTTCCGAGTGCAGGCGCGCCTGGGCGGCGCCATCCTGGGCTGCTTCCGCCGCGGCGAGGTCGTGCTGTACCTGACGCAGGCGCAGGTCGCCATCGAGCACGTAGTCGATCGCGATGCGGTCCAGGGTGTCGATCTCCTGGCGCATATGGGCGATGCGCCAGTCGGCCGGCAGCAGGCAGTCCCCGGAATCCGGGGTCAGCTCACCCAGCAACAGGGCAAACAACGTGGATTTTCCGGCGCCATTGGCACCGATCAGGCCGGCTTTGTGACCGGCGTGCAGGGTCAGCTCGGCATCTTCAAGAAGACGCTGCGGGCCACGCTGTAATGTTAGGCTTTGAAGTCGGATCATAATGGCGGCGGAGTCTACCAGCTTCGTTGACCGCTGGCTTGGGTGTGAATATGTGCGCTGACCTGTGGAGCTTTGCCCTCTCGACTTATGCCCGCCCCGGTGTGGAGGCCGCTTGCCTGCGGTTGCAGGAACAGGGAGCGGATGTGTGCCTGCTGCTGTGTGGTGCGTGGCTGGAACAACGGGGTGTGGCGCGGCTGCCCGAGCGCGTTGTGGCACTGCAACAGCTTGCGCGGCCGTGGCGGATGCACGTCGTCGAGCCCTTGCGAGCGGTACGTGTGCAATGGCGGGCGATGGCACAGCAGGATGCGCATCTGGCTGAATTGCGAGAGCAGGTCAAGGCCTTGGAGCTGGAGGCCGAGCGAGCCTTACTGATGCGCCTGGAAGCGCTAACGCAGTCATGGTCGAGCAACGAGATGACAGGTCGACAGGAATGGCTTGAAGGTCTGGCGACCGAAGCCGCCAACCTTGACCACAACGCGCTGCAGCAGCTGCGCGTCATGGTCACCCGCGCTTAGGAAGCGCTGGTTGGGGTGACGCTTGGCGCTGCCGGTGCAGCAGCGCTGCCGACGGATGCGGTTGGCGCGGAGGACGCTGCCGGGGTAGCGGCAGTTGCTGCGGGAGTTGTTGGCTTTGCAGGTGCTGGCTTTGCCGCAGCAGGCTTGGCAGCGGGTTTTGCGGCCGGTTTGGCAGCAGTGGTTTTAGCGACTGGCTTGGCGGCTGGTTTCGCAGCAGCGGTTTTAGCAGCTGGCTTGGCGGCCGGTTTGGCAGCAGCAGTTTTAGCAGCTGGCTTGGCGGCTGGTTTTGCAGCAGCGGTTTTAGCGGCTGGCTTGGCGGCCGGTTTGGCAGCAGCGGTTTTGGCAGCTGGCTTGGCGGCCGGTTTGGCAGCAGCGGTTTTGGCAGCAGGCTTAGCGGCCGGTTTTGCAGCAGCGGTTTTAGCGGCTGGCTTGGCGGCTGGTTTTGCAGCGGCAGTTTTAGCAGCTGGCTTGGCGGCTGGTTTTGCAGCGGCAGCTTTAGCAGCTGGCTTGGCGGCTGGTTTTGCAGCGGCAGCTTTAGCGGCTGGCTTGGCGGCTGGTTTCGCAGCAGCGGTTTTAGCGGCTGGCTTGGCGGCTGGTTTTGCAGCAGCGGTTTTAGCAGCTGGCTTGGCGGCCGTTTTAGCCGGCGCCTTCGCTGCAACAGCCTTGCTCGCTGGCTTCTTGGCCGCGCTGGCTGCGACAGCTTTTGCCGGAGTACGAGTACCCAGCGCCTTGGTGACAGCTTCCTTCACACGACCAACGCCCTGAGCCAGTTTCAGGCTTTCCTGAGCGTCTTTTTTGAGTTGGGAAATGTAGCTGCGGGTTTCGGCTTGGCGATCCTTGAGGGCGTCCAGCAGGTCCTCAAGTTCTTTAACAGCGTCTTTGGCCTTGGCTTGTGCCTTGGCCTTGCCGGCAGTGGCGGCGTCTTGCAGTTTGGTGCGGGATTTGTGCAGCTTTTCTTGCGCTTTGCCGCGTTGTTTTTCCAGTTTGGCGAGCAGTTTTTCTGCATCGGCCAAGGCTTGGGAACAAGCGCTTTCCAGATGTTCGAGCAGGCTGCCCGACAATTGTTGGAGTAAGTGCAACGGGGTATTTACAGGCTTCTGTTTGGCCGACATGGTTTACCTCCTGGCTGACGTGGGTGCGGCTCATACTAGCCCTCTGCTCTTACCGCCGCTAGGGCATGTTGACAGTATCGTTTGCGTTGCGTTGCAACGTACGAAAATTCTTATCGATATAACAGAAAAGCGCACCACTACTCAGCCATTTACGCTGGCATAATCCGTCGCACTTCAGGCGGGAGGACACCCATGTCGCGTTACCTTTTCGTAGTGCTTGCCCTGGCGATTTCCAGCGCCGATGCGGACGAGCAATCGCCGCCAAAAACCGCTGTTCAAGATCAGCATGACCTCGCCTACAGCCTGGGCGCCAGCCTCGGTGAACGCTTGCGCCAGGAGGTCCCCGACTTGCAGATCCAGGCCCTGATCGATGGACTCAAACAAGCCTACCAGGGCAAACCATTGGCACTGGACAACGCGCGCATCGAACAGATTCTTGCACAGCACGAAGCACAGAACGCCATCGACAACCCAGCGCCGCAGAGCGAAAAAGCTCTCGCCGCCGAACAGCAATTTTTGTCGAAGGAAAAAGCTGCAAAGGGTGTGCGTGAGTTGGCGGACGGCATCCTGCTCACCGAGTTGACGCCGGGCACGGGCACCAAGCCGTTGGCAACTGATGAGGTGCAGGTGAAATATGTGGGTCGGCTGCCCGATGGAAGCGTGTTTGACCAGAGCGCACAGCCCCAGTGGTTTCGCCTGGACAGCGTGATCAGTGGCTGGCGCAGTGCATTGCAGCAGATGCCCACAGGCGCGAAATGGCGCCTGGTCATACCCTCGGCCCAAGCCTACGGCGCGGACGGCGCAGGCGAATTGATTGCGCCCTACACACCCCTTGTCTTCGACATCGAGTTACTCGGGACCCGCCACTGACGCATAAAAAAACGGTGCGTCAAGCGCACCGTTTTTTATCGCATTGCCCCGATCAGACCTGAGCAGGCTCTTCTTTGTGGGCGTTGTGCAGCACTTCGATCAGGCAATCTTCAAGCTCGAAACGCTCATGCAACAGACCACCCAGCTCTTTGAATTTTTCCGCGACACACTTGCCTTCATCGCACAGATCGTTAAAAGCCAGCAGCTTTTCGGTAATCACATCAATGCGCGGGTAAAGGGTCTCAGCGAACTCAAGACCGCGCTTGTCCTCGAAGGCTTCCGCTTCCTTGGTGAGTTGCGTGTAGATACTCAGGTGACCGGCAGAAACGTAATCCACCAGTACAACACAGAAGTCCTGCAACGGCTCACGCTTCTCGGCCAGCGCTCCAGGCTCGGCCCCCAACTCATCAAAAGCCAGAACCAATTTGCGACGCGCATCCAACCACTTATCAATCAGTGTGTGCACGCCACCCCAGCGTTCGCGAGCATTCTTGCAACGTTCCAACATGATGATCTCTCTTCCCTATAGGGGACGCTGCTGCACCGTGCCCGCGCAATGCTTCAGGGTTGAAGCGGCAATCGGACGAGGTCGCGTCTGACAAGCGGTTTCGATAACGCGTGCGGGCCAGATTATGCCCGCATCACTATGGCTTCAAGGTACGCAGGAGAGAAAGTTCATACAAGCGTTTAATCCCGTCCTACCACATGAACAGAATTTTCCTCGCTTTGTGATACGTGACGCCGGCCAGGCAACAACCGGGAAAGCAGTGTGCTCCACAGAATCAGCATCGCCAGGAAAAACAGCAGGCTCCACTCCGGAACGCTGAGGTCAAATAACGTCCAATTGATTTCGACGCAGTCGACCGATCCCTTGAAGACTGACTGGACAGCCCGCCAGAACGACAGGTGCTCAATCATGTAGTCCAGGCTTGGCCAGCAGTTGGGCATCTGATCCGGCGGAGTGTTCTGCAGCAGCACTTGGCGCCCGGCGGTGACGGCGCCGAATAATGCACACCCGATACTCGCCAGCCCATACAGGCACACGCCTGTGCGGCCAGGATTATGCAGGGCGGCGATCAGGTTGATCAGTACAAAGACGGCGAGAAACAACCGTTGTACCTGGCACAAAAAGCAGGGCTGTAACAGCGCACCATATTCCAGATAGAAAGACACGCCCAACGTCAGCGCACCGGCCATGAACGCCAGGACAAACAAGGAGCGTAAAGGGGCCAAAGACATTGTTTATCCGCACCGCAAGAGATAGGTCGCTACGGTAGAGGAAAGGCCCGATCCCTTTCAATACGCCTTGGAGCGGACAATTCCGCGAAGAGACAAGGAGATTCCGTCAACACACGGAGGAAATCGCCCTACAACACGTAAGAATTGATTACAGGCCTACTTAAGCTCAGTAATTACAAAGAGTTAAAGGGTTGGCTGACAGATAGATCTGAGCCAACCCGTGAACACTTTCCTACTTCAAGCTTGCGCCGGTGCTGGCAAGGGTGAGGCCAGTAGACGATTATCGAGTAACCCCAAGCCTTCCTGGAACAGCCGGTTGCTGCGCTCGGTATCACCCAATTGGGCGAGCAAACGGGCCAATTCGGCACAGGCTTCGGGATTGCGCTGCACCTGCAGGCTGCTTTCCAGATAATCCCGGGCCTTTCCCCACAGGCTGTTCTGCAGGCAGAGACGACCCAGCGTCAGCAACAGGCTGGCATCGCCAGGATGATCCTTCAGCCAGCCTTCGGCAAACTTCAACTGACGGGCCGGGTCGCTGCCGCGCAGCAGGCCATAGAGCCGAATAAGATGGCTGTCATAACTGCGCTTGATCGCACCGCGCAGCACTTCCTCGGCCCTGGCATCGGCGCCCAGTCGACGCAGTTGATCGGCATAAGCCAACACCAGTTGTGGCTCCTGGCGCTGGGCTGAAGTCAATTGCTCCCATGCGCGGTCAAGGGACTGCAAGCCGGCTTCGCCATGCTCCTCACGCTGGGCCGCCAGGCCAAGGTTTTCTCCCCAGGCCCGACGCTCCAATTCAGCCAGCTCGCTGGCCGGCAACACCTTGTCTTTACGCAGTTCGGGCAACAGGCGAATCACCGACGACCAATCGCCACGCTGCTGGTGCAATCGCTGCAACTGTCGCAGGACCTGGGCGTTGTGGGGATGGCGCTCGTGCATGGCCTGCAGGGTGGTCAGGGCACCTTCCGTATCGCCACGGTCCATCTGGAGTTGCGCATGGCTCAAGGCAACGGCCAGCTCCGCCTGGGGCTGGCGAGCCAGGGCGCGCTCCAGCAAAGCATCCGATGCCTCGTAACGGCCCAGCTCGTTGGCCGCACGTGCCGCGCCGAGGTAGTACAGCAATGGCTGGCGCTCCGCCTCGGCAGCACGGTGCAGGTGGCGTTCGGCACTGGCCCAGCGGCCTTCGGCAAGGTCCATCTGGCCTTGCTCGATTGCAACTTGCACACGGCGGCTGCGATTGCGCCGCGACCACGGGTTGACCACACCGCCGGAAACGCTGACCAGACCCAACAGCACTCGGATCAGGTAGATCGCCAGGCCTATGGCGAACACCGCCACCAATGTGGCCCACAGGCTGGACTCGTAATGCAGCAAATGGGGATAGGTAATCAGCACGTAGCCGGTGTGTTTGGAAATGCCCACGGCCAGCGCCAGGGCGATCGCAATTGCCAGCACCAGGATCACATAGAAGCGCTTCATCGGTTCTACTCCTGGGTCGCAGGCTTGGCAGCCGAAGCCTTGGCTTCGTCGGCAGACAAATGGCGGCGCTCGAGGTACGCCTGCACGGCCGCCAGGCTTGCGGCCAGGTCAGGCGTCACCACCGAAACGGCCTTGGGCTCAAGCTCGGCGATACGCGCCAGCATCGCCTTGCTCTGCGGGTTGTCCTGGTTGAAGTTATCCTGCAACACGCTACGCGCTTCGCCCAGCGAACGGCTATACACCGCCGACTCGCCGTTGAGCGCTGCCCACTGTGCCTGCTCCAGCGCCAGGCTCAAGGCCAGGCGCACCTGATTCAACCCCTGGCCCGCCAGCAGCGGACGAATGTTGTCATCCGGGTTGAAGTCGATACGGAAATAACGGGAGATCTGTTCCCACCATTGGCTCAACTGATTACCCGTATCGCTGCTGGGACGGCCCTGGGAACCGGACTCGGTGAGTTGATACTCCGGAGCGACAGCCGCCAATTGCACCACCTGGTCGCGCAACGCCGCCAACTGCAGGTACAAGCCGGTGCGGTCCGGTTGTTCGGTGCTGCGCAAAGCCGCCAGGCTCTTGGCCAGTTGCTCACGGGCGGCGAACACGCCTGGGTCGCTTTGCTCACGAAGAATTTCGTCGGCGCCCTGGACCAGCGACTGAGCGCTGTTGATGTCCTGCAAAGCCGACAGACGCAAGCTGGCCAGACGAATCAGATGCTCGGCCTCAGCCAGGCGCCAATCCTTGCGGCTGGCGCCCAGTACGGTTTCCAGACGCTGATTCAGGCGCTGCTGATCACCCTGCAACTGGGCAACCAGGCGTCGACGCTCTTCCAGCTCATCCGCGCCGGGCAACTGCGCCAGGCGGGCGGCCAATTGTTGCTGGCTCTGCTTGAGGCTCTGGGATTGGTCATCGAGGGTCTGCACCTGACCCAGTTGCTGCTGGCTGCTGGCTTGCAGGGCACGGACCTGCCAGATCCCCCAGCCGCCGGCGGCAACACCGGCAGCGCCAAGCAGCAACGCGACGACCGCCAGGCAATTGCCACGGCGTGGCGCGGTGACCGGTGTCCCGACCGGCGCATCGAGCGCGGGCTGAGCTTCATCTTTAGGCAAGGCTGTTTCGCTCACGTATCCGTCCTTTGCGTATCAGAGAGTGGGAACGGGATTGCTCCCTAACGCCACTAACAAAGCCGAGGCACTCGCGCCTCGACAATCCACAACTTTTTCTGCGCCAGCGGCCCGCGCCATCTCGTAGACGCGCGGACTGGGCACAAACAACGGCAGCTTCGCCACCTCAGGCCAATCGGAGCCGGCCAGGGCCTGCAAGTGTAGAAAACCCTGCCCACTGCTGACCACCAGGCCGTTCAAGCGTTCCAACTGGATGCGTTGCATCAGTGCGCCCGCGTCGTAGGCCGGAAGGAAACGGCGGTACAACTCCAGGTAGTCGACACTAACACCTCGCTCGCGCAAACGCTCTGCGAGCAACTCCCGGCCGCCCTCGCCGCGCAGGATCAATACCCTGGCACCGGGGCATGCGATAGCCTCGCGCAAGGCCGGCAATTGAAGCAAGGCTTCGCTGTCGTCACCCGTTGGCGGATAGTGGACGTCCAAACCCTGATCGGCCAGTACCTGTGCCGTGGCGGCCCCCACACTGAACCACGGCAGTCGCGGCCAGGGCGCGGTCAATTGTTGCAAGGCAAGACGCGCCGCCGGCTTGCTCACCACGATCACTGCGCAATAGCGCTGAAGCGCCCCAAGGACCGCCTGTTGTTCCGGCGTGACCGGTAAAGCTTCGATCTCCAGCAACGGCAGTTCGCTGCTGAATACTCCCGCATCGGACAATGTCGCCGTCAGGGCTGCCGATTCTTCGGCAGGCCGTGTCAGCAGCACTCGCCACTGGGTCACTGCGGGCCGGCCTCGCCGTAGATTTTTTGCAGAATGGCGCCAGCGCCCTTGTCCAACAGTTCCTCGGCGACCTGGATGCCCAGGGCCGTGGCGTCGCGTTGTGGACCACGCACCTCGGCGGTCAGCAACGTGCCGCCCTCCGGGTCGCCTACCAGGCCACGCAACCACAGGTTTTCACCTTCGAGCACGGCATAGCAGGCGATCGGTACCTGGCAGCCACCGTTGAGGTGCTTGTTCAGGGCTCGCTCGGCCGTGACGCGAACTTCGGTGTCTGCATGGTCAAGCGGCTTGAGCAGTGCGTGAATTTCGCTGTCGGCGGTACGGCATTCAATGCCGACCGCGCCCTGCCCGCCGGCCGGCAGGCTGTCTTCGACGCTGATTGCGCGGGTGATGCGGTCTTCGAAGCCCAGGCGGATCAGGCCGGCGGCGGCGAGGATGATCGCGTCATACTCGCCCGCATCGAGCTTGGCCAGGCGCGTGTTGACGTTGCCACGCAGGAAGCGGACCTGCAGGTCGGGTCGACGGGTCAGCAATTGGGCCTGGCGACGCAGGCTCGAGGTGCCCACGATACTGCCCAGGGGCAATTCATCCAGGGATGCGTAAGTGTTGGAAACAAAGGCGTCGCGCGGGTCTTCCCGCTCACAGATGCAAAAAAGGCCCAACCCTTCAGGGAAGTCCATGGGCACGTCTTTCATCGAATGCACAGCGATGTCTGCTTCATTTTCCAGCAGCGCGGTTTCCAGCTCCTTGACGAACAGACCCTTGCCGCCAATTTTCGACAGCGGCGAGTCCAGCAGCTTGTCGCCGCGACTGACCATGGGCACCAGGGTCACCCTGAGGCCAGGATGAGCCTGTTCAAGACGTGCTTTGACGTACTCGGCCTGCCATAAGGCCAGGGCGCTTTTACGGGTGGCGATGCGGATTTCGCGAGAAGACATGGATCAATCCGTACTGAATAGATACGGCAGATAATAACAGCTCAGGCAAATACGCTTTGATTTGAATCAGCAAGTGCGGGGCCTCCCTGGCCGCATCACACCGGGATAGGAACTGCAGAGCTCGCCACCGCCCCTGGCTAGAGCTGCTGCATCATCTTGCGCACGCCGGCGACATGGCGCCGACTGACGATCAGGGCATCGCCGTTGAGCCCCTTCAGAAAGAGCTGGAAGTGGCCAAGAGGCGTGCGCTGCAAGCGCTCGATTCGCTCGCGAGCCACCAGCGCATTGCGATGGATGCGCACAAAGCGGTCGCCGAACTCATCCTCCAGGGCCTTGAGCGGCTCATCGAGCAACACTTCGCCCGCTTCGTGACGCAAGGTCACGTATTTATGGTCGGCGATAAAATAGACCACCTGAGCGAGGGGAATCAGCTCGATGCCCTTGCGGGTGCGTGCGCTGATATGGCTGCGGGGGCCATTGCCACTCTGGGCAGCCGGTTGGGTCAGGGCTGCGAGCTGGGCGCGACTGGGACGCTCGGCCTTCTTCAACGCCTTGAGCAATGCGTCGCCAGCCACCGGCTTGACGAGAAAACTCACACCGCTTTCTTCGAGCGTCTGTGCAGAAAACTCTTCCTGTGCCGCGCACAGCACCAAGGCCGGTGGCGATTCGCGCTCGCTCAGACGGGCAGCGACTTGCAGGCCATCGAGGAGCGGCATGCGGATATCGAGCAACACCACATCCGGCTTGAGGCTGTCGATCAGCGTCAACGCCTCTTCGCCGCTGGTGGCGCTCGGTTCAAGGACTGTATAACCCTCGATTTCACTGACCAGACGGCTCAGTCGCTCGCGGGCTTGGGGTTCGTCATCAACGATCAGGACATTCATATTGCGCTGGATTCCTGCGTGAGTCTCGCACAAGGATAGCGTAGACAGGTGCGGTGACTTACGTCACAGCGATCCACGCTAAGACTGGCGCAAGCGGCAAAAAGTGCCCTTGGAGTGGCACCCAAATTTACCCGGACCTGTTCAATAGCGCCCAAGACCCGCCAACTTCGCGCATTGTCATAGGGTTTGCTGATACACAATCCGAATACCCCCGTATTTAATGGATAGTCTGGGCTCTGACCGCATCACCCGACTTTGGTGCATTCACACACTCTCAGTCCAACTGTAGACGCTCGCTGGAACGATATTGCTCAATCGTCAAATATCGTTTCAATAACGGCCTGCTCCCAGTCTCGTCCTGGATGCGATCGGCGGCAAGGCACTTAGCCATCCTTTGTACAAATAAAATTGCCGTCCACCCGCACCATCGCGTCCGCGAACAACCCTGTTATTATCGGCGGCACACCTTCACGCCTCTTTTAAGCAGATCACGAGCGAATTCATGAGCACCGACAAGACCAACCAGTCCTGGGGCGGCCGCTTCAGTGAACCCGTCGACGCCTTCGTCGCGCGCTTCACCGCCTCCGTCAACTTCGACCAGCGCCTCTACCGCCACGACATCATGGGCTCCATCGCCCACGCCACCATGCTGGCCAAGGTCGGCGTGCTGACCGATGCCGAGCGCGACAGCATCATCGAAGGCCTGACCACCATCCGGGGCGAGATCGAAGCCGGCACGTTCGACTGGCGCGTCGACCTGGAAGACGTGCACATGAACATCGAGGCACGCCTGACCGATCGCATCGGTGTGACCGGCAAGAAGTTGCACACCGGTCGCAGCCGTAACGACCAGGTGGCCACCGATATCCGCCTGTGGCTGCGCGATGAAATCGATCTGATCCTGGCTGAAATCACCCGCCTGCAGAAAGGTTTGCTGGAACAGGCCGAGCGCGAATCGGACACCATCATGCCCGGCTTCACGCACCTGCAGACCGCTCAGCCCGTGACCTTCGGCCACCACCTGCTGGCCTGGTTCGAAATGCTCAGCCGCGATTACGAGCGCCTGGTCGATTGCCGCAAGCGCGCCAACCGCATGCCACTGGGCAGCGCCGCGCTGGCCGGCACCACCTACCCGATCGACCGCGAGTACACCGCGCAGTTGCTGGGCTTCGATGCCGTGGGCGGTAACTCCCTGGACGGCGTGTCGGACCGCGACTTCGCCATCGAATTCTGCGCCGCCGCCAGCATTGCGATGATGCACCTGTCGCGCTTTTCCGAAGAGCTGGTGCTGTGGACCAGCGCGCAATTCCAGTTCATCGACCTGCCGGACCGTTTCTGCACCGGCAGCTCGATCATGCCGCAAAAGAAAAACCCCGACGTTCCCGAACTGGTACGTGGCAAGAGCGGCCGCGTATTCGGCGCGCTGATGGGCCTGCTGACCCTGATGAAAGGCCAGCCGCTGGCCTACAACAAGGACAACCAGGAAGACAAGGAACCGCTGTTCGACGCCGCCGACACGCTGCGCGATTCACTGCGTGCGTTTGCCGACATGATTCCGGCGATCAAGCCCAAGCATGCGATCATGCGCGAAGCGGCCTTGCGTGGTTTCTCCACCGCGACCGACCTGGCCGACTACTTGGTGCGTCGTGGCCTGCCCTTCCGCGACTGCCATGAAATCGTTGGCCATGCCGTGAAGTACGGCGTGGACACCGGCAAGGACCTGGCGGAAATGAGCCTGGAAGAACTGCGCCAGTTCAGCGACCAGATCGAGCAGGACGTATTTGCCGTGCTGACCCTGGAAGGCTCGGTGAATGCCCGTAATCACATCGGCGGCACCGCGCCGGCGCAGGTGAAGGCCGCAGTCGTGCGTGGCCAGGCACTGCTCGCCAGTCGCTAAAAAATGTGGGGGGGCGGTGCGACGATTCGACTTGCCCGCCGATGGTGGTGGGTCAGTCACACATGTGCTGACTGACACTCCCTCATCGGGGCATAGGTATCTACACAATTTTGGTGCGACACCGCTCCTATGGCGAGGGAGCTAACGCGTATCTACCTGACGCTCCGAGGTCGAACTGTGGGAGGGGGCTTGCCCCCGATGGCGGCCTCTGGGCTGGCCGGGATGTTGGATTGGACCGAGTACATATCCGTTTCTGCGGTAACGGCTGCTTAGGGTTCCGCCCTGACGGCGGCTCACTTTTGAAAAGCGCAAAAGTAAGCAAAACGCTCTTGCCCCACCACTCGGCACCTCGCTTAGGCTCGGTGTGCCCTCTCTCCGGCTTGAATCCGTGGGCCGCCGCAATGGGCCATCCATGGCCCAGTGCGGCTAACCCGGCGTCCTGCCGGGTTACCCACGGATTCAAGCCTGCGTTCGGCCAGCGTGGTTTAACGGGGCGCCCAGGATCAAAAGCAGATCAAGATCAAAAGCCACGGCCAGATCAAGAGCGGCTCGCTTCGCATCGTGGTTACGGTTAAGTGCTACGCAGGTGTGTAGATACCTATGCTATCGGGGGGAAGTGTCCTCCCACATCTGATTATTTCCTTGCTGCAATCATCGCCAGAAATCCCGGCATCGCCGCCTGCCTGTCCGCCTCGACCTTTTGCGCATTGGGCATCTCATTCAAACGCCCCAGCAACGCCTTCGCCTGCGGCAACTGCGCCAGCAGGTCCAGTCCGAACAGCTTTTCGCCTACCCCACAGGCCAGATTCAAGCTGTACATGAAATACAGATCGGCAATCGTGAAGTGCTCTCCCGCCACATAGGGCGCGAATTTACCGTGCCGGCCTAACGTACCGACCCCCAGCAACAATTCAGCGCGGGACTTCTCCTTGATTGCCTCCGGCACCGTCATACCAAAAAAGGCTTCGGCGAAGCACGCCCGTGCCGGCAATTCGATATACAGCTCGATTTCCCGGCACAACGCCAGCACCTGGGCACGCTGGAACGGGTCGGCTGGCAGCAGCGCAGGCCCTTCCTGTGTCTGCTCAAGGTATTCGAGGATCACGCTGGTTTCGTTGATGAAGCCTTGCTCGACACCCAGCACGGGCACTTTGCCTCGTGGGCTCACCGCCAGGGCTTCAGGCGTTTGTCCTGCGTAAAAAGGCACCTCCTCGAAAGGCAGCCCTTTCTCCAGCAGCGCCAGCTTGACCATGTTGTAGTAGTTACTGACCGAAAATCCATAAAGCTTGAGCATCGCAAAGCCTCCAGGCCGGGTGCGGGGTTGGCTGCAAGCGTTATAGACGCTGAGGCTGGGACTGGCCAGCAGCATCAGCGGCCTGAATGGCGTTAGACTGGCGCCCTTTCCTTGAGGAGCCTGCCATGAGCGAGCCGACCGATATCGACAATGACGAAGAAGAATTCACCGAAAGCACGCTGATCCAGGCCATCGAGAACCAGATCGACAGCGACAACCCGCCGGCGGCCAAGGCCACGTTCAACAAGCTGACGCTGGTCGGTTATGAGCGAGAAGAGATCCTGAATCTCATGGCCCACGTGCTGGCTTTCGAGATCGACGCAATGCTGGATGAGGACCGCGCCTTTGATACCCAATGGTATGAAACCGCGCTGCGGGCACTGCCCGAGCTGCCGCCTGAAAAGGAATAATCCGGCCGCGCTGCAACACGCTGGACAGTTCGGCAAAGTGCGTTCACCTTATGGCCTGCTAGCCTCTAATAAATTTTAGAACGTCTGGAGTCCTTATGTCGTATACCCCTGAGTTGGTTGCCGAACTGGAAATCCTTGTACTCTTCCCCCTGGACAGCACCAAGGAGGGTCTGAAAGTCCATCAGACCGCCGCTCCCACTGCCGTCGCCGCTGCCAGGCGCCTCCATGCCAAAGGGCTTATCGACCAACCGGACGGAGGCTACCTGACCAGCCTTGGCCGGGACGCCGCCGAGCAAGCCCAGACCTTGCTGACTATCTTGACCACCGCCTCCACCAAAGAAGCCGCCTGACCCCTGATCCCCGCCCATGGAGTCCGCCCTCTGCGGATTCCACGGGCGTTGCTGCGCAGCTCACAAAATTCTGCAGCCAACGTCCATTTCCTCTAAAACTCCTACGCGACTGTCTGTAAACTCCTACACGGCCGCCCACGTCGGGCCCTGCGAGCCACCGAGTTCGACATGACCCGCACCCATGAAATCCGCCCCGACCTGGACGAAGGCATCGACCGCAAGGTGTTGGCCCAATTGCGCGCGCGTTTCATGGCCCTCAACGAAGGGCGTATGGCCCGGGCGATCGAAGGGCTGACGCCGCGCCAGCAGAGCGTGCTGACCCTGTTGCCATTGTTTTTTCACGTCAACCATCCGCTGCTGCCCGGCTATGTATCAGGCAGTACGCCAGCAGGCCTGTCGAATTTCGAACCCGACACCCAGGCCCTGACCGAAGCCCAGCGCCTGACCCGCTCGTTCTCCTACAAAGCCCGTCGCGGCAACCCGCCAACGCCCATTCACGGCCTGTTCCTGATGGGCAGCCTGGGCACGCTGGCCCAGGCGGATCAAAGCGATATGGACGTGTGGGTATGCCACGCGCCCGACTTGAGTGACAACGAGCTGGTCGAGCTGCGCAAGAAGTGCCAACTGCTGGAAGCCTGGGCCCAGACCATGGGCGCCGAGGCGCACTTCTTCCTGATTGAACCGACACGCTTTGTGCTGGGTGAACGGGACACGCAACTGAGCTCCGACGATTGCGGGACCACTCAGCACTACCTGCTGCTGGATGAGTTCTACCGCACCGCAATCTGGCTGGCCGGGCGCACGCCGATCTGGTGGCTGGTGCCGGTGTATGAAGAAAGCCGCTACGCCGAGTTCACCCACGCGCTGCTCACCAAACGTTTCATCCGCGCCGACGAAACCCTGGATCTCGGCCATCTGGCGCACATCCCTCCAGGGGAGTTCATCGGTGCCGGGCTGTGGCAATTGTTCAAGGGCATCGAATCGCCCTATAAATCGGTGCTCAAGCTGCTGCTGACCGAGGTCTATGCCAGTGAGCACCCCAACGTGCAGTGCCTGAGCCTGCGCTTCAAGCGCGCGGTGTTTGCCAATCAGATGGACCTGGATGAGCTGGACCCTTACATCGTGGTCTACCGCCGCATCGAGGAATACCTCAAGGCCCGCAATGAACCGGAGCGCCTGGAACTGGTACGGCGCAGCCTGTACCTGAAGGTCAACCGCAAGCTCAGCGCCGGCCAGCGCACCGCCGGCTGGCAACGACTGCTGCTGGAACGCCTGGCCCATGAATGGGACTGGGACCAGCGCCAACTGGCCCTGCTGGACAGCCGCAGCCAATGGAAAGTGCGTCAGGTCGCCTCCGAGCGCCGCGCCCTGGTCAACGAACTGAACTACAGTTATCGCTTCCTCACCCAGTTCGCCCGCACGGAACAGACCGTCAGCCCGATCAACCGGCGCGACCTCAATGTACTGGGCCGGCGCTTGTACGCAGCCTTTGAACGCAAGGCCGGCAAGGTCGAGTTCATCAACCCCGGCATTGCCCCGGACCTGGCCGAAGACACCTTGACCCTGGTGCACTCACCCAACCGCAAGGAGCCGGGGCAGCACCATTGGGGCCTGTATAACGGCAACCTCACCGCACTGGAATGGGAGCATTTCGCCCCCATCAAGCGCAGCCGCGACCTGCTGGAAATGCTTACCTGGTGCCATCGCAACGGGGTGATCGACAGCAGTACGCGCCTGGCGCTGCACCCGGGCGCCAGCGACATGACCGAGTTCGAGCTGTTCAACCTGCTGGGCAGCCTGCAGCAGACTATCGCCCTGCCCATGGCCAGCGTCGATGAAACCCGCCTGTTACGCTCGGCGGTGCCCGAAGAAGTGCTGTTGCTGATCAACGTCGGCGTCGACCCGCTCAAGCATCACCGCGACCTGAATATTCTGATGACCACCGAGCGTACCGACTCTCTGAGTTATGCCGGCGTGCGTGAGAACCTGGTACTGACCCTGGACCAGGTCACGCTCAATAGCTGGAACGAGGTGATGGTCAGCCGCTACGACGGGCCCCATGCGCTGCTCGACTGCCTGCGCGACTACCTCAACCAACTGCCGTCGGATCATTTGCCACGGTTGCGCGTGCGTTGCTTCTGTCACAACCGAGCGCAGTTCATTGCCCAGCGTGTGGAAGAGGTATTCGACACCGCGCAGAACCTGCTGCTCAGCCAGGCCAATCACCGCTACCTGCTCCAGGTGCAGCAGCACTATCACGTCATGGAGTTGATCCCCGGCCAAGCCACCCATGTACCGCTGCCGACCCAGGACGCGTTGATCGCCTATCTCAGCGAAGAGCTGGCCAGTTACAGCCCCTGGCACCTGGACGCCATGGCCCTGGAAGATCACGACCTGGCGCTGCTGCTGCCCATGGGTGCGGCCGATTGCATACAGGTGTTCTACCGGGTCCATGAAGAATTTGCCGAACTGTATGTGCTCGACGAGTTCAATGCACTCTGGCAGCAGCGTTTGCCGTTCCATGATGAGCAAAGCCTGCTGGCACCGCTGCAGCGTTTTCTGCTCTCGATCATCTATCGCCGCGAAGCACTATCGGCTCTGGACACCCAACAGCCGTTGGGCGAAGTGCAGATCGCGTATTACCAATTGCTGCCGTCGGGCAATGCCCGTGCTCGTCTCGTCGAGCCAAGGCCGGCTCCGCAAAACCGCGCCAACCAGCCGTTCTATGACGTGCAGGCGATTATCGCCAGGGCGGCGCCCGGGCAGGTGGGTATCACGCTGTACTGCAATCAGCGGGAATTTTCCGAATTGGAGTTTGGCGACCAGCTGTTTGCGGTAGTCGCCCGGGAAATCGTCGGGCAGCGCCGGGAAACCGAGCGTTACCGTTGCTACATCACCGATCTGGATCTGTCGGGCCTGCTTGGCGACGTGCAAAGCCCGAGCAATCTGTACCTGCGCTACAAGGCGGAGCTTGAGCTCGCGCTCAATCAGGCGCTGAAGCAGATTTAAAGCGCAAAGGCGCCGCCATCCTTGGGCTGGCCTTCGACACTCAGCAACTCAAGCTTGAGGGTCTTGCCGCCCGGTGCGGGCCAGTCAATATGCTGGCCCACTTGCAGACCGAGCAACGCGCTGCCCACCGGTGCCAGGATCGAGATCTTGCCTTCATCGGCGTTCGCGTCTTTCGGGTAAACCAGGGTCAGGTGGTAATCCTTGCCGCTGCCTTGCTCACGGCAATGCACGCTGGAGTTCATGGTCACGACACCCGCAGGCACCTCATCGTGGCCAACCACTTCTTCGGCGCGGTCGAGTTCGTGTTGCAACGCTTCGACACCGGGAAACTCGTCGCCCAGGCGGTCGATCAGTTGCTCCAGACGCTGCACGTCAAGACGGGTGAGAATGATGGACGGTGCGGTGGTCATGATTCAGGCAGACTCCTTTTTTCTGCACAAAAAAGCAAAACCCCGCCAGGAAAAGGCGGGGTTCTCACGGGCCTCGATGAGTTGAGGCGTACCCGGACACTACCACAGCGTCACAAATAAACAAGACGACTTCAGGCCTGGGCTCGGCGCTGCTCGGCCTCGGCACAGATCACCCGGCGCCGCTCATCGTCGGCGGAGCGCCATTCGCGGATGTCTTCCACATGGCGGAAACAGCCGAGGCAGACTTTCTGCTCGTCCAGGCGACATAAACTGATACAAGGTGACGGCACCGCCGGGCTGACATTGCTGAACAGCGGCTTGGGCGGGCGCGTGGGTGCGGACTGGCTCACGGTCAAATCTCGTCGAAATCCAGCTCGGCGCCGGATTGTTCCAGAACCAGACGCGCCAGCATCTCGCTGAGCAGCTCATCGCTGCTATCGCATTGCCAATTGTTGTCTTCTTCGTTGTAGTCGAAGTGAAAACCACCGGAACGTGCCGCCAGCCACAACTGCCGCAACGGTTCCTGACGGCTGAAGATCAACTGAGTGCCGTTTTCGAACTTGACCGTCAGCACGCCGGCCGAGTTTTCCAGGTCCACGTCCAAACCGCTGTCGTCGAAAATATCTTCCAGCGCCTGCTGGGTCGCATCCACCAGGTCGTGAAAACGGGCTTCGGTCAAACTCATTGTGGCAACCTCGAAAGTGTCTGGTTTTGCTCAAGCGCCGCACGATACGGACGCGCCCCGCCGATTGCAAAGGATACCGATTTCATCATAGATGGCGGTATGAAATATCCTCAACCAACGTAGCCCGCTTCCCTACTATCTCGGCAAACCCCCGCCGGACGGGTATTCCAGCGCATAGGCAAGCTGGCGGGTGGTCGGTATACTCGGGCGCAATTAATGCATATTCAAGGATTTCGCCATGAAGCGCCTGATCTCTTCCCTTGCTGCGCTCGTCGCGGTTGCTTGCCTCGTCAGTGCCTGTGGTCAGAAAGGACCGCTGTACCTGCCTGACGACAGCAAAGACCCGAACGAACAGGCGCAGTCGTCGCAAAAGCCGTCCAAAGCGCACAAGCACGACACTTACTAAGGGATCCCCATGGACGCTTTTAACTACCGGGACGGCGAGCTGTTCGCGGAAGGCGTGGCGCTGTCCGCGATTGCCCAGCGCTTCGGTACCCCGACCTATGTGTATTCGCGCGCCCATATCGAAGCGCAATACCGCTCGTTCACCGACTCGCTCGAAGGCGTGCCGCATCTGGTGTGCTACGCGGTCAAAGCCAACTCCAACCTGGGCGTGCTCAATGTCCTGGCGCGCCTTGGCGCCGGTTTCGACATTGTGTCCCGTGGCGAGCTGGAACGGGTATTGGCCGCTGGCGGCCAGGCCGACAAGATCGTGTTCTCCGGCGTCGGCAAGAGCCGCGAAGACATGCGTCGCGCCCTGGAAGTGGGCGTGCATTGCTTCAACATCGAGTCCACCGACGAACTGGAGCGCCTGCAGGTCGTGGCCGCCGAGATGGGCGTTCGCGCGCCGATCTCCCTGCGCGTCAATCCGGACGTCGACGCCGGCACTCACCCGTACATTTCCACCGGTCTCAAAGAGAACAAGTTCGGCATCGCCATCGCCGACGCCGAAGACGTGTACATCCGCGCCGCGCAATTGCCGAACCTGGACGTGCTGGGCGTCGACTGCCATATCGGCTCGCAACTGACCACCCTGCCGCCGTTCCTGGATGCCCTCGACCGCCTGCTGGCGCTGGTCGACCGCCTGGGCGACTGCGGCATCTACCTGCATCACATCGATCTCGGTGGGGGTGTGGGCGTGCGTTATCGCGATGAAGAGCCGCCGCTGATTGCCGACTACATCAAGGCCGTGCGCGAGCGTATCGAAGGGCGCGACCTGACGCTGATGTTCGAGCCGGGCCGCTATATCGTCGCCAACGCCGGCGTGCTGCTGACCCAGGTCGAGTACCTCAAGCACACCGAGCACAAGGACTTCGCCATCGTCGACGCGGCGATGAACGACCTGATCCGCCCGGCGCTGTACCAGGCCTGGATGAACGTCACGGCAGTGACGCCGCGCCACAGCCAGGCGCGTGCGTACGACATTGTCGGCCCGATCTGTGAGACCGGCGACTTCCTGGCCAAGGATCGTCAGCTGGCCCTGGAGGAAGGCGACCTGCTGGCCGTGCATTCGGCCGGTGCCTATGGGTTTGTCATGAGTTCCAACTACAACACTCGCGGCCGCGCCGCCGAGGTGCTGGTGGACGGTGATCAAGCGTTTGAAGTGCGTCGCCGCGAGACGGTAGCCGAGTTGTATGCTGGCGAAAGCCCGCTGCCGGAGTAAGCCATGCTGCTGCGTTTTACCAAGATGCACGGGCTGGGCAATGACTTCATGGTTCTCGACCTGGTCAGCCAGCACGCGCACATCCTGCCCAAGCACGCCAAACAATGGGGCGACCGCCATACCGGTATCGGCTTCGACCAACTGCTGCTGGTGGAAGCGCCGACCAACCCGGAGGTGGACTTCCGTTATCGGATCTTCAACTCCGACGGCTCCGAAGTGGAACAATGCGGCAACGGTGCGCGCTGCTTCGCGCGCTTTGTGCTGGACAAGCGTTTGACCGCCAAGCGCCAGATTCGCGTCGAAACCAAGGGCGGCGTGATCGAACTGGATGTGCGCAGTGACGGCCAGATCAGCGTCAACATGGGCGCGCCACGCCTGGTGCCGGCGGACATTCCGTTCCAGGCGCCCGAGCAGGCCCTCAGTTATGCGCTGGACGTGGACGGCAACACGGTCGATATCGCCGCCGTGTCCATGGGCAATCCCCATGCGGTGCTGCGCGTCAATGACATCAACAATGCTCCCGTGCACGAACTGGGGCCGAAGATCGAACATCACCCGCGCTTTACGGCGCGGGTCAACGTGGGCTTCCTGCAGGTGATCGACCGTTCCCGTGCGCAATTGCGTGTGTGGGAACGCGGCGCCGGCGAAACCCAGGCCTGCGGCACCGGCGCCTGCGCCGCTGCCGTGGCCGCGATCAGCCAGGGGTGGATGGATTCGCCGCTGCTGATCGACCTGCCGGGTGGACGCTTGTCCATCGAATGGGCAGGCCCTGGCCACCCGGTGATGATGACCGGGCCGGCCACGCGTGTATACGAAGGACAGGTCCGTCTATGAGTGAGCCAAGCCAATGACCGATAAGCCTCAAGTACCCGCCCCCGTCACCTCAAGTGAAAGCCTGGAGGCCGCTGCGGTTGCGGCGTACCTTGAGGCTCATCCGGACTTCTTCGTCGAGCACGAAGAATTGCTCCCGGCCTTGCGCATCCCTCACCAACGCGGCGATACCGTGTCGTTGGTGGAGCGGCAGATGAAGATCCTGCGCGAGCGCAATATCGAAATGCGCCACCGCCTTTCGCACCTGATGGACGTCGCTCGCGACAACGATCGCCTGTTCGAAAAGACCCGTCGCCTGATCCTGACCCTGATGGACGCCGCCAGCCTGGAAGAAACAGTGATGGCGGTGGAAGACAGCCTGCGCCAGGACTTCCAGGTGCCATTTGTCAGCCTCATCCTGTTCAGCGATAACCCAATGCCGGTAGGTCGCTGGGTCAGCGGTGGCGAAGCACAGACCGCTATCGGCGGCCTGCTTTCGGAAGGCAAGACCATCAGCGGTACGCTGCGCGAGCATGAACTGGATTTCCTGTTCGGCGCCGAACAGCGCAAACAGATCGGCTCTACCGCCGTGGTTGCCCTCAGCCACCAAGGCCTGCACGGCGTACTGGCCATTGCCAGCCGTGATCCGGCGCACTATAAAAGCTCGGTGGGCACCCTGTTCCTGACCTATATCGCCGAAGTGCTGGGCCGCGTCCTGCCGCGTTTCACCACTGCCCTGCGCGCGGTGCGCTAGCCATGGAACGGCAACTGGACGCTTACTGCGCTCACCTGCGCAACGAGCGCCAGGTGTCGCCTCATACCCTGCAAGCCTACCGGCGGGACTTGAACAAGGTCCTGGCCTATTGCGAAAAACAGCAGGTTGCCAGCTGGAAAGCCCTGGATATCCAGGGCCTGCGCAGCCTGGTCGCACGGCTGCACCAGCAAGGCCAGTCCTCGCGCAGCCTGTCGCGCCTGCTCTCAGCGGTACGCGGCCTCTATCACTACCTCAACCGCGAGGGCCTGTGCGACCACGACCCGGCCAACGGCCTGTCGCCGCCCAAAGGCGAGCGACGCCTGCCCAAGACCCTGGACACCGACCGCGCCCTGCAACTGCTGGATGGCGCGATCGAGGATGACTTCCTTGCCCATCGCGACCAGGCGATCCTCGAACTGTTCTACTCCTCGGGCCTGCGCCTGTCGGAGCTGACCGGCCTGAACCTTGAGCAACTGGACCTGGCCGATGGGCTGGTGCAGGTGCTGGGTAAAGGCAGCAAGACGCGCGTGCTGCCCGTCGGCAGGAAGGCTCGCGAAGCCCTGCAGCTGTGGCTGCCGTTACGGGCGCTGGCCAATCCGAAAGACGACGCGGTATTCATCAGCCAACAAGGTCGACGCCTGGGGCCACGGGCCATTCAGCTGCGCGTGAAGGCCGCCGGCGAACGCGAACTGGGGCAAAACCTGCACCCGCATATGCTCAGGCACTCTTTTGCAAGCCATATGCTGGAGTCATCCCAGGACCTGCGCGCGGTCCAGGAGCTGCTCGGCCACGCCGATATCAAGACCACGCAAATCTACACCCACCTCGACTTCCAGCACCTGGCAACGGTGTACGACAGCGCCCATCCACGGGCCAAACGCATCAAGGGCGGCGACTCATGAGCATCAAGCTGATCACCTTCGACCTGGACGACACGCTCTGGGACAACGTACCCGTCATCATCAGCGCCGAAGCGTCAATGCGCGAATGGTTGGCGGTCAATGCATCCAGGGTCGGCGACTTGCCCCTGGAGCATTTCGCCAGCCTGCGCCAACACGTGCTGGAACGTCATCCTGAGCTCAAACACCGCATCAGCGTCCTGCGCCATCGCGTATTGCTGCATGCGTTCGAAGAGGCCGGCTATCCGCAGCCCGAAGCGACAGAGATGGCCGATGTGTGTTTTGAGGCGTTCATTCATGCGCGACACCAGCTCACGGTCTTTCCCGAAGCCGAACCGATGCTCAAAGCGCTACGCCAGCACTTCCTCCTGGGGGTGATCACCAACGGCAATGCCGACGTACAACGCGTAGGCCTGGCGGACTACTTCCACTTTGCCCTGCGCGCTGAAGACATCGGTATCGCCAAGCCGGATGCGCGGTTGTTTGAGGAAGCGTTGCAGCGCGGCGGTGTGGACGCCAGTGCGGCGGTGCATGTGGGCGATCACCCCGGGGATGACATCGCCGGCGCGCAGCAGGCGGGGTTACGGGCGGTGTGGTTTAACCCCAGCGCCAAGGCATGGGAAGCAGATAAGCGCCCTGATGCAGAGATTCGCAGCCTGACGGAGTTGCCGGCGTTGCTGCGCAGTTGGCAGTAACACTGGAGATCCAAATGTGGGAGGGGGCTTGCCCCCGATTGCGCTGGATCAGCTAATACATCTGGTGGCTGACACACCGCTATCGGGGGCAAGCCCCCTCCCACATTGGGATCACCACAAGGGCTTGAACAAATCACCAGGCATGAAAAAACCCGCAGCGACGGCGGGCTTCTTCTTACAAGCAGTCAGCTGACCTCAGATGGGACGGCTGCCGTACTTGTTATCCGGCTTCTTCGGTGGATCCGCAACCACATTGGGCTCGACCTCGACCACTTTGCCGCCTTTGGCGAGGAATTCTTCCATCGCTCGGGCCAGGGCATCGCGCTCTTTGTTCTTGGCCTCAACGCTGGGCAGCTCGTCTACCGAAACAGCAGCCTTGGCCTTGCCTTTGGCCTTGGGAGCGGCATCGTCGGCAGCACTGTCCTCGAGGTCTTCAGCAACGTCATCAGCCGCCACTTCAAGACTGTCTTCAGTGTCCTCTTCGTCACCTACTTCAAGGTCGTCGTTTTCCAGATCATCGTCGCTCATGTTCTACCTCATGACTTGCGAAAAGCAGATTAGTTATAGCCCAGCTTTACCCTCTGTCGAGGCCGCCGGAAAAAAATCAACATCCACTGGATCACCAGTGGCTTATGCCCCTTCACCGTGCAAGGTGGCGAGGACTTTACGAGCACCGCCATGATCACGGTGCTCGCCCAGATAAACACCTTGCCAGGTCCCCATCGCCAAGCGGCCGGCCTTCACCGGCAAACTCAGCTGGCAGCCCAGGAGACTGGCCTTGAAGTGCGCCGGCAGATCATCCGGGCCTTCGTCGTTGTGTTCGAAGCCTGCCTCGCCTTGCGGCACCAGCAGGTTGAAAAAACGTTCGAAGTCGCGGCGGACCGCCGGATCGGCATTCTCGTTGACCGTCAACGAGGCCGAGGTGTGCTGCAGCCACAGATGCAACAGGCCCACGCGGCAGGCCTTCAATTCAGGCAGGCCGGCAAGCAACTCGTCGGTCACCAGGTGAAAGCCCCGGGGCTTGGCCCGCAGCGTAATCAGGGTCTGTTGCCACATACAGTTCTCCGCCCATCGGCGCGCATTCTAGCGCGCTCTGGAAAAAAACAAAGTGCCGAATACGCCCACATGCCTGTAAGACATTCGCACCCTTGAAAGTGCCGTGTGGATCGCACCACAAAGTCGATGGAAAACCCATGCAACTTATAGTCAAAGACAAACACCAGGCAAAAAAATGCCCGGCAAGCCGGGCATCTTTTTTTCGTGTAATTACAAGTTGTAACCGCGCTCGTTGTGTTGCGCCAGATCGAGGCCGACCGCCTCTTCCTCTTCAGTGACCCGCAGGCCCATGACCATGTCCAGTACCTTCAGAATGACGTAGGTGACAATCGCCGTGTAGATCACGGTGAAGCCGACCCCTTTGCACTGGATCCAGACCTGTGCAGCGATGTCGGTGGTAGCGGCATTGAAGCCACCCATCGATGGAGCCGCGAACACGCCGGTCAGGATCGCGCCGAGGATACCGCCAATACCGTGCACGCCGAAGGCGTCCAGGGAATCGTCGTATCCCAGCTTGCGTTTGAGAGTAGTGGCGCAGAAGAAGCACACCACACCCGCTGCCAGGCCGATGACCAAAGCGCCCATCGGGCCCACGGTGCCGGCAGCTGGAGTGATTGCGACCAGGCCGGCCACTACGCCCGAGGCGATGCCCAGTGCGCTTGGCTTACCGTGGGTGATCCACTCCGCGAACATCCAGCCCAGCGCAGCGGCGGCAGTGGCGATCTGGGTGACCAGCATCGCCATACCGGCCGTGCCGTTGGCCGCGGCAGCGGAACCGGCGTTGAAGCCGAACCAGCCGATCCACAGCATGGCCGCGCCGATCAAGGTGTAACCCAGGTTGTGCGGTGCCATCGGGGTGGTCGGGAAGCCTTTGCGCTTGCCGAGCACGATGCACGCCACCAGGCCAGCCACACCGGCGTTGATGTGCACCACGGTGCCACCGGCGAAATCCAGCACACCCCAGTCCCACATCAGGCCGCCGTTGCCGCTCCAGACCATGTGCGCAATCGGCGCATAGACCAGGGTGAACCAGATGGCCATGAAGATCAGCATCGCGGAAAACTTCATGCGCTCGGCGAATGCACCGACGATCAGCGCCGGAGTGATGATGGCAAACGTCATCTGGAAGGTGATGAACACCGCTTCCGGGAACAGCGCCGTAGGCCCGGTGATGCTGGCCGGAGTGACGCCCGCCAGGAATGCCTTGCCCATGCCGCCGAAGAAGGAGTTGAAGTTGACGACGCCCTGTTCCATACCGGTGGTATCGAACGCAATGCTGTAGCCGTAGACAACCCACAGGATGCTGATCAGGCCAGTGATGGCGAAGCACTGCATCATCACCGACAGGATATTTTTGGAGCGGACCATACCGCCGTAGAACAGCGCCAGGCCAGGGATGGTCATGAACAGCACCAGTGCGGTGGCGGTCATCATCCAGGCGGTATCGCCGGAATTGAGGACTGGAGCCGCCACTTCGTCCGCCGCCATGGCAAGGCTTGGCATTACGATGGACAACAGGGCTCCGAGCCCTGCGAATTTACGCAGAGTCATAGTGTTTTTCTCCTGGGGCGTTGGGGTTTGGCGGCTTAGATTGCGTCGGTATCGGTTTCGCCGGTACGAATGCGGATAGCCTGTTCCAGATTGACCACGAAGATCTTGCCGTCACCGATCTTGCCGGTGTTGGCGGCCTTGGTTATCGCCTCGATAACCCGGTCAAGATCCTTGTCGTCAATGGCGACATCAATCTTCACCTTCGGCAGGAAATCGACCACGTATTCCGCACCGCGATACAGCTCGGTATGACCCTTCTGCCGACCGAAGCCCTTGACCTCAGTAACGGTAATGCCCTGCACGCCGATCTCGGACAGTGACTCGCGTACGTCGTCCAACTTGAACGGCTTGATGATGGCAGTGACTAGCTTCATGAAAACTCTCTCCCGAATTGGTGGACTTGCCCCAGGAAAACAAACCCGTCTCAAGTCTAAGCGCAGTGCCTGGCTTTGTAACGCATCGTCGCCTGCGTATTACCGTGGCGACGCCAGCGAACCACTGGTGACGAAACCTGTACCCCTGATCCGTCGGCGCACTGCATTCGTCACAGCGACTGCATCAGTGCATGGGTCATGATCGTCTAAGCAGAAACCTTGCCAGCTCCGTAAAAATCACTGAAATCAGTCCGTTGCCCACTTATGCCCACCTGCGGGGCGCTCCGGCGACGGCGATGCGCATCAAAACAGTGCGCGACCGCCCATCCCTATGCGCGAAAAGCGTGCGTGCCGGGCCATGAAAAGACTATAGACGCTGCGTGATACACTGCCGGCCAACTGTTTTCCGGAATATTTCCCATGCTCGCGCCCAAAGACTTCCTCGACGCCCTGAGCGGCCACGCCTCTCGCCTGTTCAGCGGCGACACCCCGCTGCCCCGCAACGAAATCGAAAGCCAGTTCAAGGCCCTGCTGCAAAGTGGCTTCAGCAAGCTCGATCTGGTCAGCCGTGAAGAATTCGACAGCCAGATGGTGGTGTTGGCCCGCACGCGTGCACGGCTTGAGAGCCTGGAAGCGAAGGTAGCGGAACTGGAAGCGCGGCTGACGCCCCCATCGGCCGAATAAACCCGATGAGTGTGGGAGGCAAGCCCTGATGCCGCCCCCTGTAGGAGCGAGCTTGCTCGCGAAAAATGTTAACGATAACGCGTGCTTCCTGAATGAACGCGGTGCCCGTGAGTTTTTCGCGAGCAAGCTCGCTCCTACAAAAAGCCTTGGCATCAGGGCTTGCCCCCTCCCTCACTTCGTTGTCTGGATACGTTCTGTAAAACCTCCCCGCCATCCTTATTCCCACCTCGTCTACCCTTGAATAATCCGCAGGAAGCGGCCCCCCATTCAAGGATCGAGCATGTCCCTCGCCATCGTTCACAGCCGCGCCCAGGTCGGCGTCGAAGCCCCCGCCGTCACTGTTGAAGTGCATATGGCCAATGGGTTGCCGTCACTGACGCTGGTGGGCTTGCCGGAAGCTGCGGTGAAGGAAAGCAAGGACCGCGTGCGCAGCGCCATTCTCAACTCGGCCCTGCAGTACCCGGCGCGGCGCATCACGCTCAACCTGGCGCCCGCCGACCTGCCCAAGGACGGCGGGCGTTTTGATCTGGCGATTGCCCTGGGGATCCTGGCGGCCAGCGTGCAGGTGCCGGCGCTGATGCTCGATGAGGTCGAGTGCCTGGGGGAGTTGGCGCTGTCCGGCGAAGTACGCGCGGTCAAAGGCGTGTTGCCGGCCGCCTTGGCGGCGCGCAAGGCCGGGCGCACCTTGATAGTGCCCAGGGCAAACGCTGAGGAGGCGTGCCTGGCGTCAGGGTTGACGGTGATTGCGGTGGATCACTTGCTACAGGTGGTGGCGCACTTGAATGGGCATGTGCCGATCGAGCCCTACCGGTCGGACGGCCTGTTGTACCTGAACAAACCTTACCCGGACCTCAGCGAAGTCCAGGGCCAAATGGCTGCCAAGCGAGCCTTGCTGATCGCAGCGGCGGGGGCGCATAACCTGCTGTTCAGCGGCCCGCCCGGCACCGGCAAGACGCTGCTCGCCAGCCGCCTGCCGGGGTTGCTGCCACCGCTCAGTGAGCAGGAAGCGCTGGAAGTCGCGGCGATTCAATCGGTGGTCAGCCTGGCACCGTTGAGCCATTGGCCGCACCGGCCGTTTCGCCAGCCGCACCACTCGGCCTCGGGCCCTGCGCTGGTCGGCGGCGGCTCGAAGCCGCAACCGGGGGAAATCACCCTGGCCCACCACGGCGTGTTGTTCCTGGATGAATTGCCGGAATTTGACCGCAAGGTGCTGGAAGTCCTGCGCGAGCCGCTTGAGTCGGGACATATCGTGATTTCCCGCGCCCGTGACCGGGTGAGCTTCCCGGCGCGCTTTCAACTGGTCGCGGCGGTGAACCCCTGCCCGTGCGGTTATATGGGCGAACCCAGCGGCAGTTGCCGGTGTACGCCGGAACAGATACAGCGCTATCGCAATAAGCTCTCGGGGCCGTTGCTGGACCGGATCGACCTGCACCTGACGGTGGCGCGAGAAGCCACGGCGCTGAGCCCGGCACAACAGACCGATGACACCACCGCGAAAACGGCCGCCTTGGTGGCCGACGCACGGGAACGCCAGCAACGACGCCAGGGCTGCGCCAACGCCTTCCTCGACCTGCCGGGGCTGCGCGAGTACTGCACGCTGGCGAAGGTCGACGAAGGCTGGCTGGAGAACGCCTGCGAGCGGCTGACGCTGTCGTTGCGCGCGGCTCATCGCTTGCTCAAGGTGGCGCGTACGTTGGCGGACCTGGAACAACAAGACGCCATCGCTCGCCACCATTTGCAAGAGGCCTTGCAATACCGCCCGGCAGCGAGCTCTTGAGTGGCTTAGCGGAAGCGATCCACCTCATGCCGCAAGCCCGCCGCCAGGGTTTCCAGCTCTTTGGCGGTGATCGCCAGGTTCGACACCACTTCACGCTGCTCGCTGTTGGCCAGTGCGATGCTTTGCAAATTACTGCTGAGCAACGTCGCGGTGCTGCTCTGCTCCTGGGTGGCGGTGGTGATTGCGGCGAACTGCTGACCGGCCGAGCGGCTCTGCTCGTCGATGCGCGCCAGGGCCGAGGCCACATCCGCGTTGCGCGACAGGCCTTCCTGCATCAACACGTTGCCGTGCTCCATGGTACTGATGGCATTGCCGGTTTCCTGCTGGATGCTCTGGATCATTACGGAAATTTCATCGGTGGCCTGGCGGGTGCGAGAGGCCAGGTTGCGCACTTCGTCTGCGACCACGGCAAAGCCGCGACCTTGCTCACCGGCGCGGGCCGCTTCGATGGCGGCATTGAGCGCGAGCAGGTTGGTCTGTTCGGCAATCGAGGTAATCACGCCGACGATACCGCCGATTTCCTGGGAGCGCTGGCCCAGGGTGTTGATCACCGTAGCGGTGCTGTTCAGCGCGGTGGCGATATGTTCCAGGGACGACGACGCTTCTTCCATCGAGGTACGCCCGATACGGGTCTGCTGGGCATTTTCCTGGGCCAGACGCTCGGTATTGCCCATGTTGTCGGCGATATTCAGCGAGGTGGCGCTGAATTCTTCCACCGCGCCGGCCATGCTGGTGATTTCGCCGGACTGCTGCTCCATGCCTTCATAGGCGCCGCCAGACAACCCCGACAGCGCCTGGGCCCGGCTGTTGACCTCTTCAGCCGCCTTGCGGATGTGCGAAACCATGGTCGACAGTGCCTCGCCCATCTGGTTGAAGCTGCGCGCCAACTGGCCGATTTCGTCATGGCTGGAGACATTCAGGCGCGCACTCAGATCACCTGCGCCGAGCGCTTCAGCCTGACGCACCAGGTCACTCAATGGCGCGAGCTTGCTGCGCAACAGCCATACCGTGGCCCCCACAGCCAACAGCATGGCCAGCACGCTGCCAATGACCAGGCGCATCCCCACGTCCCACGTCACGGCACGAATCTCGGCCTTGGGCATACTTGCCACGACCGCCCAAGGGCCGCCCTCGAAGGGGACCGACACGCTGTAGAAATCTTCGTTCTTGTCACTCCAGAAGCGGCCTTCACCGGGTTTCTTCGCCAAGTCGAGCATCACGGCGACCGCTTGATCCAAGGCTTGCACACCGGCCGGCGGCACCAACCAGTGCTTCTGCTCATCCAGCAGCGACAAGGAACCGGTCTGGCCGATACGGAAGCGCTTGAGGTTGTCGAACTGGGCTTTCTGTTCGTCGGTGTAGTCGAACCCGATGAACAACACTGCGATGACCTTTCCGCTGGCATCACGCACCGGGCTGTACTGGGTCATATAGGAGCGATCGAACAACACGGCCCGGCCGATATAGGCCTGCCCGTTGAACACACGCTGGTAGGCCGGGCCCTGGCGATCCAGCACGGTGCCGATGGCGCGGTTGCCATCCTGCTTGGTCAGGGAGGTGCTGATACGGATGAAGTCATCGCCGCTGCGCACGAACACCGTGGCCACGCCGCCGGACATGTCCTTGAATTCGTCCACTTCGCCGAAGTTGTTGTTCAGCAACTCGCCGCCCAGGTACAGGCTTGGCGTTTGTACACCGGCCACGGCGACAGGCTGGTCCGCACGCACGCTCAAACCGGCGCCGAAGCGCTTTTCAAACAGCCCGCTCAAACGCTGAGTGCTCTCGCGCAAGGTGCTGTGGAAGGTATTGAGCTGGTCGGCGAGCAAACGCGCCTCGCTGGCCAGGTGCTCCTCACGGGTCGCGAGGTTGGCGGTATCGAGCGAGCGTAGTGCGAAAACGGTACTGCCGCTGATGACGACCGCCAGAATCACGGCTAATGCGAGGCCTAACTGGGAAGCGATCCGAGCGCGAGGTTGAGACATGACAGCTCCTGAGCCGAGGCCAGGATCATCCTGATCTCTTAGCGCTGCTCGGCGAATTATCTAGTGGGAAACGTTGGGGCACGATTGGTCCAGCACACCTACTTCGGCGCGGTTTCACAATACTTGAGCGATTCACAGAGGTATGACGCAAACGATTGCCGTGCATAGACCAACCCCTTCATTCGAGGCGAGTCACCGCGGGCAAAACCATCGCCTGCACCTCGCTCTGCAGAAACTCCGCCAGGCGCCGCAAGCGCTCACCCCCGGGCCGGGTTTTCGGCCACACCAGGTAATAACTTTCCCCGCTGGCGACGGCCGTTGGCCACGGCAGGCTCAAGCGTTTCTGGGCGACGTCCTCGGCCACCATCAACAAATCTCCCATGGACACGCCATAGCCGCGCGCGGCAGCGATCATGCCCAGCTCCAGCGTGTCGAACACCTGCCCACCCTTGAGCGAGACCCGGGAGGTCAGCCCCATGTGCTCCAGCCAGTAACGCCAGTCACGCCGGTCCGGTGTCGGGTGCAGCAGTTCGGCCGTTGCCAGCCGCTGCACGTCCCAGGGGCCGTCATCCAATAGATTGGGCGCGCCCACCGGAATCAGCATTTCGGCAAACAGGTGGCTGGCCTCCCAGTCCGCCGGAAAGTGTCCGTTACTGAGCAACACTGCGCAATCGAACGGTTCCTGATTGAAGTCCACTTCATCGATGTTCATCCACGCGCTGGTGAGCTGCACTTCGTTGCCCGGCTGCAGGGCCCGAAAGCGGCTCAATCGCGCCAACAGCCAGCGCATGGTCAGGGTGGACGGTGCTTTCATGCGCAAGATGTCATCTTCGGCGTTCAGGGTATGGCAGGCGCGCTCCAGGGCGGCGAAGCCTTCGCGCACGCCGGGCAGCAACAAGCGCGCCGCCTCCGTGAGTTGCAAGGTACGGCCGCTGCGCTGGAACAGCCGGCAGGCGAAATGCTCTTCGAGGGTACGGATATGCCGGCTGACCGCACTCTGGGTAATCGACAACTCCTGCGCCGCGCGGGTGAAGGAGTGGTGACGGGACGCGGCCTCGAATGCCCGCAGGGCATAAAGCGGGGGAAGACGACGAGACATTTTGATGACTCCGACAGCGCAATGGCCAAACCCTACCAGAATCGATCAGGCATGAGTTTTAATCATGCAAACGATCGCTTTTATCCCTTTGTGCAATGCGCCGAAAGCGCCGAGAATCAACCCTCCCCACCTCCCTGACATTTCGAGAGCGATGATCATGCAGCATCCGGCACGTACCGAACTCTGGGCCATTCTGCGGCTGGCGGGGCCGTTGATTGCCTCACAGTTGGCGCACATGCTGATGGTGTTGACCGACACCCTGATGATGGCGCGCCTGAGCCCCGAAGCCCTGGCCGGCGGTGGCCTGGGCGCGGCGAGCTATTCGTTCGTGGCGATTTTCTGCATCGGCGTGATCGCGGCAGTGGGCACCCTTGTGGCCATCCGTCACGGCGCGGGCGACATCGACGGCGCCACCCGGCTGACCCAGGCCGGGTTGTGGCTCGCCTGGTTGATGGCCCTGGCGGCGGCGCTGCTGCTGTGGAACCTCAAGCCGGTGCTGCTGATGTTCGGCCAGACCGAAACCAACGTGCAGGCCGCCGGGCAATTTCTGACCCTGCTGCCGTTCGCCCTGCCCGGCTATCTGAGCTTCATGGCACTGCGCGGCTTCACCAGCGCCATCGGCAAAGCCACCCCGGTGATGGTCATCAGCCTGTGCGGCACGGTGGTCAACTACCTGCTCAATCACGCGCTGATCGAAGGCATGTTCGGCCTGCCCAAACTCGGGCTGATGGGCATTGGCCTGGTCACAGCCATCGTCGCCAATGGCATGGCGTTGGCACTGATGTGGTACATCCGCAGCAACCGCACCTACGCCGCCTATCCACTGAGCAGCGGGCTGCTGCGCCTCAATACCCGGTACCTGCGCGAGTTGTGGCGCCTGGGCCTGCCGATTGGGGGCACCTATGCGGTGGAAGTCGGGCTGTTCGCGTTTGCGGCGCTGTGCATGGGCACCATGGGCAGTACGCAGTTGGCGGCGCACCAGATTGCCCTGCAGATTGTCTCGGTGGCGTTCATGGTTCCGGCGGGGATGTCCTACGCGGTGACCATGCGTATCGGCCAGCATTATGGCGCCGGGCAGTTGCTGCGGGCACGCATGGCCGGACGGGTCGGCATCGGCTTTGGTGCCCTGTTGATGCTGGGGTTTGCCCTGGTGTTCTGGCTGTCTGCCGACCCGCTGATCGGGCTGTTCCTCGACCATGACGATCCGGCGTTTCATGATGTCATCGTCCTGGCCGTCAGCCTGCTGGCCGTCGCCGCCTGGTTCGAGCTGTTCGATGGTGTGCAGACCATTGCCATGGGCTGCATCCGTGGCCTCAAGGACGCCAAGACCACGTTCCTGGTGGGGCTCGGTTGCTACTGGCTGATCGGCGCGCCAGCAGCCTGGTTGATGGCGTTCACCCTGGGCTGGGGGCCGACCGGTGTGTGGTGGGGCCTGGCGTTGGGGTTGGCGTGCGCGGCGGTGAGCCTGACCTGGGCGTTCGAGGCGAAGATGAAGCGGATGATTCGGCGAGAACCGGACATACAGCCTGCCTTTCAGGCGGCACAGACAGAGTAAAGCCCTGCTCGGTCAGACCTGTGGGAGGGGGCTTGCCCCCTCCCACAGGTCTGACCGAGTTTACAACTCAGCCCAACAACGCCTGCTGGCTTTTGCCGGAGGTCAGATACTCCACCAGCTCAGTCAACGGCAACGGTTTACTGATCAGGTAACCCTGGGCCTGATCGCAACCAAACAGTCTCAGAAGCTCAAGCTGCTCAGGGGTTTCCACGCCTTCGGCCACCACTTCCAGGTTGAGGTTATGGGCCAGGTTGATCATGGCGTGTACCAGCTTGCGATTCTCTTCGCGCTCTTCCATGCCACCGACGAAGCTCTTGTCGATCTTCAACAAGGCAATCGGCAGGCTGTTGAGGTGCACAAACGATGAGAAACCGGTACCAAAGTCATCCAGGGAAAACCGCACACCGAGGCGGCCGAGGGCGTCCATGGTCTGTTTAACCAGGTCGCTGCGACGCATCACGGCGGTTTCGGTCAGCTCGAACTCCAGCCATTGTGCTTCCACGCCGCGCTCGGCAATCAGCCGGCTGAGTGTCGAGAGCAATTGGCTGTCCTGGAACTGGCGAAACGACAGGTTGACGGCCATGTGCAACGCCGGCAGGCCGCGTTCGCGCAGGTCCTGCATGTCGCGCAGGGCCCGGGAAATCACCCAGTACCCCAGCGGCACGATCAGGCCGCTCTGCTCGGCCAAGGGCACGAACTCGCTCGGCGGCAACAGTCCACGCTCGCCATGGCGCCAGCGCACCAGGGCCTCGAGGCCGACGATATGCCCGTCATCCAGGTCCAGGCGCGGCTGGTAATGCAGCTCCAGCTCATCGCGGCGCAAGGCACGGCGCAACTCGCTTTCCAGGTCGGCCAGGCTGCGCGCGTTGCGGTTGATGCGTTCGTTGAAGATATGAAAGGTACAGCCCTGGGTGCTTTTGGCCTGTTGCATGGCGATATGGGCATGCCACATCAACGGGTCGGCCCCGGCGCGGGCCCGGGCATGCGCCACACCCAAACTGCAGCCGATCAGCAGGCTCTCGCCGTCCACCCAGTAAGGCTCAGCCATGACTTCGGTGATGCGTTCGGCCATCCATTCGGCGCGCTGGGGCGCACGGCGGGTGTCGATCAGCAGCGCGAACTCATCGCTGCCCAGGCGCGCCAGTTGATCACCGGCTTCAAGCTGGCTCTTGAGCCGTGAGACCACCTGCAGGATCAAGCGGTCGCCGGCCTGGTGACCGAGGGCATCGTTGGCGTGACGGAAATTGTCCAGGTCCAGATGACCGAGGGCCAGGCCGCGGCCTTCGTTTTCCGCCAGCCGTGCCGCCAGCAAGGTCTGGAAACCCTGACGATTGGCAATACCGGTCAGCGGATCCTGTTCGGCCAGGCGCTGCAACGTGTTTTCCAGCACGCCACGCTCGCGCACATGGCGCAGGCAGCGGCGCAAGGTACCGGCGTCCAGCGCAGAATGGATCAGCCAATCGCTGACGCCGAGCGGCGCAACCAGTGGTTCCTGTTCCAGCAGCAATACACACGGCAGGCTGCAACGACCGGGACCGGGTTGCAGGTTGGGCGTGGTCAAGAGCACCGCTTCGTGATCGTCGTCGAACAGACGACTCACCGAGTCCCAACTGGGGGCACTGATCAGCACAGCCCCATCGCCCATCGGCGCCAGGCACTCGCGCAACAACGCTGCCCACGCCGGCGTATCGGCCAGCAGCAGCAAACGCAAGGGTTCGACAGGCGTAGACAAGCTAGCTCCCTAGACTCTGCAAAAATTCGTTGGCGGCGGGCATTATGACGTGCGGCCTGACGATAACAAATGCATGACCAATGATAGGTGTTATCAAACACGCAGACTGTGAAAAATAGTTGCGATACCCACGACATCCTGCGGCAAAGTAACAAAACCGGCAAATTTAGATCGAGTGGTACGTCACACCGTCGTTCTAAGGCAGCAGAATCTTGCCAGCCTGTTAAAATGCCCGCCCTTTTGAATAACGACTCCCTGAACTCTGTATGTCCCGACTCAATCCCCGGCAGCAAGAAGCCGTGAACTACGTCGGCGGCCCTCTATTGGTGCTCGCCGGTGCTGGCTCCGGCAAGACCAGCGTGATTACCCGCAAGATCGCGCACCTGATCCAGAACTGCGGCATCCGCGCCCAGTACATCGTCGCCATGACCTTCACCAACAAGGCGGCGCGGGAAATGAAAGAGCGTGTCGGCACCCTGCTCAAGGGTGGCGAAGGCCGTGGCCTCACCGTGTGCACGTTCCACAACCTGGGGCTGAACATCATCCGCAAGGAACATGCGCGGCTGGGCTACAAGCCGGGTTTCTCGATCTTCGACGAGACCGACGTCAAGGCCTTGATGACCGACATCATGCAGAAGGAATACGCGGGCGACGACGGCGTCGACGAGATCAAGAACATGATCGGCGCCTGGAAAAACGACCTGGTCCTGCCCCCCGAAGCCCTGGAAAACGCACGCAACCCCAAGGAACAGACCGCCGCCATCGTCTACACCCACTACCAGCGCACGCTCAAGGCGTTCAACGCGGTGGACTTCGACGACCTGATCCTGCTGCCGGTCAAACTGTTCCAGGAACACAAGGACATCCTGGAAAAGTGGCAGAACAAGGTGCGCTACCTGTTGGTGGACGAATACCAGGACACCAACGCCAGCCAATACCTGCTGGTGAAGCTGCTGATCGGCACGCGCAATCAGTTCACCGTGGTGGGCGACGATGACCAGTCGATCTACGCCTGGCGCGGCGCCCGCCCGGAAAACCTGATGCTGCTCAAGGACGACTATCCGTCGCTGAAAGTGGTGATGCTGGAGCAGAACTACCGCTCCACCAGCCGTATCCTGCGCTGCGCCAACGTGCTGATTTCCAACAACCCCCACGAGTTTGAAAAACAACTGTGGAGCGAGATGGGTCATGGCGACGAAATCCGTGTGATCCGCTGCCGCAACGAAGACGCCGAAGCCGAGCGCGTGGCGGTGGAAATCCTCAGCCTGCACCTGCGCACCGACCGCCCTTACAGCGACTTTGCGATCCTGTATCGCGGCAACTACCAGGCCAAGCTGATCGAACTGAAATTGCAGCACCACCAGGTGCCGTATCGCCTGTCGGGCGGCAACAGCTTCTTCGGGCGCCAGGAAGTCAAAGACCTGATGGCCTACTTCCGCCTGATCGTGAACCCGGATGACGACAACGCCTTCCTGCGCGTGATCAACGTGCCGCGTCGGGAAATCGGTTCGACGACCCTGGAAAAGCTCGGCAACTACGCCACCGAACGCAAGATCTCGATGTACGCCGCTACCGACGAAATCGGCTTGGGCGAACACCTGGACACCCGCTTCACCGATCGCCTGTCGCGCTTCAAGCGCTTCATGGACAAGGTCCGTGAGCAGTGCGCCGGCGAAGACCCGATCAGTGCCCTGCGCAGCATGGTCATGGACATCGACTATGAAAACTGGCTGCGCACCAACAGTTCCAGCGACAAGGCCGCGGACTACCGCATGGGCAACGTCTGGTTCCTGATCGAAGCCCTGAAGAACACCCTGGAAAAAGACGAAGACGGTGAAATGACCGTCGAAGACGCCATCGGCAAGCTGGTGCTGCGCGACATGCTTGAGCGCCAGCAGGAAGAGGAAGACGGCGCCGAAGGGGTGCAGATGATGACCTTGCATGCGTCCAAGGGCCTGGAATTCCCCTACGTGTTCATCATGGGCATGGAAGAGGAAATTCTCCCGCACCGCTCCAGCATCGAAGCCGACACCATCGAGGAAGAACGGCGCCTGGCCTACGTGGGGATTACCCGCGCGCGTCAGACACTGGCCTTCACTTTCGCCGCCAAGCGCAAGCAATACGGCGAAATCATCGATTGTGCCCCCAGCCGGTTCCTCGATGAGCTGCCGCCGGATGACCTGGCCTGGGAAGGCAACGACGACACCCCGACCGAGGTGAAGGCCGTTCGCGGCAACAGCGCCCTGGCCGATATACGCGCGATGTTAAAGCGCTAGAATCGACTACTTTTTAATCTACTTTCGGCGCCTGTTGCGCCATCAGAGGAAGCTTTCCGTGGAAGCACTGCACAAGAAAATTCGCGAAGAAGGCATCGTGCTTTCCGATCAGGTACTCAAGGTTGACGCCTTTCTGAACCACCAGATCGACCCGGCACTGATGAAACTGATCGGCGACGAATTCGCCGCGCTGTTCAAGGACTCGGGCATCACCAAGATCGTCACCATCGAAGCCTCGGGCATCGCCCCGGCGATCATGACCGGCCTGAACCTCGGCGTGCCCGTGATCTTCGCGCGCAAGCAGCAGTCCCTGACCCTCACCGAAAACCTGCTGTCGGCGACGGTGTACTCCTTCACCAAGAAAACCGAAAGCACCGTGGCGATCTCCCCGCGCCACCTGACCAGCAGCGACCGCGTGCTGGTTATCGATGACTTCCTGGCCAACGGCAAGGCATCCCAGGCGCTGATTTCGATCATCAAGCAGGCCGGCGCGACCGTGGCCGGCTTGGGCATTGTGATCGAGAAGTCGTTCCAGGGCGGCCGTGCCGAGCTGGATGCGCAGGGTTATCGGGTTGAATCGCTGGCACGGGTGAAGTCGCTGGCCGGTGGGGTGGTGACCTTCATCTGAATCAACGCGGCTCAAAATGTGGGAGGGGGCTTGCTCCCGATAGCGGTGTATCAGTCACCCAATGTATTGGCTGACACACTGTCATCGGGGCATGAGTATCTACACAACTTTTAGGTACCCCGCGGGACCCTGTGGGAGGGGGCTTGCCCCCGATGGCGGCCTCTGGGCCGACCAGGATGTTGGATCAGATCGAGTACATATCCGTTTCTGCGGTAACGGCTGCTAATGGTTCCGCTTTTACAGCGGCTCACTTTTGAAAAGCGCAAAAGTAAGCAAAACGCTCTTGCCCCACCACTCGGCA
>NZ_JAFLXH010000032.1:0-80223 GCF_019891515.1 Pseudomonas sp. Wu6 | reverse complement strand
GGCTCCACAGCTACAACAACTACCTGTCGCCAATAGCCATGGAGCAAAAAGCGGCATAAACACCGTAATCGGTGTCCGGGATTACTTGACCAGTTCAAGCCCCCTCCCACAGGGGATCTCGGTGTGGCTTAAGACTGGTACTGGCTCAGCAGCCGTTCCATCCGCGCATCCATTCGCCGTTTGATCTCGGCTTCAATATGCGGCGAAAAATCATCGATCACATCCTGCATGATCAATTGCGCGGCGGCGCGCAGTTCGTTGTCCAGGTGCAGCAGCAGGGCGTCGGGGGCTTTTTCGGCAGCGGGGGCGGGCTCGGTAATGGCTGGCTCCGGCGCAGCAGACTTGTTGCCGACCATGTCGAACAACAGCGGAATCTGTATCTCGCCATCGGCCGTTTCGGTCAACAGCGGCGGTTGCAAGCCATCATCACCCAGCAGCTGGCGGATCGACTCGAGGTCGTCCAGCAGGTGGTCGTCTTTTTTCAGCGGATTGGGCGTGTCCATCATGTGCTCAAAGTCGTTGTAGCCGGTGGTCCTGCAGAGGATAGCCCTGTTCGCGGTAGAAACGGAAACTCTCCCGCGCGGCCTGACGAATAGCCGGGTCTTCCACCACCACTTCCGCCACACGGGCGAAGGCCTTGGCAAAGGCCGGTACTTTAAGGTCAAGGTTGACCAGCAGGTCATGGTGGTCGCCGCAACTGTCGCCCAAACCCAGTACTACCACGCCGTCAGGTTCCGATTCGGCGGGGCCGTGGGGTACGAAGCTTTCGCCCTTGAAGCGCCACAGGCGGGCATCGAGGTCCTCGCGTTGGGCGGCATCGCTGCAATGCAGGTAAATGCGATGGCCCATGCGCCAGGCCTTTTCGGTGAGCTTGCAGGCAAAGTCCAGGCGCGCGGATGGGTCGGCGCTGGGCAATATATAGAAGTCGACTTGGGTCATTGCGGTTCCTGGTGCTGGCCCGCCAGTCCTGTAGGAGCGAGCTCGCTCGCGAAAAACCAGAGGACACCGCGTTCATCCGGGATGGGCGCGTTATCGTTGGCGATCTTCGCGAGCAAGCTCGCTCCTACAGAAGGGCCGGTGGCGCTTAGGCTTTGGCGCGATCGAGCAGGTACTGGGTCAGCAGCGGTACTGGACGACCAGTGGCGCCCTTGTCCTTGCCGCTGGCCCATGCGGTGCCGGCGATGTCCAGGTGCGCCCAGTTGAAGTTCTTGGTGAACCGCGACAAGAAGCAGGCGGCGGTGATGGTGCCGGCTTTCGGGCCGCCGATGTTGGCGATGTCGGCGAACGGGCTGTCCAGTTGCTCCTGGTACTCATCGAACAGCGGCAGCTGCCAGGCGCGGTCGTCGGCAGCCTTGCCGGCGCTGAGCAGTTGCTCGATCAGCTCGTCGTTGTTGCCCAGCAGGCCCGAGGTGTGGGCGCCCAGGGCAACCACGCAGGCGCCGGTCAGGGTGGCGATGTCGATCACCGCCTGCGGCTTGAAGCGTTCGGCGTAGGTCAGCGCGTCGCACAGCACCAGGCGGCCTTCGGCGTCGGTGTTGAGGATTTCCACGGTCTGGCCGCTCATGGTCGTGACGATATCGCCTGGGCGGGCAGCACCGCCGCTCGGCATGTTCTCGGCGCAGGCCAGGATGCACACCAGGTTGATCGGCAGCTTGAGTTCCAGCACGGCACGCAGGGTGCCGAACACGCTGGCGGCGCCGCCCATGTCGTACTTCATCTCGTCCATGCCGGCGCCCGGCTTGAGGCTGATGCCGCCGGTGTCGAAGGTGATGCCTTTGCCCACCAGGGCGTAAGGCTTCTCGGACTTCTTGCCGCCGTTGTATTGCATCACGATCAGGCGAGGCGGCTGGTCGCTGCCCTGGCCTACGGCATAGAACGAGCCCATGCCCAGTTCCTTGATCTTCTTCTCGTCCAGCACCTCAACCTTGAGGCCCTTGAACTCCTTGCCCAGCGCCTTGGCCTGTTCGCCCAGGTAGGTGGGGTGGCAGATGTTCGGCGGCAGGTTGCCCAGGTCACGGGTGAACGACATGCCCTTGGCGATCGCAGTGGCGTGGGTCACGGCGCGCTCGACTTCAGCCTGTGCGGCCTTGATGGTCAGCAGGGTGATTTTCTTCAGGGCACGGGGGTCGGCTTTCTGGCTCTTGAACTGGTCGAAGACGTAGCCACCGTCCACCAGGCTTTCGGCCAGCAGGCGGGTCTTGCCGTAGCTGTCACGGCCCTTGATGACGATTTCGTCGAGTGCCAGTGCCGCGTCGCTGCCGCCCAGGCCTTTAAGCGTGGTGAGGATGGCGCTGACGATCTTGCGAAACGGACGGTCGCCCAGTTCGGCGTCACTGCCCACGCCCACCAGCAACACGCGCTCGGCCTTGAGGTTCGGCAGGCTGTGCAGCAGCAGGCTCTGGCCGACTTTGCCGGCCAGGTCGCCGCGCTTGAGCACGGCGCTGATGGCGCCGCCGCTCAGTTCATCCAGTTGCTTGGCGGCAACGCCGAGTGTGCGGCCTTCGCCGACAGCGACCACGAGGGTGGCGGTTTTCAACGTTTCGGGGCTAACGCTTTTTACAACCAATTCCATTTTCGGGTCCCTTATAAAGGTCGGTGAGCCTGGCGTTTTTACCCAGGCTTTAAAAGCGCGGCAGCCTTGTAAGCCGCCAGCGACAAAGGCCGCAGTTTGAACCTCGCAGGCGAAGCCTGACAACCCTCGAAGCACGCTTTGTGCATGCGCATGAGGTTGCGCAGTGACAGGCGCGGTCAATCACAGGATAATGCGCCATCTTTTTAGCCGACCCGTGATAAACGGGTCGACTCGGTATGCTTGCTTGTTTGGCCGCCTTAGCCTGACAACCCTGGAGTGTCTGGTTTGATCGTCTTCCGTTATCTATCCCGCGAAGTCCTGTTGACCCTGAGTGCCGTGAGTGCGGTATTGCTGGTCATCATCATGAGTGGTCGTTTCGTCAAATTCCTTGCGCAGGCTGCCTCCGGCGCCCTGGATCCGGGCTCGCTGTTCCTGATCATGGGCTTTCGCCTGCCTGGCTTTTTGCAACTGATCCTGCCGCTCGGCCTGTTCCTTGGCATTCTGCTGGCATATGGCCGGCTTTATCTCGAAAGCGAGATGACCGTGCTGTCCGCCACCGGTATGAGCCAGCAGCGTCTGCTGGCGATGACCATGGTGCCGGCCGCCGGCGTTGCCCTGGTAGTGGCCTGGTTGAGCCTGAGCCTCGCGCCTCAAGGTGCGATGCAGTTCCAGCTGCTGCTGAACAAGCAGGACGCGATGACCGAGTTCGACACCCTCGAACCCGGGCGTTTCCAGGCACTCAACGACGGCACGCGCGTGACCTACACCGAAGAAATGACCGAAGACCGTTCCAACCTGAGCGGCGTGTTCATTTCCCAGAAAAACCTCGGCAAGGACCAGAAAGACCGTGGCATCTCGATCCTGGTGGCCGACGGCGGCCGCCAGGAAGTGCGCCCCGACGGCAGCCGCTACCTGATCCTGGACAACGGCTATCGCTACGATGGCAGCCCGGGCCTGGCCGATTACCGCGTGATCAAATACGACACCTACGGCGTGATGCTGCCCAAGCCCGATATCAGCGACGAAGTCACCGACCGCGACGCGCTGCCCACCGCCTCGCTGTTCGGCAGCCAGGAACTGCGCTCCATCGCCGAGCTGCAATGGCGCCTGTCCCTGCCGCTGCTGGTGTTTATCGTGACCTTGATGGCGGTGCCGCTGTCGCGCGTCAACCCGCGCCAGGGCCGATTCCTCAAGCTGCTGCCGGCGATCCTTTTGTACATGGCTTACCTGACCATCCTGATTTCCGCCCGTGGCTCCCTGGAAAAGGGCAAGTTGCCGCCCGCCCTGGGCTTGTGGTGGGTGCACGGGATTTTCCTGGTGATCGGCCTGGGGCTGCTCTACTGGGAGCCTATCCGTTTGAAAATGAAGAGCCGTCGTGGCCTGAAGGAGTTGGCTCGTGGCTAAGCTCGATCGCTACATTGGTAGCAGCGTACTGATCGCCATCCTGGCGGTATTGGGCATCATCCTGGGCCTGGCCTCGCTGTTCGCCTTCATCGATGAAGTGGGCAACGTTACCGATACCTATACCGTCATGGACGTACTGAGCTTCGTGGCGCTGACCGCGCCGCGTCGGCTCTACGACATGATGCCGATGGCCGGCCTGATCGGCTGCCTGATCGGCCTGGGCACCCTGGCCAGCAACAGCGAATTGACCATCATGCGCGCGGCGGGCGTGTCCATCGGGCGTATCGTCTGGGCGGTCATGAAGCCGATGCTGCTGCTGATGGCGTGCAGCGTGCTGATCGGCGAATACGTCGCGCCACCGTCCGAAGCCACTGCCCAGGCCAATCGCGCCCTGGCCCAGGGTTCGGGCGATGCGCAGAGTGCCAAGCACGGCCTGTGGCACCGCCAGGGCGATCAGTTCATCCACATCAACGCCGTGCAGCCCGGCGGCTTGTTGATCGGGGTCACACGCTACACGTTTGACAAAGAGCGGCACATGCTCAGCTCCAGCTTCGCCAAGCGCGCGCAATACGATGGCGCGCAATGGCAACTGAGTGAGGTCACCACCACGCTGTTCCATAATGTGGGCCAGGGGTTCAATGCCAGCACCGAAGTGGTCAATGAACCCACCCAGACATGGGATATCGCGCTGAAGCCGGAGCTGCTCAATACGGTGATCATGGTTCCGGAAACCCTGCCGATCTCGGGTCTCTGGAGTTATATCCACTACCTCAAGGACCAGGGCCTGAACAATGGCCGCTACTGGCTGGCGTTCTGGGTCAAGGTATTGCAACCGGTGGTCACGGCGGCGCTGGTGCTGATGGCGATCTCCTTTATCTTCGGCCCGTTGCGTTCGGTGACCCTCGGCCAGCGGGTATTCACCGGGGTGCTGGTGGGCTTCACGTTCCGCATCGCCCAGGACTTGCTGGGGCCGTCGAGCCTGGTATTCGGGTTTTCGCCGTTATTCGCGGTGCTGGTACCGACGTTTATCTGCGCCGTGGCCGGGTTCTGGTTGCTGCGTCGAGCCGGCTGATTGCGAGCAAGCTCGCTCCTGCAACATTGGGCCCCGTGGAAACGGGGCTTTTTTGTGTTCGTCAGCAAAGATGACGTCTGGCCCGAGCATCAGGTACAATTCCCGGCTATTTTTCAGCGGGCAATCTGCCTGCAGCCTTTTTGAGTGTTGATCCGTGAGTGATTTGAGTCATATCCGCAATTTCTCCATCATCGCCCACATTGACCATGGTAAGTCGACGCTGGCCGATCGATTCATCCAGATGTGCGGCGGCCTTGCCGAGCGTGAAATGGAAGCCCAGGTCCTGGACTCCATGGACCTCGAACGCGAGCGCGGGATCACCATCAAGGCCCACAGCGTTACCCTGTACTACACCGCCAAAGACGGTATCAAGTACCAGCTCAACTTCATTGACACCCCGGGCCACGTCGACTTCACCTATGAAGTCAGCCGTTCCCTGGCCGCTTGCGAAGGCGCGCTGCTGGTGGTGGACGCGGGGCAGGGCGTTGAAGCCCAGTCCGTGGCCAACTGCTACACCGCCATCGAGCAGGGCCTGGAAGTGATGCCGGTGCTGAACAAGATCGACCTGCCACAGGCCGATCCGGACCGCGTCAAGGAAGAAATCGAAAAAATCATCGGCATTGACGCCACCGACGCCGTCGAGTGCAGCGCCAAGACCGGCCTGGGCGTCGATGAAGTGCTCGAGCGCCTGGTCAAGACCATCCCTGCGCCGACCGGCAACTACGAAGATCCGCTGCAAGCGTTGATCATCGACTCCTGGTTCGACAACTACCTGGGCGTTGTCTCCCTGGTGCGCGTGCGCCATGGCCGCGTGAAGAAGGGCGACAAGATCCTGGTCAAGTCCACCGGCAAGATCCACCTGGTGGACAGCGTCGGCGTGTTCAACCCCAAGCATACCGCCACCACTGATCTGAAAGCCGGCGAAGTAGGCTTCATCATCGCCGGTATCAAGGACATCCACGGTGCGCCGGTCGGTGACACTCTGACCCTGAGCTCCACGCCGGATGTCGACGTGCTGCCAGGCTTCAAGCGCATTCAGCCGCAGGTCTATGCCGGCCTGTTCCCGGTCAGCTCCGACGACTTCGAAGACTTCCGCGAAGCCCTGCAAAAGCTGACCCTCAACGACTCGTCGTTGCAGTACACCCCGGAAAGCTCCGACGCCCTGGGCTTCGGTTTCCGTTGCGGGTTCCTCGGCATGCTCCACATGGAGATCATCCAGGAGCGCCTGGAGCGCGAATACGACCTGGACCTGATCACCACCGCGCCAACGGTTATTTTCGAGCTGGCGCTGAAAACCGGTGAAACGATTTACGTCGACAACCCCTCCAAGCTTCCAGACCTGTCTTCCATCGAAGACATGCGTGAGCCGATCGTGCGCGCCAATATCCTGGTGCCGCAGGAGCACCTGGGCAACGTCATCACCCTGTGTATCGAAAAGCGTGGCGTGCAGCACGACATGCTGTTCCTCGGTACCCAGGTGCAAGTGACCTACGATTTGCCGATGAACGAAGTGGTCCTGGACTTCTTCGACCGTCTCAAATCCACCAGTCGCGGCTATGCTTCGCTGGACTACCATTTCGACCGTTACCAGTCGGCTAATCTGGTGAAGCTGGATGTATTGATCAACGGCGACAAGGTTGATGCCCTGGCATTGATCGTGCACAAGGACAATGCGCACTACAAAGGTCGCCAGTTGACCGAGAAGATGAAAGAACTGATTCCGCGTCAGATGTTCGACGTTGCGATCCAGGCCGCCATTGGCGGGCAGATCATTGCGCGGACCTCCGTCAAGGCACTCAGAAAGAACGTACTGGCCAAATGCTACGGTGGCGACGTCAGCCGTAAGCGCAAGCTGCTTGAGAAGCAAAAGGCCGGTAAAAAACGCATGAAGCAAGTGGGCAATGTGGAAATTCCACAAGAAGCCTTCCTTGCGGTGCTCAGGTTGGATAGTTAGGTCCTATGTCGCTAAATTTCCCGCTGTTGCTGGTCATCGCCGTTGCCGTCTGTGGTTTCCTGGCGTTGCTCGATCTGGTGTTCTTCGCCCCGCGTCGGCGGGCGGCTATCGCGTCCTATCAGGGCAGCGTCAGCCAGCCCGATGCCGTGGTGGTCGAGAAGCTGAACAAAGAGCCTTTGCTGGTTGAATACGGCAAATCGTTCTTCCCGGTATTGTTCATCGTGCTGGTGCTGCGTTCGTTCCTGGTGGAGCCGTTTCAGATCCCTTCGGGGTCGATGAAACCTACCCTGGACGTGGGCGACTTCATTCTGGTGAACAAGTTTTCCTACGGGATTCGCTTGCCGGTGATCGACAAGAAGGTGATTGAAGTCGGTGACCCGCAGCGCGGTGATGTGATGGTGTTCCGCTACCCGAGCGACCCGAACGTCAACTACATCAAGCGTGTGGTCGGCCTGCCGGGCGACGTGATCCGCTACACCAGCGACAAGCGCCTGTTCATCAACGGTGAGTCGGTGGCCGAAAAACTGTTGGGCGCCGAGCCGAACACGTTGGGCAGCGCCGAGCTGTACCAGGAAAAACTCGGTGCGGTAGAGCACCAGATCCGCAAGGAAATGAGCCGCTACCGCGCGATGCCCGATGGCCAGTGGAAAGTGCCTGCCGGGCACTACTTCATGATGGGCGACAACCGCGACAACTCCAACGACAGTCGCTACTGGGATGACCCCACTATTCCCAAGGACCTGCTGGGCATGGTGCCCGACGAGAATATCGTCGGCAAAGCCTTCGCGGTCTGGATGAGCTGGCCGGAACCCAAGCTCAGCCACCTGCCGAACTTCTCGCGGGTCGGGCTGATCAAGTAATACAGGCGGCGCTGTGATCACAGCGCCGAATGCTTTTCTGGGGCTTGGACATTTTCCGATGCCCGGTACCCATCAGGATGTGAATTTGAACACTGCGTCAATCGTCGATGGCCGCCGGTGCCACCAACTAGATATGGATAAACCGTGACCGTTTCTCTGAGTCGTCTCGAGCGCCAGCTCGGCTACACCTTCAAGGACCAGGAATTGATGGTCCTTGCCCTCACACACCGCAGCTTTGCAGGGCGCAATAACGAGCGCCTGGAATTCCTCGGTGACGCCATCCTCAATTTCGCCGCCGGTGAGGCGCTGTTCGAGCGTTTCCCGCAAGCGCGCGAAGGCCAACTTTCGCGCCTGCGCGCCCGTCTTGTGAAAGGCGAGACCCTGGCCGTGCTGGCTCGCGGTTTCGGCCTGGGCGAGTACCTGCGCCTCGGTTCCGGTGAGTTGAAAAGCGGCGGTTTCCGGCGCGAGTCGATCCTGGCTGATGCCCTGGAAGCCTTGATCGGTGCGATCTACCTCGATGCAGGGATGGAAACGGCCAAGGAGCGCGTGGTCGCCTGGCTGGCTTCGGAAATCGAAAGCCTGACGCTGGTCGACACCAACAAGGACCCCAAGACCCGCCTGCAGGAATACCTGCAGTCGCGCGGTTGCGAACTGCCACGCTACGAAGTGGTGGATATCCAGGGTGAGCCGCATTGCCGCGTGTTCTTCGTGGAATGTGAAATCACCTTACTGAATGAAAAAAGCCGAGGTCAGGGTGTGAGCCGTCGTATTGCCGAACAGGTAGCGGCCGCTGCAGCACTGATTGCCCTGGGCGTGGAGAATGGCCATGACTGATTCAACCGCAACACGCTGTGGCTATGTTGCCATTGTCGGCCGCCCCAACGTGGGCAAGTCCACGCTGCTCAACCACATCCTCGGCCAGAAGCTCGCGATCACCTCGCGCAAGCCGCAGACCACCCGCCACAACATGCTGGGCATCAAGACTGAAGGCACCGTGCAAGCGGTCTACGTCGACACCCCCGGCATGCACAAGGGCGGTGAAAAGGCGCTTAACCGCTACATGAACAAGACCGCTTCGGCGGCGTTGAAAGACGTCGACGTGGTGATTTTCGTGGTCGACCGCACCAAGTGGACCGACGAAGACCAGATGGTTCTGGAGCGCGTGCAGTACGTCACCGGCCCGTTGATCGTCGCGCTGAACAAGACCGACCGTATCGAAGACAAAGCCGAACTGATGCCGCACCTGACCTGGCTGCAGGAACAACTGCCGAATGCCCAGATCATGCCGATCTCGGCGCAGCACGGCCACAACCTCGAAGCCCTGGAGCGCGTGATTGCCGGCTACCTGCCGGAGAACGAGCACTTCTTCCCGGAAGACCAGATCACCGACCGCAGCAGCCGCTTCCTTGCTGCGGAACTGGTGCGCGAGAAAATCATGCGCCAGATGGGCGCCGAGCTGCCGTACCAGATCACCGTTGAAATCGAAGAGTTCAAGCAGCAGGGCAAAACCCTGCACATCCATGCGCTGATCCTGGTTGAGCGTGACGGCCAGAAAAAAATCATCATTGGCGACAAGGGCGAGCGCATCAAGCGCATCGGCACCGAGGCGCGCAAGGACATGGAATTGCTGTTCGATTCCAAGATCATGCTTAACCTGTGGGTGAAGGTTAAGGGTGGCTGGTCCGATGATGAGCGCGCGTTGCGCTCCCTGGGCTACGGCGACCTGTAAGACACCGCAGGGCTAAAAAATGTGGGAGGGGGCTTGCCCCCGATAGCGGTGGGTCAGTTAATGGATAAGTGACTGACACACTGCCATCGGGGGGCAAGCCCCCTCCCACATTCGGTTGATGTTGTTTTCAAGATCGAGAACCCATGTCCCAATCCCCACCTCCCAGCCAGCTCGCCTATGTGCTGCACAGCCGCGCCTACCGTGAGACCAGCGCCCTGGTGGACTTCCTTACGCCCCAGGGCCGTCTGCGCGCGGTTCTGCGCAGCGCGCGGGGCAAGGCCGGTACGCTGGCGCGGCCGTTCGTGGCCCTGGACGTGGAGTTTCGCGGCAAGGGCGAGCTGAAGAATGTCGGCCGCCTGGAAAGCGTCGGCACGTCCGCCTGGCTCAATGGCGATGCGCTGTTCAGCGGTCTCTACCTCAATGAGCTGCTGATCCGCCTGCTGCCCGCCGAAGACCCGCATCCGGCCGTCTTCGATCACTACGCCGCCACCTTGCTCGCCCTCGCCGAAGGCCGTCCCCTGGAACCGCTGCTGCGGGCCTTTGAATGGCGCCTGCTGGATGACCTGGGCTACGGCTTTGAATTGCACAACGACCTGCACGGTGACCCTGTCGCCGCCGACGGGCTGTATCGCCTGCAAGTGGATGCAGGCCTTGAGCGCGTGTACCTGCTGCAACCCGGCCTGTTCCAGGGCTCCGAGTTGCTGGCCATGAGCGAAGCGGACTGGACCGCCCCCGGCGCCTTGTCCGCCGCCAAGCGCCTGATGCGCCAGGCCCTGGCCGTGCACCTGGGCGGACGGCCGCTGGTCAGTCGCGAGTTGTTTCGAAAGCCCTGACATCCCCGTGTATGCTGTGCACCGATTCTTTCCCTTTTCAGGAGCGCTTCCGTGACCACCAGCAATCGCATTCTTCTTGGCGTCAATATCGACCACGTCGCCACCCTGCGCCAGGCCCGGGGCACTCGTTACCCTGATCCGGTCAAGGCCGCGCTGGACGCCGAAGAAGCGGGCGCCGACGGCATCACCGTGCACCTGCGCGAAGACCGCCGCCATATCCAGGAGCGCGACGTGCTGCTGCTCAAGGACGTGCTGCAGACCCGCATGAATTTCGAAATGGGCGTCACCGAAGAAATGATGCAGTTCGCCGAGCGCATCCGCCCGGCGCACATTTGCCTGGTGCCGGAAACCCGCCAGGAACTGACCACCGAAGGCGGCCTCGACGTGGCCGGCCAGGAAGCACGGATCAAGGCTGCCGTGGAGCGCCTGTCGAAGATCGGCAGCGAAGTGTCGCTGTTCATCGACGCCGACGAGCGTCAGATCCAGGCCTCACGCCGCGTCGGTGCCCCGGCCATCGAACTGCACACCGGCCGCTACGCCGATGCCACCACGCCGACCGAAGTGGCTGAAGAGCTGCAACGCATCATCGATGGCGTGAACTGTGGGCTTGGCGAAGGCCTGATCGTCAACGCCGGCCATGGCCTGCACTACCACAACGTCGAAGCCGTGGCGGCGATCAAGGGCATCAACGAACTGAACATCGGCCATGCGCTGGTCGCCCATGCGCTGTTCGTCGGTTTCAAAGGCGCCGTGGCCGAAATGAAGGCCCTGATCCTGGCGGCCGCCAAACACTAAAAACACTGCAGATCCAATGTGGGAGGGGGCCTGCCCCCGATAGCAGTGTGTCAGTCAGCCTATTCTTACCTGATACACCGCGATCGGGGGCAAGCCCCCTCCCACATGCGAACCCTTACTGTTTAGCGCTCGCAGGTGTATCGTATCCGCCCTTTGCAGGCCCTGTGCCTGCGGCAGATACGTGAGGTTGTTGTGTCCCGATCCTTTTCCCGTCGACAAATCCTGGGTGGTCTTGCAGGCCTGGCCGTAGTGGGCGTCGGTGCCGGTGGCGGCTACCGCTACTGGCTGGGGAAGGTCGCCGAGTCCGAGGCGGGGCACGATTACGAGTTGATCGCCGCGCCCCTGGACGTGGAATTGGTGCCGGGCCACACCACCCAGGCCTGGGCGTTCGGCCCTTCGGCGCCCGGCACCGAGTTGCGCGTACGCCAGGGCGAGTGGCTGCGGGTGCGTTTTATCAACCACCTGCCGGTCGCCACCACCATCCACTGGCATGGCATCCGCCTGCCGCTGGAGATGGACGGCGTGCCCTACGTCTCGCAATTGCCGGTGCTGCCAGGGGAGTATTTCGACTACAAGTTCCGTGTGCCCGACGCTGGCAGCTACTGGTATCACCCGCACGTCAACAGCAGCGAAGAACTCGGCCGGGGCCTGGTCGGACCGCTGATCATCGAGGAGCGCGAGCCCACCGGTTTCAAACACGAACGCACCCTCAGCCTGAAAAGCTGGCACGTGGACGAAGAGGGCGCCTTTGTCGCCTTCAGCATTCCCCGTGAGGCGGCGCGTGGCGGCACGGCGGGGCGTTTATCCACCATCAATGGCGTGTCCCAGGCCGTGATCGACTTGCCGGCCGGGCAGATCACCCGGGTGCGCCTGCTCAATCTCGACAACACCCTGACGTATCGCATCAACATTCCGGATGTCGACGCGCAGATCTACGCGCTGGACGGCAACCCCATCGAGCCGCGCCCGCTGGGCAAGGAATACTGGCTGGGCCCTGGCATGCGTATCTGCCTGGCGATCAAGGCGCCGCCCGCCGGCGAAGAGCTGTCGATCCGCAATGGCCCGGTGCGCCTGGGCACGTTCCGTTCAGTGGCCAACACCGACGCGCCCACCGAGTGGCCCCCGGCGCTGCCGGCCAACCCGGTTGCCGAACCGGACCTGGCCAATGCCGAGAAACTCAACTTCAATTTCGAATGGGTCGGCTCGGTGTCGGTCAACGTCGACAACGGCAAGCCGCCGAGCCTGTGGCAGATCAACGGCCAGGCCTGGGACATCACCGACAAGACCTGCGCCGACCGCCCCATTGCCAAGCTTGTGAAGGGCAAGAGCTACATTTTCGAATTGAAGAACATGACCCAGTACCAGCACCCGATCCACCTGCACGGCATGAGCTTCAAGGTCATTGCGTCGAACCGCCACAAGGTCATCCCGTATTTCACCGACACCTACCTCTTGGGCAAGAACGAACGTGCCCGCGTAGCCCTGGTGGCGGATAACCCGGGGGTGTGGATGTTCCACTGCCATGTGATCGACCATATGGAAACCGGCCTGATGGCCGCCATCGAGGTGGCGTGATGCGCCAGGTTCGCCCCGCGATCATCGACCGCAGCCGCGACCAGGACTTCATGCGCGAAGCCCTGGCACTCGCCGCCCAGGGCGCGGCGCTGGGTGAAGTGCCGGTGGGCGCGGTGCTGGTGCAGGACGGTGAGATCATCGGCCGCGGTTTCAACTGCCCGATCAGCGGCAATGACCCCAGTGCCCATGCCGAGATGGTCGCGATCCGCGCGGCCGCCCACGCCGTCAGCAATTACCGCCTGCCGGGCAGTACCCTCTATGTGACGTTGGAACCGTGCAGCATGTGCGCCGGGTTGATCGTGCATTCGCGAATTGCACGGGTGGTCTATGGCGCACTCGAGCCCAAGGCCGGGATCGTGCAGAGCCAGGGGCAGTTTTTTACCCAGGGCTTTCTCAACCATCGGGTACTGTTTGAAGGCGGGGTGCTGGCCGAGGAGTGCGGCACAGTGTTGAGTGAATTCTTCAAGGCTCGGCGGGCCAAGCCCCCACTCTAAAGAACACTGAGGATAAAAGTGTGGGAGGGGGCTTGCCCCCGATAGCAGAGTGTCAGTCACCACATCCATGGCTGATACACCGCTATCGGGGGCAAGCCCCCTCCCACATTTGGATCTCCATATATTCAGTGATAACTCACCGTTATTTCCTGGCGATGATCACCGCCCGCATCGGCGCCGGCAGCCCTTCAATGGTCTTGCTGTGATCTTCGGGATCGAGGAAGTCACTGAGCGACTGGTACTTCATCCACGCCGTCCCGCGTTGTTCCTCGACCGTGGTCACGCTCACGTCCACGCAGCGCACATCGCTGAATCCGGCGCGGCGCAGCCACAGCATCAGCGCCGGAACCGACGGCAGGAACCACACGTTACGCATCTGCGCATAGCGGTCTTCCGGCACCAGCACTTGCTGCTGATCGCCGTCCACCACCAGGGTTTCCAGCACCAGCTCACCGCCTTTGACCAGCGTGTCTTTCAGCGCCAGCAAGTGTTCGATCGGCGAACGACGGTGGTAGAACACGCCCATGGAAAACACCGTGTCGAAGCCTTCAAGGTTCGCCGGCAGGTCTTCGAACGGGAACGGCAGGTGCCAGGCCCTGGGTTCGGACAGGTAACGCTGCACCGCCTGGAACTGGCAGAAGAACAGCCAGTTGGGGTCCACGCCAATCACGCTGTCGGCGCCGGCGCCGAGCATGCGCCACATGTAATAGCCATTGCCGCAACCCACATCGAGGATGCGCTTGCCCTTCAAGTCCAGATGCGGCGCCACTCGGGACCATTTCCAGTCCGAGCGCCATTCGGTGTCCACATGCACGCCGAACAGGTGGAACGGGCCTTTGCGCCAAGGGCTCAGCCCCATGAGCGCCGTGTGCATCTGTGCGCGAGTCTCGTCGTCGCAATCCGTGTCCAGCACCAGGCCGTTCAACAGGTCCACTTCACTCGGCTGGATATTCGGCAGTGCGTCCAAAGCACTCTGCCAGCGCTCCAGGTCGCCGTGGCCTTTTTCCATCTTGCTATCGAGCTGCGCTTGCAGGCCCTGGGCCCATACGGCCAGGGGAGTACCGACCAGATGGCGGGCGAGGGGAGACAAATCAATCATGGCAAGGCAATCAACGAGGCAAAGTTAAGACACTGGAACCACGGCACGACTTTCGAGAACCCGGCCGCCAGCAGGCGTTCGCGGTGTTCTTCGAGGCTGTCGGGCTTCATGACGTTTTCGATGGCGCTGCGCTTCTGGGCGATTTCCAGTTCGCTGTAGCCGTTGGCGCGCTTGAACGCGATATGCAGGTCGGTCAGCAACCCATGCTCCTGGGCATCATTGAAGCGCAGCTTTTCCGAGAGGATCAGTGCGCCGCCCGGCAGCAGCGACTGACGGATACGCCCGAGCAATGCCAGCCGCTCATCGGGGGCGATGAATTGCAGGGTGAAGTTCAGCGCCACCACCGAGGCCGGTTGGAAGTGCAGGGCAAGGATATCGCCCTCGATCACGTCCACCGGCAGTAACTCCTGGAACATTGAGTCCTGGCCATTGAGGTATTGGCGGCAGCGTTCGACCATTGCCGTCGAGTTATCCACCGCGATTACCCGGCAACCCTCGGTGCGCACATGGCGGCGCAGGGCCTGGGTGACCGCACCCAGGGACGAGCCCAGGTCATACAGCACGCTGTTCGGCTGGGCGAACTGGGCGGCGAGCACACCGAGGTTCTCGACGATGGTCGGGTAACCGGGCACCGAGCGCTTGATCATGTCCGGGAACACCCGCACCACGTCCTCGTTAAAGGCGAAGTCCGGCACCTGGGGCAGGGGCTGGGCGAATAGGCGATCGGGTTCTTTGCTCACGGTTGTTCCGGCGACGAAGGGGGAAAGGCCGGCATTTTAGCGTAGGAGCTGGCTTGCCTGCGATGGTCGTCAACGATTACGCAGACATTCTGGATGAACGCGGTGCCGGAATCAGCACGTCACCAAAGCCTTGGCCCATCAGTTCACCGTGATGGCGCAGTCGAACGTTTCCACAGGCTCGGCTTCCGGCTCCCACGGTTGCTGGGAGGTCAGGCGCAGACGGCCCTGGCCGGCGGCGAACGCCTGGAAGCGCCAGGTCGACTGGCCGCCACCGCCGATCACGCCGGATTCGCTGCTGCTGTAGACCTCGGGGCTCAATGCGCGCAGTACACCGCCGGCGGAGTCCTGGATGGCCCAGCGATAGCCGGTGGTGGGATTGCTGGGCAGGGTGAGGATCAGGGTTTGGTTAGGTTTAAGCTGGAGCGGGCAGGCGCTCTGATCTTCCACGGTGACGTTTTGCTTCGGCGCACTGGCGCACGCGGCCAGCAGTGCAAGGCTCAAGGGGAGAAGCAGGCGGGCGGCGGTCATGGGGGCTCCGTTTATACACGACGAAGGGCGAGCATAACCGAAGATGGGGCACGTTGTGACAGAAGGGGGTGGGTTGGCAGGTCTGGCCTCATCGGGGCCCCTCCCACACTTGACCGAGTACATCCATTGGAATGCGGTCAAGTGTGGGAGGGGGCTTGCCCCCGATGGCGGCCTCAGGGCCGACCAGGATGTTGGATCAGACCGAGTACATATCCGTTTCTGCGGTAACGGCTGCTAATGGTTCCGCTTTTACAGCGGCTCACTTTTGAAAAGCGCAAAAGTAAGCAAAACGCTCTTGCCCCACCACTCGGCACCTCGCCTAGGCTCGGTGTGCCCGAACGCAGGCTTGAATCCGTGGGCCGCCGCAATGGGCCATCCATGGCCCAGTGCGGCTAACCCGGCGTCCTGCCGGGTTGCCCACGGATTCAAGCCTGCGTTCGGCCAGCGTGGTTTAACGGGGCGCCTAAGATCAAGATCAAGAGCGACTCGCTTCGCATCGTGGTTACGTTTGGGCGCTGCAGTATGCTTTATCGGGAGTAAGCCCCTCCCACACTTGACCGAGAACATCCATTGGAATGCGGTCAAGTGTGGGAGGGGGCTTGCCCCCGATGAGGCCAGCTCAGGCACTGCATAACTGTCAGAAGAGCACCTTCGCCACATCCGCAAAGCGCTTGGCAAAGTGCACGGTCATGCCTTCCTTCAGGTACTCCGGCAACTCTTCAAAGCTGCCACGGTTGGGCTCCGGCAGGATCAGCTCGTGAATCTTCTGGCGCCGCGCCGCGATGACTTTCTCACGTACTCCGCCAATCGGCAGCACATGCCCGGTCAGGGTGAGTTCGCCGGTCATGGCTACGCCTTTCTTTGGCGGCTGGTTGCGTGCCAGTGACAGCAACGCGCTGGCCATGGTCACACCGGCGCTCGGGCCGTCTTTGGGCGTGGCACCTTCCGGCACGTGCAGGTGGACGAAGGCTTCGTCGAAGAACTTCGGGTCACCGCCAAACGACTTCAGGTTCGAGCTGATGAAGCTGTAGGCGATTTCTGCGGACTCCTTCATCACTTCACCCAACTGCCCGGTGAGTTTGAAGCCGCGATTGAGCGTGTGGATGCGCGTCGCTTCGATCGGCAAGGTAGCGCCGCCCATGCTGGTCCAGGCCAGGCCGGTAATCACGCCGGTGCCGGACAGCACTTGTTCATTGCGAAATACCGGCATGCCCAGGGAGTTTTCCAGGTCCTTGTTGCCGATCTTGATCACCGAGTTCGGCTCATCCAGCAGCTTGACCACCGCCTTGCGCACCAGTTTGCCCAGTTGCTTTTCCAACTGGCGCACACCGGCTTCCCGCGCATAGCCGTCGATCAGCGCACGCAAGGCGCCGTCGCTGATGCTCAGGCTGTTTTTCGAGACGCCGGCTTTTTCCAGTTGCTTGGGCCACAGGTGGCGCTTGGCGATGGCGACTTTTTCTTCGGTGATATAGCCCGACAGGCGAATCACTTCCATACGGTCGAGCAGCGGGCCGGGAATCGAGTCCAGGGTGTTGGCGGTGCACACGAACAGTACCTTGGACAGGTCCAGGCGCAGGTCCAGGTAGTGGTCGAGGAATTCGACGTTCTGTTCCGGGTCGAGGGTTTCCAGCAGTGCCGACGCCGGGTCGCCCTGGAAGCTCTGGCCCATCTTGTCGATCTCGTCGAGCATGATCACCGGGTTCATCACCTCCACGTCCTTGAGCGCCTGCACCAGCTTGCCGGGCAGGGCGCCGATGTAGGTGCGGCGATGGCCCTTGATCTCGGCCTCATCACGCATGCCGCCGACACTGAAGCGGTAGAACGGCCGGCCCAGGGATTCGGCGATGGATTTACCCACGCTGGTCTTGCCCACGCCCGGCGGGCCCACCAGCAGCACGATGGAACCGGCGACTTCGCCTTTATAGGCACCCACCGCGAGAAATTCGAGGATGCGACTCTTGATGTCGTCCAGACCCGCATGATGCTTGTCCAGCACCTTGCGCGCGTGTTTCAGGTCGAGTTTGTCTTCGCCATACACGCCCCAGGGTACCGAGGTGGCCCAGTCCAGGTAATTGCGCGTCACTGCGTATTCCGGCGAACCGGTCTCGAGGATCGACAGCTTGTTGAGTTCTTCGTCGATGCGTTTTTTCGCCTGGGCCGGCAGCACCTTGCCTTCCAGGCGCTGCTCGAACTGTTCGACGTCGGCGCTGCGGTCGTCCTTGGTCAGGCCCAGCTCTTGCTGGATGACCTTGAGCTGTTCCTTGAGGAAGAACTCGCGCTGGTGCTCGCCGATCTTGCGGTTCACTTCGGCGGACAGCTCTTTCTGCAGGCGCGCGACTTCGACCTCTTTGCGCAGCATCGGCAGCACTTTCTCCATGCGCTTGAGCATGGGCACGCAATCGAGCACTTCCTGCAACTCGTTACCGGTGGCCGAGGTCAGCGCGGCGGCGAAGTCGGTGAGCGGCGACGGGTCGTTGGGGCTGAAGCGGTTGAGGTAGTTCTTCAACTCTTCGCTGTACAGCGGGTTGAGCGGCAGCAGTTCCTTGATCGCATTGATCAGCGCCATGCCGTAGGCCTTGACCTCGTCGGTCGGCTCGCTCGGCTGGTGCGGGTATTCCACTTCCACCAGGTACGGCGGGCGGTGATGCTTGAGCCAGGTCTTGATGCGCACGCGGGTCAGGCCCTGGGCCACGAATTGCAGTTTGCCGTTCTCGCGGCTGGCGTGGTGCACCTTGACCAGCGTGCCGTACAGCGGCAGCGCCGAGGTGTCGAAGTGGCGCGGGTCTTCGGGCGGTGTGTCCATGAAAAACAGGGCGAGGGAGTGGTGGTCGGATTTGCTCACCAGTTCCAGGGTTTCGGCCCAGGGCTCTTCGTTGACGATCACCGGCAACACTTGCGCCGGGAAAAACGGCCGGTTGTGGATCGGGATGATGTAGACCTTGTCCGGCAGGTTCTGCCCGGGCAGGGCCAGGCCGGTGTTGGACGAGGATTCAGCGTTTTCTGGGTCGGCGTAGTCGTTCAGGTCGTAATCAGGGATGTCTTGCTGGTCGCTCATGGGGCACCTGCATCAGGAAGTATGGTGCTTAGATGGGGCAGGGCAGTGGTGGTTTCAATGGTGGGGGTGAGATAGCAACATATTGCATGAAATTTTTAGAACGACGCTGGAGTCGTGTGGGAGGGGGAGCCCCCTGCCACATTTGGTCTGTGTTGGGTCAGCTGATTTTGTGCAGGTAGGCGGGCAGCGGTTGTTCGGGCAGCACCGACAACACTTTCAACCGCTGCAACATCCTTTGACTGGCCCTTTGCAAATGCTCACGCAGATTCAGCGCCGCCGCATCAAACGCACCGTGCAGCAGCAACTCCAGAATCAGTCGATGTTCGGCCAACATCGCCGGGTCGGCGCCAATCCCCAGCAACCGATAAAAAATCCGACTGATGATCATCGGGCTCTGCCCCTGTCGAATCAGCGCCGCGATCTTGCGATTCTGCAGGCCGGCCAGGCAGCGTTGGTGCAAGTCTTCCTCGATCTGCTCGATGGCCTCCAGGCTGCACTGCGCACTGTCCTGGGCGTCCAGCACGCGTTGCAGCATGGCTTCAAGCAGCTCGCGATTGAGGTTGGGCGCGCTCTGGCGCAGGGCTTCGGGCTCAAGGCAGGCGCGCAGTTCGTAGTCTTCGGTGACTTCCCGCGCGGTCAAAGGCCCGGCCAGCCATTGGGAGTAGGGCTCTTTTTCTACCAGGCCACGGTCGCGCAGGCGCATCAGCGCTTCACGCACTACCGCGCGGCTGACGCCGTAGTGGTCGGCGGCGGCTTGCTCGTCCAGGCGGTAGTGGCCGAAGGCAATGCAGGTGGACAACGCCGCGCCGATTTCCTCGACGATGCGTTCGCCCAGCGGCCGCGTGTCCACCAACTCGTCCTCGCCGTTAAGACCCAGGTGGGCATGGCTCAGGGGCAGGCGCAACGGCTCCATGGCCAGGCCTTGCGGATTGATCAGGTAGCCCCGGCCGTTGAAGCGGCAGATCAAGCCTTCGTCATGCAGCAGGTCGAGGGCCTTGCGCACCGGCACGCGGCTGGTGCCGAACAACTCGGCCAGCGGCGCTTCGAGCAACACCAGCCCATGGCGGGCGGTGCCGTTGACGATCGCGTCGCGCATCACTTTGTGAATCATCGCGTAACGGGAGGCCGAGGCGGACACTGCTTTCATTGCGTTCTCAGAGGTGGAGGGACCGTTGACCGGGGATTCTCTCATAGATGCGCCTGTCACTCTGCGCCACGTCGGCGGCACGTTTTTGGGGCTTAGAAAGTTGACCTGTTACTTTTCTGCACCAAAATGTACTTATTAATAAAAAGTACATTTTTTCGTTGAAACGCATTAGTCACCGCCTGCCCAGATTTTTTACCTGGTCGAACACCCTCTACCTCGCGGTTCTGGCCGAAAAAAGCTGTCTGCGCAAAATTCGTTGAGCACAGACTGGCACGAAAGCTGCCTTTATAAAATGTACATTTTATTAATATGTACGTTTGCGAGGGTCATCCTGATGTCAGACGCCACTTCAATGGCCGAGGACTTCGCCAGTGGTCGCAGCGACCCGGTGCAAGCCCTCGAACAGGCACTCGACAAAGCCAGCCAGGTCCCGTCGGTATTCATCAGCCTGACGCCCGAGCGCGCCCGTCGTGAAGCCCAAGCCTCTGCCGCACGTTGGCGCGCCGGCCAGCCGCTGAGCATATTCGATGGCGTGCCGCTGGCCTGGAAGGACCTGTTCGACGTGGCCGGCAGCATCACCACGGCGGGCGCCGCCTACCGCCGCCATGCGCCCGTCGCGTTGCTCGATGCACCCACCGTCGGCCTGCTGTGTCGTGCCGGAATGGTCAGCGTCGGCAAGACCAACCTCAGCGAACTGGCCTATTCCGGCCTGGGTCTGAACCCCCATTTCGGCACGCCGCACAATCCCCATGGCAAGGATCAACCGCGCATCCCCGGTGGATCTTCCTCGGGGTCGGCCGTGGCCGTTGCCGCCGGCATCGTGCCCATCGCCATGGGCACCGACACTGCCGGGTCCATCCGCGTCCCCTCGGCGTTCAACGGCCTGGTGGGTTACCGCAGCAGCAGCCGGCGTTACAGCCGCGACGGCGTGTTTGCGTTGGCGCACAGCCTCGACAGCCTCGGCCCGATAAGCCGCAGCGTGCGTGATGCCCTGGTCGTCGACGACTTGCTGCATGGCCGCAGCCACAGCCACGTCGCCCGCAGCCTCAAGGGCCAGCGTTTCGTGCTGGCGCAGCAGAAGGTCGAACCCGCCGTGCGCAACAACCTGCTGCGCGCGGTGGAGCAGCTCAAGGCCCACGGCGCGCTGGTCGAAGAGCGTGAATGCCCGGCCTTCCAGGCGACGCTGGAGCTGATCAAAGACCATGGCTGGCTCGGCGCCTTCGAAGCCTTCGCCCTGCACCAGGCGTTGCTCGACAGCCCCGACGCCGACCAACTCGACCCCCGCGTGCGCCGCCGCCTGGAAGCCGCGCGTTCACTGCCGGCCAGCCAACTGATCCACCTGACCGAGGCGCGCCGCCGCCTGCAACAGCAACTGATCGAAGACCTCGACGGCGCCGTCCTGATCACCCCGACCGTCGCCCACGTCGCCCCGGCGTTGGCGGCGCTTGAAGCCGACGATGAGCTGTTCGTCACAACCAACCTCGCCACCCTGCGCCTGACCATGCCCGGCAGTTTGCTCGACATGCCAGGCGTGACCCTGCCCAGCGGCTGCGATGCCCAGGGGCTGCCCACCGGGTTGCTGCTCAGCGTCCCGACGGGAGAAGACGCACGCCTGCTGCGCGCAGCGTTGTGCGTTGAATCCGTAATGACAATTTAAGGAGACACACCATGGCTAAAGACATCCTCTGTGCATTTGGCGTCGACGTTGACGCCGTGGCCGGCTGGCTCGGTTCCTACGGCGGTGAAGACTCGCCGGACGACATCTCCCGCGGCCTGTTCGCCGGTGAAATCGGCGCGCCACGCCTGCTCAAACTGTTCGAACGCTACGGCCTGCGCACCACCTGGTTTATCCCCGGTCACTCGATGGAAACCTTCCCCGAGCAGATGAAGGCCGTGGCCGACGCCGGCCACGAGATCGGCGTGCACGGCTACAGCCACGAAAACCCGATCGCGATGACCGCCGAGCAGGAAGAAATCGTTCTCGACAAGTCCATCGAACTGATCACCCAGGTCACCGGCAAGCGCCCCACCGGCTACGTGGCGCCGTGGTGGGAGTTCAGCAAGGTCACCAACGAACTGCTGCTGAAAAAGGGCATCAAGTACGACCACAGCCTGATGCACAACGACTTTCACCCTTACTACGTGCGCAAGGGCGATACCTGGACCAGGATCGACTACAGCCAGCACCCCGATACCTGGATGAAGCCCCTGGTGCGCGGCGAAGAAACCGACCTGGTGGAGATCCCGGCCAACTGGTACCTCGACGACCTGCCGCCGATGATGTTCATCAAGAAAGCCCCCAACAGCCACGGGTTCGTCAACCCGCGTCATCTGGAAGAAATGTGGCGCGACCAGTTCGACTGGGTCTACCGCGAACACGAACACGCCGTGTTCACCATGACCATCCACCCCGACGTGTCCGGCCGCCCGCAAGTGCTGCTGATGCTCGAGCGTCTGATCGAACACATCCAGAGCCATGCCGGCGTGCGCTTCGTCACCTTTGACGAAATTGCCGATGACTTCATCCGCCGCCAGCCGCGTACCTGAACCAGCGTCACCCTGCAGGAGCGAGCTTGCTCGCGAAGAACCGGAGAGCGCCGCGTGCATCCAGGATGCCCGGGTCATCGTTGACGATTTTCGCGAGCAAGCTCGCTCCTACAGGGTCCACCCATCCCCTTGAGGCGCGATCTATGTCCATCTACAACAAGCTTGACCTGACTGGCTGGAAACCCCGGCAGCTGACTTCCCGGGAGGTGCGCTTCGCCACCTGGATCGCGTTTTTCGCCTGGGTGTTTGCGGTGTACGACTTCATCCTGTTCGGCACCCTGCTGCCGGAGATTGGCCGGCACTTTGGATGGGGTGAAGTGGAGCAGGCCGAGATCGCGACCTGGGTGGCGGTCGGCACCGCCGTGGTCGCCCTGGCCATCGGACCGATCGTGGACAAGCTGGGGCGACGCAAAGGGATTATCTTCACCGTAGCCGGTTCCGCGTTGTGCTCGGCGCTGACTGCGATAGGCGGGGCGTGGGGCAAATCGCCGCTGATCCTGATCCGTTCGCTGGGCGGCCTGGGCTATGCCGAGGAAACCGTCAACGCCACCTATCTGACCGAGCTGTACGGCGCCTCGGAAGATCCGCGGTTGACCAAGCGTCGCGGCTTTATCTACAGCCTGGTGCAGGGCGGCTGGCCGGTCGGCGCGTTGATCGCCGCCGGGTTGACCGCGCTGTTGCTGCCGATCATCGGCTGGCAGGGCTGCTTCGTTTTTGCGGCGATCCCGGCTGTCGTGATCGCGATCATGGCGCGCAAGCTCAAGGAGAGCCCGCAGTTCCAGATCCACGAACGCATCAGCCGGCTGCGTAAAAGCGGCGCGGTGAGCGACGCGCAGAACGTAGCGCAGACCTATGGCGTGGACTATGACGAGCACAGCAAGGCCGGTCTCAAGGCCGCGTTCCGTGGGCCGGCTCGCCGTGCCACGTTGGTGATCGGCGCCGCGTTGTTGCTCAACTGGGCGGCGATCCAGGTGTTCAGCGTGCTGGGGACTTCGGTGATCGTCAGCGTGCACCACATCTCGTTCGAGAACTCGCTGATCATCCTCGTGCTGTCGAACCTGGTGGGTTATTGCGGCTACTTGAGCCACGGCTGGATGGGCGACAAGATCGGCCGTCGCAACGTGATCGGCCTGGGTTGGATGCTCGGTGGTCTGTCGTTCGCCGGGATGCTGTTCGGCCCGAGCAACATGGCGATGGTGGTCGGGCTGTACAGCCTGGGCCTGTTCTTCCTGATCGGGCCGTATTCGGCGGCGCTGTTCTTTATCAGCGAGAGTTTCCCTACCAGCATCCGCGCCACCGGCGGCGCGATCATCCATGCCATGGGCCCGATTGGTGCGGTGGTCGCAGGCTTTGGTGCAACCCAGGTGCTGTCCGCCGGCAGTGACTGGCAGACCGCCGCACTGTGGTTCGGCGCCGTGCCGTGCTTTTTGTCCGGCCTGTTGATGTTTGCCGCGCGCCATGTGCGTCCGGAAACCGTTCAGTAAGGAGTCAATGATGAGCCGTAAAGTTGCCTTGATTACCGGTGCCGCCAGCGGCATCGGCCAAGCCCTCGCCGTGGCCTATGCGCGCCACGGTGTGGCGGTGGTCGGCGGGTACTACCCGGCGGACCCCCATGACCCGCAGGCCACCGTCAGCCTGGTGCAGGCCGCCGGCGGCGAATGCCTGATGTTGCCGTTGGACGTGGGCGATACCGCCTCGGTGGATGCCCTGGCCGCGCAGGGCGTGCAGCATTTTGGTCGGCTGGATTACGCCGTGGCCAACGCCGGGTTGCTGCGTCGCGCGCCGTTGCTGGAGATGACCGATGCGCTGTGGGACGAGATGCTCAATGTCGACCTGACGGGGGTCATGCGCACCTTTCGCGCGGCGACGCGGCACATGCACGAAGGCGGCGCGTTGGTGGCGATTTCGTCGATTGCCGGCGGCGTGTATGGCTGGCAAGAGCATTCGCATTACGCGGCCGCCAAGGCCGGCGTGCCGGGGTTGTGCCGCTCGCTGGCGGTGGAGTTGGCGGCAAAGGGCATACGCTGTAATGCGGTAATTCCAGGGTTGATCGAGACGCCGCAGTCGCTGGATGCGAAGAACTCGCTGGGGCCGCAGGGCCTGGCGAAAGCAGCGCGTGCGATTCCGCTGGGGCGGGTAGGGCGCGCGGATGAAGTGGCTTCATTGGTGCAGTTTTTAACCAGTGATGCATCGAGTTACCTGACCGGGCAGAGCATCGTAATTGATGGTGGCCTGACCGTACGCTGGCCTGACTGACTGTACTGGCTCAAAAATGTGGGAGGGGGCTTGCCCCCGATGACGGTGGGTCAGCCACAGTTGTTTTTCTGAGCCATCGCCATCGGGGGCAAGCCCCCTCCCACATTGGAACTGTGTTTATTCGGGAGATCGTCTACATGAACCAACTCGCCCACCGCCGCGCCGTGATCACCGGCGCCGGCAGCGGCATCGGTGCCGCTATCGCCCGCGCCTACGCCGCTGAAGGCGCACGCCTGGTGCTGGCCGACCGCAACGCCGCCAGCCTCGCCGAAACCGCGATCACCTGCCGCAACCTCGGTGCCGAGGTGTTCGAATGCCTGGCTGACGTCGGCACCGTCGAAGGCGCCCAGGCCAGTGTCGACTGTTGCGTCGAGCACTTGGGCGGTATCGATATCCTGGTCAACAACGCAGGCATGCTCACCCAGGCGCGCTGCGTCGACGTGTCCATCGCGATGTGGAACGACATGCTGCGCGTCGACCTCACCAGCGTCTTCGTCGCCAGCCAGCGCGCCTTGCCGCACATGGTTGCGCAGCGTTGGGGGCGGATCATCAATGTCGCCTCGCAACTGGGGATCAAGGGCGGCGCCGAACTGACGCATTACGCCGCCGCCAAGGCCGGCGTGATTGGCTTTACCAAGTCCCTGGCGCTGGAAGTCGCCAAGGACAATGTGCTGGTCAACGCCATCGCCCCCGGCCCCATTGAGACGCCATTGGTCAGCGGCATCAGCGATGACTGGAAGCGTGCCAAGGCCAGGGAGCTGCCCCTGGGCCGCTTCGGGCTGGCCGACGAAGTGGCGCCGACGGCGGTGCTGCTGGCCAGCGAGCCCGGCGGCAACCTGTTTGTCGGCCAGACCCTGGGCCCGAATTCCGGCGATGTCATGCCATGAGCGGGGTGTAGTCATGTGCGGACTCTGCGGATTGCTCGGCGAAGACCTGCACTGGAGCGACCCCCTGGGCGACGAGTTGCCCAGGCGCCGCGAACGCCTGCGCCGGATCGCGGCGATCAACCAGGTGCTGGCGGTGTTCCGGCTCAAGGTCGAAGACTTCCAGGGTGCGTCCTATCTGCTGCTGGGCGCTACCGGCAAACAGGCCCTGGCCAGCGGCCTGGATCAGCTGTGGCAGGCGGCCCAGGACATGCTCGGTCGTCCGTTGGATCCCCTCGATCCCAAACTGCTCGACCATTTGGAATGCAACCCACTGTAGGAGCGGGCTTGCCCGCGAAAAACGTCAACGATAACGCGTGCATCCTGGATAAGCGCGGTGTCCATGAGTTCATCGCGAGCAAGCTCGCTCCTGCAAGGGGCGGAGGTATAAGAAATGAGCATCGCTCTCAACGTCATCACCGGTTTTCTCGGCAGCGGCAAGACCACCTTGCTCAAGCGCCTGCTGCAGGATGAAAGCCTGGGCGACACCGCGTTGCTGATCAACGAATTCGGCGACGTCGGCATCGACCATCTGCTGGTGGAAGACATCGCGCCGGACACGGTGCTGCTGCCCAGCGGTTGCGTGTGCTGCTCGATCCGTGGCGAGCTGAAGGAGGCGCTGCTGACCTTGCTGCAACGTCGCGAGCGCGGTGAAATCCCGGCATTCAAGCGGGTGATCCTGGAAACCACCGGCCTGGCCGACCCGGCGCCCATCCTCGCCACCTTGAATAACGACGTGCAACTGCGCGGGCGTTTGCACATCGGCCTGGTGATTACCCTGGTGGACGCCAGCCACGCCGTCCTGCAGGAACGCCTGCACCCGGAATGGCTGGCCCAGGTGGCGGCGGCGGATCGTGTGTTGGTGAGCAAGACCGATCTGGCGGGCGACTGCACGGCACTGCGCGCACATTTGCGGGCACTCAATGCCGGCACGCCGATCCTCGATACCCATGCCATTCACAGCGGCGACCAACTGCTGCTTGGCGAAGGCCTGCGCAGCGCCGAACCGGCCATTGAAGTCAGCCGCTGGCAGTTGCATCAGACCACCACAGCCAGCCACGGCACCGCGCAAGTGTGCAGCCTGACCTTCGACCAGCCTCTGGATTGGGTCGGTTTCGGGGTGTGGTTGTCGATGCTGTTAAGATGCCACGGCGAACGAATCCTTCGTGTCAAAGGACTGCTCAACGTGAACGCCAGTAACACCCCCATCGTCATTCATGGCGTGCAGCACTGCCTGCATGCGCCGGTGCATCTGCCTGCGTGGCCGGGCAGCGACCGGCAATCGCGCCTGGTGTTTATCCTGCGCGGCCTCGACCCTGCGCTGTTGCGTCGCTCCTTCGATGTGTTCTCGCGGCGGTTCGCAGCATGATCACGTTGAGGGTCCTCGGCACGTCGGTCACCTTGCTCGAATGCCTGCGCGTGCGGGCCGAGCAGGAACTGGGTATCCGCCTGGTGTATCAGGTGCACGACGTCGAACAGGCCCAGCGCATCGCGGTGATGCAGCCCGAAAGCTACGACCTGTACGACCAGTGGTTTCACAATGTCGATTTCGTGTGGCCGGCCCGGGCGATCCAACCCATCGACACCCGGCGCGTCGCGTTGTGGCACGAGATCAATGACCTGCCCAAGCGCGGACGCCTGTCGCCCGATGATCGCCTGGGCAGCGGCAGCGTGCCCAGCGAGCGGTTATTCGTGCAGCACGATGGCAGCCTGGGCAGCACGGTTACCGAGCGCATCAGCATGCTGCCCCTGACCCACAACGCCGACAGCTTTGCCTACCGTCCCGAGCGTATGCCCGACGGGTTTTGCCACGGCAATGAAAGCTGGGGCTGGCTGTTGGACCCCGCGTGGCGTGCGCGCACGGCCTTGCAAAGCGACGCCGCCATCGGCGCCCTGGACGCCGCCTTGGCGGTGCAGGGGGCAGGGCTGGCCAGCTTCAAGGACATCGGCAACATGAGCATCGAAGAGATCGATTTGCTGGCCGACGTCCTGGTGCGCAAGCAGAAGGAAGGCCACTTTGCGGCGTTCTGGTCCGATGACGAAGAAGCCGCGCAATTGATGCTCAGCCCCAGCATCGATATCCAGAGCCTGTGGTCGCCGACCTTGATGCGCCTGCACCGCGCCGGGGTGAAATACCGCCTGGCGGTGCCACGTGAAGGCTATCGGGCCTGGTTTGGTGGGTTGTCATTATCGCGCCATGCCCAGGGCGCGGTGCTGGATGCGGCCTATGCTTACTTGAATTGGTGGCTGTCGGGCTGGCCCGGGGCGGTGATGGCTCGGCAGGGCTATTACATCGGTAATCCGGCGCGCAGTCGCGATCACTTGAACCGTGCGGAGTGGGATTACTGGTACGCGGGCAAGCCTGCGCGAGAGCAACTGCCGGGAAGCGATGGTCTGCCGCTGATCGATATTGGCGAAGTGCGCGACGGCGGCTCCTATGAACAGCGCATGGGGCATATTGCGGTATGGAATTCGGTCATGGATGAGCACAACTACCTGGTGCGGCGCTGGGGGGATTTCATGCGGGCCCGGCGAGGCTGACGCGCAGCGTCACGGGATGCATTCCCACGCGGAGCAAGGGAACGAGCCTTCAGCGGCGCAAAGAAAAGGCGGTTACCTGTTGAAGGTAACCGCCTTTTTAATACCGCCAGTCTTGCTTATTCCGGCAGTTTGAACGCCATCACGTAGTCACCCTGCTTGGTGCCCAGGGAGCCATGACCGCCGGCCACGACCAGCACGTATTGCTTGCCGTCCTTGCCGGTGTAGGTCATCGGGGTGGTTTGCGCGCCTGCAGGCAGGCGGCCTTCCCACAGTTGCTTGCCGTTTTTCACGTCATAGGCACGCAGGTACTGGTCCAGGGTGCCGCTGAGGAACGCAACGCCACCGGCGGTGGTGAACGTACCGCCCAGGCTCGGCACGCCCATGGTCAACGGGATCGGAATCGGCGAGCTGTCACGCACGGTGCCGTTCTTGTGCATCCAGATGGTCTGGTGGGTGGTCAGGTCGACCGCTGCCACATAACCCCACGCGGGTGCCTGGCACGGCAGGCCCATTGGCGACAGCAGCGCTTCGAGGATCACGCCGTACGGCGCGCCTTTGTTTGGCTGTACGCCTTGGGTTTCGCTGACGCGCGGGCCTTGCTTGGCGATGTCGGCAGCCGGGATCAGTTTCGATTTGAACGCCATGTAGCTCGGGTTCACGAAGGCGATCTGGCGCACCGGGTCAACCGAAATGCCGCCCCAGTCGAACACGCCGAAGTTGCCTGGGTACACGATCGAGCCTTGCAGCGACGGCGGGGTGAACGGGCCGTCGTAGCGCAGCGACTTGAAGTCGATCCGGCAGATCAGTTGGTCGAACGGCGTCACGCCCCACATGTCACGCTCCTTGAGGGGCGGTGGCATGAAGTTCAGGTCGGACTTGGGCTGGGTTGGCGATGTACGATCACCCGCGACAGCGCCCTGCGGCACCGGGATTTCATTGATCGGTACGACCGGTTGGCCGGTGGCGCGGTCCAGCACGTAGATGCTGCCTTGCTTGGTCGATGCCATCACTGCTTGCTTGACACCGTCAGCAGTCTTGATATCGATCAGCGACGGCTGGCCGCCCACGTCCATGTCCCACAGGTCATGATGGGTGAACTGGAAGGTCCACTTCACATGGCCGCTGTCGATGTCCAGGGCGGTCAGGCCGGCAGCGTATTTTTCCGAGTCGTCAGTACGGTCGCCGCCGTATTGATCGGGCATCTGGTTGCCCATCGGCAGGTAGAGCATGCCGAGTTTTTCATCCACGGCGAACATGGACCACATGTTCGGCGAGTTGCGGGTGTAGGTCTTGCCTTCGGCCAACGGGGTGGTGTCCTCCGGGTTGCCGCTGTCCCAGTTCCACACCAGCTTGCCGGTGTGCACGTCGAACGCACGGATCACGCCGCTTGGCTCGTCGGTGGAAACGTTGTCGGTCACGTGACCGCCGATGACCACCAGGTTCTTGGTCACTGCCGGTGGCGAGGTGGAGTAGTAGCCGCCTGGGGCGAAGCTGCCGATGTTGGCACGCAGGTCGACCTGGCCTTTGTCACCGAAGTCTTCGCACATCTTGCCGGTGTCGGCGTTCAGGGCGATCAGACGGGTGTCGGCGGTCGGCACGAAGATGCGTTTCGGGCAGGCGTTCGGCGCGGCGGCGAGGTTGGCGCTGCCGGTCGGGCTCTGCTCGGAGGCATAGGCGGCGTCGTCGTGGTACGACACGCCACGGCAAGTCATGTGTGCCCAACCCTTGAAGTTTTCAGCACCCTGGGTGGTGATCTTCGGGTCGAAACGCCAGATTTCCTTGCCGGTGTCCGGGTCCAGGGCAATCACTTGGCTGTGTGGGGTGCACACGTACAGCATGCCGTTGACTTTCAGCGGGGTGTTTTCCGCGGTGGTTTCACCGGGATCGCCCGCGCCGGGAATGTCACCGGTACGGAAGGTCCAGGCCGGCACCAGCTTGTGCGCGTTTTCCGGGGTGATCTGCGCCAGTGGCGAGTAACGGTCACCGAAGGCCGAGCGGCCATAGGAATTCCAGTCACCGTCGGCCTGGGTCGGCGCAGCGCTGGCCATACCAGGCACCGCGTCGCGGTCGAGTTGGCCGGTCTTGACCATTTCACCTGGATTAGTGAACTGGCTGGCCAGAGCGGTAGCGCCCGCCAGCACCACGGCTACGCTCAGCGCGCCCGTGCCCAGCGGCGCGGCCTGACCACGCAGCAACGGACGGCGAAACCACGGCAGCAACATGACGATGCCCAGGGCGAACAGCAGGGCCAGGCGCGGCACCAGTTGCCACCAGTCAAGGCCCACTTCCCACAGTGCCCACACGGTGCTGGCGAACAGCACCAATGCGTACAGGCCCAGCGCAGCACGGCGGGTGGCCAGCAGCAATACGCCGGTCAGGGCGATGCCGATACCGGCCAGCAGGTAATACAGCGAGCCGCCGAGCATGCTCAGCTTGACCCCACCGGCCAGCAAGGCCAGCCCCATGATCAGCAGCAAGACGCCCAGCAACCTGGGCAGCAGGCGGCTTGGGCTTGAGGCACCATCAGTGCTCATAGTGTGTTTCTCCGTTACGTTGGAATTATGTAACCCCGTGCTTCACTCACTGTAGATGACGATTCGGCACGGGCTTGGTTCATCGTTTTTTTTGGTTTTTTCTGTGGATAATCGGGTTATCCACAGGCAAGCAATAACACCCCATGCGCAGGTCTATTTCAGACAGCGCTGTCTTTGCGTACAGGGAGATTCGGCAAAATGGGTCGACCGGGAGGTGAGGCGTTTCAGATTGTTGCGAAGGATAATGCGGCGGGGCATTTTGAGAAAGGGTGAATCGCAAGATGCATCATTTCAGATTTGGTAACAGTGACAGATAGTCGCTGCCTGAATAGCCTTTGTAGGAGCGAGCTTGCTCGCGAAAAACCCACTGGCGCCGCGTGTGTTCAGGAAGCACGCGTTATCGTTGACGGTTTTCGCGAGCAAGCTCGCTCCTACAGGGGGATTTGTGGTGTGGGTTAGAAGGTGGTGCGGATGCCGAACTGTACACTGCGCCCCGGTGCCGGCGCGATGTCGCGCAGGATCGAGCTGGCATAGCGCACCGTCTGGTTGGTCAGGTTTTCACCGTTGACGAACGCCAGCCACTGGCTGCCACCCACATTGAAGTGGTAACCCGCGCTTGCGCCGAGGGTGGTGTAGCCATCGGTGCCGCTTTCATTGCTCGGCACGCGCCCCTGGCCGGCGGCATGTTCCACGTCGATACGCGCCTGCCAGCGGTCCAGTTCCCAGAGCAACCCACTGTTCAAGCGCAGCGGCGCAATGCGCGGCAGGGCTTCGCCCGTGTCCAGGTTGGTCGCGCGGGTGTAGTCGCCCGACAGCTCCAGGGCGAACTTGCCGTAGGCGCCTTCGCCGAGTTTCCAGTGATCCTGGGCTTCGAAACCGGCGAAACGCGCGCGTACGCCGGAATAGCTGTACTCGGGAATACCGCCGGCGTCCTCTTCACCTTCGTCGTTCAACGTACGGCCAGTGCCGAGCAGGCCGATGTAATTGGAGAAGCGGCTGTAGAACACGCCGAAGCTGCCTTTATGGGTGCCGTTGTCGAAGCGCAGGGCCAGGTCGCTGGACACGGCTTTTTCCTTGGACAGGTTGGCATCGCCCAATTCGTAGGTGCCGGTGGCGACGTGGGCACCATTGGCGTACAGCTCGTAGAACGTGGGCGCACGCTCGGTGTAGCCCAACGTTGCAGCCAGTGACCAGATCGGCGTCAGGCTGTAAACCGCGCCGGAGGACAGGCTGCCTGCGGTGAAGTCACTGGCCTTGTCGGCATTGGCGAAGCGCGCGTTGCCCTTGGCATCCGGGTCGACGCTGGTGTGTTCCAGGCGCCCGCCGAGGCTGAGCTTCAGGCGTTCGCTGGCTTGCATCTCTTCAAGGATAAACAGTGCACCGGCGTTGGTGTCGGTCTGGGGCACGAAGGCTTCTTCGCCCAGGGCCGAGAACTCGTTGCGGGTCACCTGGGCGCCGACCACGCCATCGAATGGGCCGACAGGCTGGTGACGGGCTTCAACGCGGGCTTCATAGCCTTTGTTCTTGAAGGTTGTACCGGTTTCGCCACCTTCGATTTCGCGGTGTTCGTAGTCGGTATAGCCCGCGTCGAGTTTCACCGAGGTGAACGGCCCTTGCAGGTTACGGATCTCGGATGCGAAGGCGTAGTGCTCCTGCTGCATGCGGATGCGCACATCCTGCTCGGCCGGGGAGCCGTAGTTACTGTCGTAGTTGCTGTAGGACAGCCCCGCGTAGCCGTCATCCCAGGTGTAGGAACCGCCTACGGCACCGCCATCCTGGCGCCCGTCGCTGTTGCCCAGGCGGCCGTTCTTGCCGGGGCCATCCTCGGTGTCGGGGGCATGGCGGCTACGCGCAGAGCCCGGGATTTTCAGGTCGTTGAATTCCCGCGCGTTGGCGTCCAGGTGCAAGGCGAAGGTGCCGTCGCCGGCCTCCAGCTTGCCCGCGCTGCTGCGGGTGGTGTCGGCGCCGCCGTAGCGCAGTTCACCGGCACCGTGGATGCCTTCGATGGCGGCGGTGGGGATGCGGTTGTCAAAGGTATTGACCACGCCGCCGATGGCGCTGCCGCCGTACAGCAAGGCCGCCGGGCCGCGCACGATTTCAATGCGTTCGACGTTGATCGGGTCCAGCGGCACGGCATGGTCATAGGACAGCGACGATGCATCCAGCGCACCGACGCCATTGCGCAGGAGGCGAATCCGGTCACCGTCCTGGCCACGAATGATCGGCCGGCTGGCGCCCGGGCCAAAGTAGGAAGACGACACCCCCGGCTGCCTGCTCAGGGTTTCGCCAAGGCTGCCTTTTTGCTGCAGGGTCAGCTCATCGCCTTCCAGTACGGTGGTGGGCGAGGCGAGCTGTTCGCTGCCCAGGGGATTGGCGGTGATGATTTGCGGTTGCAGCTCCAGGGCGTGGCCTTCGGAGCAGATCAGCAGGGCGGCGGCGAGCGGGGACAAACGCCAGAAACAGGAGACGGACATCGGACATTCCTTGGCAGGATTTTGATAAGAGATGTTACAATATAACATCTCTTTTTAGGCTGCGAAGGGGAACTTTTGCCAAGCGGCTATATTCAATGCAGTGCTTCCACCGATACGCCCCGTCGGCTAAGGTGCGCGGCTGTGTTTCCTCTCCTGCAAAAGGCCCGGCATGACCGCGACAAGCAACGACCCACTCCACGGCGTGACCCTGCAACATGTCCTCACCACGCTGGTGGCGCATTACGAATGGAGCGGCCTGGCCGAGCGTATTGATATCCGCTGCTTCAAGAGCGATCCCAGCATCAAGTCGAGCCTGACCTTCCTGCGCAAGACCCCTTGGGCCCGTGAAAAAGTCGAAGGGTTGTACGTCAAGCTGATGCGCACCAAACGCCCGTTGGACTGAGCCCATGAAGCGTTATGTCGCAGCGGCCGCGCTCGCCGGTTGGGTGGGGCTGGCGATCCAGCAATACCTGATTTTGTATTCGCGCTGGTCCAGCGGCGCGAGCCTGCTGGGCGGGTTGATCAGCTTCTTCAGTTTCTTCACGGTGCTGACCAATACGCTGGTGGTCGTGGTGCTGAGCTACGCGCTGGTCACCCGCGAATCCGCCGCCAGACGGTTCTTCCTCAAGCCCGGCATCTGCGGCGCGATTGCCACCAGCATCGTGGTGGTGAGCCTGGCCTACAACCTGCTGCTACGGCATTTATGGAGCCCCGAAGGCTTTCAGTTCATCGCCGATGAATTGCTGCATGACGTGATGCCGCTGCTGTTTCTGATCTACTGGTGGCGCTGCGTGCCCAAAGGCACCTTGCAGCTCAAGCACATCGCCGGGTGGGTGATTTACCCCGTGGTGTATTTTGGTTATGTGCTGCTGCGCGGGCATTTGCTTGGGCAGTATCAGTACCCGTTCATGGACGTGGACAGCCTGGGTTATCCACAGGTGTTCGTGAATGCGGGGGGGATTTTGGCGGGGTTCATCGTCATTGCGCTGGCGTTAGTGGGGCTGGATAAACGCCTCAAACCACGCTCGATTTAAAGTGGGCACGATCAATGTCTGTAGGAGCGAGCTTGCTCGCGAAACAGTCACAGGCACCGCGCTCATTCAGAAAGTACGCGTTATCGTTGACGTTTTTCGCGAGCAAGCTCGCTCCTACAGAGGGCGGTGTACGCTTAACTGACTGGCATCAGGGCAAGCCGCCTCCCACAGGTTAATCTTCGTCGCTGCCTTCCGCGCGCCAGTAGCCCACGGCCTTGAGGTATTCCTCGTTGACCTTGTGCGTCTCCAGCAATACCCGCCGCACCTGGCGCGACACCTTGGTTTCGGTCGCGACAAAGCTGTACAGCGTGCCGCCGGGCAGCGTCAGGTTGCGTACCACGTCGAGCAGGTCGTCCTGGCCACGCAGCACCCAAATGATTTCAACATCCGCCGCACTTTCCAGTGTCTGTTGCTCGGCGCCATCGGCAATTTCAATCACCGCCAGCACCCTGCGCCCGGCGGGTAATTCTTCCAGGCGTCGCCCGATGGCGGGCAGGGCGGTTTCATCGCCGATCAGCAGGTAGCTGTCGAAGATATCCGGCACGATCATCGAACCCCGTGGCCCACCGATATGCAGGTGCTGGCCGACTTGCGCCTGCTCGGCCCAGGTCGACGCCGGGCCGTCGCCGTGCAGCACGAAGTCGATATCCAGTTCGCCAGTGTCCAGGTCGAAACGCCGTGGCGTGTAATCGCGCATTGCAGGTTGCGGGCCGTCGCCCTTGATGCTGAAGGTCGGGCTTTCCAGCGCGGCTTGCTCGGCGGCGTTCTGCGGGAACAGCAGCTTGATGTGATCATCACTGCCCAGGCTGACAAACCCCGCCAGTTCCGGCCCACCCAGCGTAATGCGGCGCATGCGTGGGGTGATATCGACTACCCGCATTACCTGCAGGCGGCGGCGTTTGATTTCGTGGGTCACGCGATGGATGGTGTGTGTGTTCATTGATCTCTCCCGTCGGCAATGGCTTGAGCGGTGCGATTGAGCAGCGCCGCGACACGAACGATTTCTTCCGGGCTCCAGCGCCCGTGGTGCGAATGCAGGGCATGGCGCAGGTTGTGCACCGCCTCGTGAATTTCCGGTGGGCGGTCGTGGCCGCGCAGCGAGCGTTTGCTGACGTCGATGCGCATGCGCACGCCGTCCAGGGCAACGGCTTGCTCGTTAAGAAAGAGACGACCGGCGTCGGTGATTGTGTAGTGTTTTTTCCCGCCCTGGGCGTCACCGCTGATCAACTCGCTCTCTTCGAGGAAGGTCAGGGTGGGATAGATCACGCCGGGACTGGGGCTGTACGCACCGTCGAAGAGGTTTTCGATGCGGCGGATCAGGTCGTAGCCATGGCAGGGTTGCTCGGCGATCAGCGCCAGCAGCAACAGCTTCAGGTCGCCTGGGGCGAAAACCCGTGGGCCGCGACCGCCGCGTTTTTCAAAGTCACCGCGATGTTCAGGCTTCATGATGGTCCTCCTCTGCGCTCATTTAGATATAACTTAAGATATATCTTGTGGTGTGCGCCAGTCTCTGCCGACCAGCGGTCAGGGCCAGGTTTGCGCACGGCGTGCAACGGCCTTTAGTTGAAAGCTGCTTGGAGGATAATCAAATTAGAGTTATAACTTTAATTAGAGCTGATGCTCGAATGTGCGCCGATGTGCGTGATTATTTGAAACTTGTTTTGTTTGTCTAGTGCACGTCCTTTCGATGTTTCACGCCCCCTGTATTATGCGCATGTAGTTCAATTCCTACGGACACTTTTAAAGTTTTGGCAAAATGCCATCTTTTTCACGCGGCGCCTGTTTACAAGGGCTACGCGTATATTGGAATGCGCCTGCATACCTGCTTTTAGTTTGGGTCGATTATTGCCTGGCAGCGCACGGTGCAACTAACCGGCGCGGTTGTTCGTTGTTCGAGGATGCTCTTGGCGACGAAAAAATCAATAAGTTTTCCAACTACAGGTATTGACTCCATGTTCAAAAAGTTTGCTGTTGCTGCCCCTCTGGCTATTCTGGCCCTGTCTTCCTCGGTAACAGCCTTTGCTGCCGGAGAAGCCAGCCATACCGTCAACATCAAGGCGACTATCCCGACCACCGTTTTCCACGCACAACCGCGTGACCCGAACTGGGGTCGTGACGAAACCATGACCTATAACCTGGTCAGCGGCGAGCTGGCGCCCCTGAGCGCGATCTACGACATCAAGAACACCAACGGTTCGGTACACGCCTACATCGAAGGCGGCCCGGCTGTACTGTTCAATGGTGACGCTGCGCAGAACATCGCGCTCACCACCAGCCTCAACGGCGTCACCCTGACCGGCACGCCTCAGGAAGTGGTCAACGAAGCCGACTCCACCCCAGGCGTGGGCGCCGAAATGCGCATCGTCGCGGCCAAGCCTACCGCCACTCAACGCGGCTCCTACACCGCAGTGATGCCGGTGGTATTCGACGCCGTATTGCCGACGCTTTGATGCCAATGCATGCCCGTTGACCACGGGCATTTGCTTGCAGGTCGGCTGATTTCGTTCTCTGTCCGCCGACCTGATTTTTTCTCTCTTGGCATTCAGGGTATCCGTTCATGTTTCCGATGACGCCTATCGCGGCTGCGCTTGTGCTGCTGATGTGTACGAGTGCGTTGGCGGCACCTGCTGCTTCCGGCGCTGCAACCCCCGGCAGTCTGATCGCCCAGGCCCAAGGCCTGCCCGCGGGGTTCAGCGATCACTTTTTCGACGTGCCGCTGGCGGTGCGCGTGGATCTCGATCGGCAACTGCTGGGCGAGGCGCTGATCGTCTTGTCGCGGGATGACCGTGTGACCCTGCTCGAATTTACCGATACCGGCGACAGCAAAGTCCCGGCCGCCACCCGTGATACCTGGCAGGCGCTGCTGGAGAACGGCGTGGCATTGGGCGCCTGCACCCAGACCTGCCCGGAGAAGATGATCTCGGCGTTCTACAACCTGGAAAACTCCCAGCTCGCGATCCTCACCCAGGACGTCGAACGCAGTGATGACACCCCGCGCTTCTACGACCAGCCGCAAGGCGGCAGCCTCGGGTTGATCATCAACAACCAGCTCAACCTCAACGGCAGCCAGGAAGACAGCCTGGGCGGACGCTACGGCTTGCAAGCCAGTTCAAGCCTCGGCAACTGGAGCCAGGTGCTCAACCTGCAACTGGCGCGGCAAAGTGGCGATGAGGAACAAGTACGCCATGCGATCCATGAGCTGTATACCCAGCGTGAACTGGAAGGGCAGTTTTTCCGCCTCGGCCACTTCACCCCCAATTCCGATGGCCTGACCCGTCAACTGCGCAGCTTCGGTGCCAGCCCCGATACGGCGGTGGGCCTGATGTATGGCAGTTCCGACAGCCTGGCCATCAACAACTCCAAACCCAGCGTGTATCCGATCTACGTAACCGCCAACCGCCAGGCAGCGGTTGAGATCTACCGCAACGGCTTGTTGATCAACACCCAGGCCGTGGCGGCCGGGCTGCAAACCCTGGATACCCGGCCACTGCCCGGCGGCATCTATGAGGTTGAAGTGCGCCTGGTGGAGGACGGCCTGACGACCAGCACCACCCAGGAACTGGTGTACAAACCCAGCAACTGGCGCAACGCCGAAGACCGCTGGCGCTACAACGTATTTGCCGGACGCGAGACCAAGCTCCTCAGCAACTGGGATGAGCAGGCCTCGGGCGCGGTGACGGCCGGAGCGTCGCTCAATTACCTGGTGCACCCGCGCGTGATCCTCGGCCTGTCGGCCCGCCAGGTGCGCGAGCAGCTGCAATACGGCGGGTCGATGGACTGGACGGTGGCCAACAACACCAGCGTCTATGCCAACCTGTACCAGACCCAGGAACATGGCACCGGCCTGGACCTGCAAGGGCTCTACACCCTGGGCTCGACCAACCTGGTGTTCAGCCATAACCGCAGCTGGCTGGACACCCGTGACACGTACGAAACCCTACCGGATGGTACGCGCCTGCGCCGCAATACCTTCGTGGGCGAGGCCAGCAACACCGCGTTGTCGGTCAACCACCGGCTCGACGCGAAAAACACCCTGAACATGCGCCTGTCCCACAGTGAGGGCAATATCGAGGGGGCCGGGCTGGACCTGGGCTGGAGTCGCCACGACAACCTGTTCGGCAGCGACGCCAACTGGCGATTCTCGGTGTTCGACCGGCCCGGCAGCGCCGGCACCAACGACGCGCGCAATCGTGGCGTGGATGTGAGCGTGAGTGTCAACCTGGGCACTGAAGGCCGGCAGATTTCCGGCAGCATCGGCACCCGCACGGCCCGAGACGGCGGGCGCGACAACAATGCCTCGGTGACGGTGCGCCAGGACCTCACCGACCACATGCTGCAAAGCGTCTCCGCGACCGCCATCACCGATACCTACGGCGTTGGCCTGTCGGGCATGGCCAGCTTCAATACCAGCGCGGTCAGCGGTGACGGCTTTGTGCAGCGCAGCTCCTTCAACGGTGACCTCAGTGGTGGCTTGAACCTCAACAGCACCTTCGTTGCCGGTGCCGGCAAGATGTTGCTGAGCAGCCAGTACCAGGGTAACGGTGCGGGGATGATCATCGACGTTGAAACCGACCTTGACGCAATCGAACTGCGCGCCGACGACCTCGGTGGTGGCGGTGCGATCCTGCGGCCGGGGCGCAACTACGTGCCGGTCTCGGCCTACAAGAGCAGCAGCGTGAGTTTCGACTTTGAAGGCAACCACCCGCCGGCGGCCAATATTCAACCAACCCGCGCCAGCTATCACCTGAACAAAGGCGGTGTGGACTATCGAAAAATCACCGTGATGAAAACCGTCACTGTGCTTGGGCGGTTGCTGGACGAGCGCGGAGCACCGCTCAAGGGGCATCACGTGATCAATCACGCCAGCCGTGGGGTCAGCGAGGTGGACGGATTTTTCTCGATGGAAATGAGTTCCAGCGCGCCCACCTTGCAAGTGCGCTACCAAAACCAGCTGCTTTGCCAGTTTCGTTTGGACCCAAGCAATGCGCCGAACGAAAACGACGTGTTGATGATTGGTGACTTGCGCTGCACGCCGGACACCTTGGCCGAAGCGACCTATCACGCCGAAACCGCCGGTTGACGGCGGTTGAAACTGGAGTTCATGACCTTGATTACCGCAACCAAAAAACGCCTGGGCCTGTGTGCGTTAGCGCTGGCTCTAGGCGCTTACAGCCTGCCGGCGCTGGCTATTGTCGAGCAGATCACGGCGGTGTTTCGCCCCGATCCGGCCAACCCGACGAACAACAAATTCGTCAACACCACGCCGCAAAGTGGCTTATGTCCCTGGCACGTTCCAGCCAAGTGCGAGGCGGTCAATACCTTCAGTATTCGTAACACTGCGTTCCGGGCCTATTCCAATGGGCCAATACCGGCGTTCCCCGAGGATCCACGCCAGAGTGCTTATTTCAAGGTGCCGTCGGCCTTTCGCGACCTGCAAGTGAAACACGCCGTTACCGGTCGCACGGAGACGGTGCAGATGCGTATTGCCGGTATCGGTGGCCGGTGGAATGTTTCCTACCCTCCGGGCGTGTCCGGCTGGGCGACGCCAGGTGTGGGTTGGAGCACTTATTGGCGAGGGGCGCCCGCACCGTGTATGCCGATCAATTACATTGCGGCAGGAGCCGCGTTCGCGTTGTTTTTCTGGATCGTCCCGGAGAACGCCGGCGCCTGCAGCGTCACCAACGGTGTGGAGATTCCGCGGTTGAGCTACAGCTCGCTTGAGTACGGTTATGAACTCAAGACGCCAAACCCGTTGGGCATGGACGCCGGTACCTATGAAGGCTCCATCACCTACACCATGGGGCCGGGCGGTGATATGGATTTCGGCAACGCCATGATCCCCGACGAAACGGCCCTGACCTTCAATTTCATCCTGTCGGTGGAACACGTGCTCAAGGTCGACCTGCCGGCCGGCGCCAATCGCGTCGAGCTGCTCCCCGAGGGCGGCTGGCAAGCCTGGCTCAACCAGGGGCGGCGCCCGTCGCGATTGTGGCGCGACCAGACCTTTGCGATTTCCGCCAGCTCACGTTTCAAGATGACCCTTGAGTGTGGCCTGGTCATCGGCAACACCTGCGGCCTGCGCAACAGCGACGGTGACGAAGTGCCGCTGCAAGTGGCCGTGAGCCTGCCCTATGGCTTGCGTGACCAGCACGACCAAGGCGTCAACAAGCTGCCCCTGCGCCTCGACGGCGTGGGCACCGAACTGTTCCAGCCAACGCAATACGTGAACAACCGCGAGGGCAAGTTGCATTTCGAAGTGGCCAGGGATGATGTCGCCGACATGCTCAAGAAACCCGGCAGTACCTATTCCGGCGTGGCCACGGTGATCTGGGATTCGGAAGTCTAGCGGGCATTGCCCGCATATCGGCTGCCGCAGCGGGCGGTGAGCCGCGTTCAATCAATGAGGCGTAAGCAAACATGAAACATGCAGTGTTAGTGGCTGGGCTGTTGCTGATGTCGTGGGCGGCACAGGCCGGGCCGGCGATCAATGTCGGCGTGGTGTACGACTACCTGGAAGGTGACCGCAGTTCTTACCTCAAGCGGGTGTTCAATGGGGGCACCAGCACCGCCTTTATCAAGGTCAATGTGCTGGAGATCGTCTACAGCGCCGACGGCACGTCCAGGGAAATCCCGATCGCCTCCCTGGCCGATGACAAGGGTGGCGCCACCAGCCGCGACGGTCTGATGGCCAGCCCGGCGCGGCTGATCGTCCCGGCGGGCGGGCGCCAGGGCACCCGTCTGCTGTACATGGGCCAGCGCGACAAAGAGCGTTACTTCCGGGTGCGCTTCATCCCGGTAATACCGGAAAAGGACGACGACTTTGCCGTCACCGACGTCGAGCGTGACGCGTACAGAAAGAACTTGGCGGCCGGGGTCAACATCATGGCCGGCTACGGCACCGTGTTTTTCGTGCGACCCAAGGACACCCGCTTCGATACGAAGGTTGTCGAGACAGCCAGCCAGTACACCCTGCGCAATGCCGGAAACAGTGTGGTGGTGCTCGACGAATTCCGGGACTGTTCGGTGGCGAAAAAAACCGACTGCGAAGCCACCACCAAGCACCACATCCTGCCGGGCCGTCAGTGGACGCTGGAGAAGAAACCTGGCCGCGAGTACCGCTTCCAGATGATTGAAGGCCGCGACAAAAAACCGATGACGGTCAACAGCAACGGGTGATGACAATGTTCAAGCAACTGACGGTATGGGCGGGGTTGGTCGCAACGTTGTTCATCGGCGGGCCGGCACAGGCGTTTCAGGAGCGCCACAGTTTTGAGGTGTCGGTGACTATCCCTGTTCATGAGGCCTATGTGTTGCCCTCCGAACCCGACTGGATGGGGCAGGACCAGGTACTGGCATGGGACCTGGCCACCTCCAGGCTCGGACGCCTGCGCAAGAACTTCGACGTGAAGAACCTCAATGGCGGCGTGGCCGCGCGCCTAGGGGACACGCCCTATTTGTTGAGCGGCCGCGACCGTATTGATTTGCGCGTGCTGTTCAACCGGGTGCCCCTGACCCTGGACTCGACCCGGGTACTCAGCGCTGACGAGGCGGGCATGGGCCGGCGCGTCGAGCTGGAGATTGCTCCGATCGAGCCCGAGGGGGGCTACCAGGGCGGTGCCTACTACGGCACGGTGCACCTGATGTTCGACTTTCTGGCGCCCTGAGCCTTCGATTCCGTCAAGTGCGGTTCTTGCGTGCGCCTGCCCGGTTCAGCGCGGCGCGGGTCAGGTCTCGCAGCCACTGATTGTGACGGTATCCCAGCTCGTTCAGGGTTGTATCGTACTGCGCCGCACTCATCGGGTTGCCGGATAATACGCCGGCTTCATCCAGTTCCAGCGCCTGCGCCAGGTCGCGCAGTTTCGCCTGCAGGGCTTGCCGATCGGTCTGCGGCAGGTCCTGCGACTGAGCGTATTGCGCTTGCAGTGCCTGTAGTTCATCGAGCTGGAGGTACTTGCGGTCAAAGGCGGTGTCATTGTTCCATTTGGCGGTGGGGTGGTGCTGCTCAAGGTAACGCTCCCAACCTTTGTCCAGCAGCATCTGATTGACCAGTCCGTCACCTTCTTCGAGCCTTTCGACCGCTGCGGCGACCTTGTCGATCTGTGCGGGGGTCACGTCAGCCAGTGTGCGGTAAGTCATATGCGACGAGAGCCAGGGCAGGTCCAGTCGGTCCGCCAGGCTGCTGCGATAGGCCAGATGAATGCCCGCTTCGTCGACCTCGCCATGCTCGCCGTCGATGACCTGCGACCATAGCCGTTGCCCCAGCCCGCCCTGGTCTTTGGGCTTGAGGCGGTGGGCGATATCTTCGCCGATGGCTTTGCCCATATACGCGTCGCGCGCGGCGCCGCGGGCCAGCACCACCAGCCTGGCTTCAAGTTCCTCTGGTGATGTGCTGGTGCGATGGGCTTCACTGGCAAGCACTTCGACCCCCAGCTTCTGAAAGATCAACGCGCCCGCGTCGGGGCACAGTCCGGGGTAGCGGGTATCCTTGAACACGCGTTCGCGCAGGTCGCTGTCGGTTTCGACCGCCCGCAGCAGGCGCCACACCCGCTGGCTCAATTCCGGCCGATTGCTCTGGTAGGCCAGGCGGTCCTCCTCGGCTTGAAACTCATCGGGTTCCTCAAGCGATCCGATCACTTCAAACAGGCCCTGGGAGCCCGGTTCCTTTTCAATCTCCTCCCACAGTTGCCGATGGCGCTCGCGCTCTGCCGGCTTGATGTAGGTCAGCCAGGGTTCGCTCTGGCCTTTGGGCGCATAGGTGCGCAGCGCGTCCAACCCCACTGACTCGCGGTATTCGGCGAGCAAGTCCTGAAAGTCCGAGGTGAGCCTGCTTTGGTCCAGCCGTGTGCGGGCGATGATGTCGGCATCATCCGAGCCTGGGGCGACATGGGGCAACCGGGTGATCGGGTTCTCGCTCAGGTCCAGTTGGAATCCGCGCGCGCGGGATTGGCCGATGAGCCCGGCGGGCCAGTCGTTTATCTGTGTATCGCGCAGGTTCAGCAGGGTCAGGGCCGGCATCTGGCGGATGTCCGGTGCCTGCCCCAGCGGGTTACCGGCCATTTCAAGCTGTTTGAGGCGCTTGAGCCGGGCGAGTGTCGACATGGCCGCCTCATCCAGCACGATGGCATTTCCTTCCAGGTACAAACGGCGCAGGCGTTTGAGCTTGCCGAGGGTCTCAGGCAGCCTGGTGAGTGTGTTGCGACTCAGGTCGAGGTCGCGCAGATGCGGGAAATTGTCGAGAAAGGCGGCATGGCTATCGGAAAATTCACAACCGCGCAGGTCCAGGTCGCTGATGTGGTTCAGTGGCACATTGAGGGTGGGCAGGTCGTCGGGCAGGGGGGTGTTGAACAAGTCCAGGGCGATACCGCCGCGGTGTTCGAAGCTGTCGTCCAGATGCACCGTCAGGCCATTGCTCCAGCCGTCATAGAGGCGGGTCGCGACTTCCGCTCGACGCTTGCGCACTTGCGGTTCCAGCAGGGTGCTTTCCCAGCGCGTCGGGCTTTTTATGTAGGTATCGAGCTGATGGAACAGCTGCTGTTTTTGCGACTCCATCTGCGTCAGCGTTTGCTCGCCTTCGGCTGTGCCCAGCGTGATAGACAGGCGTCGAACGCTGTCTTTGCTCATTGCGGGAAGTAACAGCTTGATGCGCTCTTCAATGGTTTTGGGCTGCATGTCATAGCTGTCGACGCGGGACATTTTGCACGAGGCACCGCCGCCCAGCAGCACTTCGGTCTCGGGCGCAGGTCGCCTGCTCACGGTGGGGTCGGCCAGGGCCAGGCGCCGCTCGGCGGGCGTCTGATTGCGTTCGATCACCCATTGGCGCAGTTGCTCACCTTCGCCGACGGCGAAGAGAGGCGCGCGTTGCGGGTCCTGTGCCAGGGTCCAGAGCAGGGACTCGTACAGCGTGGCGGCAGCGGTCAGCGGCTTGGCATCGGCGTCGAACACCGCATAGTGCCCGTCTGTGCTGCGCACCAGGGTGCGGGTCTGGGGCGCATTGGCATCGCCGACGCTGCAGCGTAAAGGGCCGCCGGGGCTGCCGTTGCGCAGGTCGACTTTCAGGTTGGCGAACGCATCGCTGTGCAGACGCAAGGTGTTGAGCACCAACCGTTCGCTTTGCACCGAGGGTTGATGATGCGGGTAGAGCCCTTCGACAGCGCGGCAGGCCTGGCTGTCGACGTCCAGCTCGCGTGCCAGGCTTTTGAGACGCAAGGGCAGGCGCTGCTCGTGCGTCATCACCGTGGACTCTTGCGGCCAAGCCTGCCTGAGCAGGGCGTTGGCACAGCTCACTGGCAGCTCGGGAGCGCTCTGGCGCAGCAGGGCCACGTGCGGGTCGCTGCTGACTTGGCCCAATTGATAATGGCTGTTGGCGATATGACCGCCAAAGCCGTCGACGTAGTCCGCCAGTCGATTGCGCAACGCCTGCACCTGTTCGGCCGGGGGCAAGCTGTCGCCCAGTAACGTAGTGATCTGTTGTTCGTCGAAAAAATCCAGCACGCGCTCCGGCAGCCTGGCAGCCATTACGTCGGCCAGGCTGATGGTCAAGGTATCTGCCGGTGCGGCGTCGGCGTTGCCATATTTACGCGACTCGCCGCTCAGGTCGCTGTTGTGAAATACCTCCAGGGCTTTGTCTGGCGGCCAGCCGGGGAGTTCTGTGACGGCCTGTTCGAACCAATAGGAATACGGCTCGAGTGTTTGGCCTGTGCGCATCCTGCGGGCTGATTCTTCGGCAAACCGGCCTGCTTGAAAGCGTTCAAGGCTGTCGGCCAACAGCGGTGCGGAGGGTCGGTTGCGCACGTACATGTGGCGCAGATGGTCCGGCTCGCTGCCACTGATGACCCGGATCTGCTCGAGCTGCTCGGTACTCAGCGCCTGGGTGGCGGGACTGATCCGGCGCATCAGCGTGTGATCGTCCCAACTGCGGGGTTGTTCACCTTCATGCACCCAGGCACCGCTGCCATTGAAGCGTATCTTCGGTTGATAGGCGTGTGGACGGCGGGGATGCACGATGCGCTGGTGAGGCAGTTGGGGGTCGTGTTCGATCTGATAGTGGTTGTCTGCGTGTGCCAGCCAGTGTTTTTGAGCATGCTGATATAAGCCTTGTGCGTCAGGCAGGGTGCCTTTGGGCAGGCTGATGCTTTGCTGGTACGGCGAAAGGTCCGGGTTCCACAAGCGTTTTTCGCCGCCGGCAAGTTCCACCGGGTGCAACCCTTCGACGAAGGGCGACGGCGTGAGTGCAAGCGTCTGGCCTACCGCGCCGGCCCCCGCCCAAACCCCCAGTTGCACCACCGCCTGAGCCACCTCCATGGCGTGAGCAATCGCTTGCAGCCCGTCACCCTGTGCCCAGTCAACGATGCCTTCGAATACCTCGTTGGCCACCTGGTAGGCGGTGTAGGCGAGCATCAACTCCCCCAGGAACGGTACGAATGGCGTGACCACCAGTAGCGCGGCATTAAGGATGTCCGAGAGCATCTTGCCCAGGTTGTCCCACCAGGCCCAGCGGGCCATCAGGTCTGCATAGGCGGTGGTGATGGCAATTTCCCGGGTATCGTTGACGATCTTGTTGAGTTTGACCCGGTACAGGTAATGCCACAGCGTATCGGGTTCGGAATGGCCGGCCGGAGGGCGGTTCTGGTAATCGTCAAAGATGTTTTGCACGCTGAAATGCAACTGCGGCGTGTCAACCGGGATGGTTTGCCAGCTGGGGCCGCTGTCGGTGCGTTTCTTCTGATGCCATTGCACCTTGAACAGGCGGTTTTGCAGCTCGGCGAAAAAATATCCGCGTTGTTTATGGTCCACAAATTGACTGAAGAATTGCCGGTAGGTGGCTTTGGAGAGTGCCTGGCCCTTTTCATCGAGGGTCGCGGTGCTGTCGCGCAGTTGGCGTGTCAGTTCGTTCATGAACTCGACCGGCGAGGCGTACTCCTTCAACGGGTGCTCGGGGTCTTCGGGGATGAAGGCCAGCAAGCGCTCGATGTGTTTGTCGCGACCTTGTGGCGCGGCAATCAGCACAATACCGCTCAGTTGGGCATCCAGCAGGCTCAGGTTGTAGTACTGCACCGCAATGCCACCCAGGGCCGGGGCCGGCTTGCCCTCGGCGATATCCAAGAGCAATTGCCGGGCATCGTCTTGGATATGCCCTTGCGACAGGGCGATACAGGCGGCGTTTTTCAGCGCCGCCTTATCGCAGGCAATCACCCTGCGGCGTAATTTATCGGCCTGCACCTGATTGTTGAACCCCAAAACTTTCAATAATCGCGTCTGGTATTGCAGGCCGATATTCAGGCTGCGGCACAGGTCTTTGAAGCCCAGTGCGGTCAAGGCCTGGCCGTTGATGCGCGAGGTGAGCTGGAGAATGTTCTGCTGGCCTTGAGCGTCCGCCCTGGACAAGAACGCAAAGTCGGCAAATTGCTCGCCGGCAGAAAAATTATGCAGGGCTGCGTCCAGTAACGATACGGTCCGGCTGGTCACGCCTTTGCGCACGCCAATGGCCCACCAGCTGTTTTTAGCGGGGGCATAAAGACGAATAAAGGTGTTTTTTACATCAATGTTGCCGTATTCACGTAAGGCTTTTTTGAGCAGGGGTTCAGCGAATGTATAAACGTCTTTTACGTATTTGAATGTTTCATCCAGCGTGTTCCGGGCTGTCCAATGCTCGGCCATGGCCTCTGTCGAAGCCGTGTTCAGGGGCCTGTCGATAGACGTGATTCGTGTGTAGACGCAGGGGCTCGCGGCCTGCACCGCGCGAACGCGGGCCAGCGTTGTCGAGCTGAGCCAAGCGGGGAGTGCACGCTTGATCAAGTCAAAGTGAATACCCGTTTCTGCATGGCGTGCAGCGTGTTGATAAGGAGACTCCAATAGCATGGTCAGGTTGCCTTTTTAAGGAACAGTCAAGGGCTGCCCGGCACTTGGGCCGGGCAGGAATAAACGTGAAAAGTTGACATTGAGTGGTGCTTCAGCCGACAGGCGTCGGCTAGCGATCAGAAGGCAGGCAACGTCCCCTTCACCTGTCGCAGTAGCTCGCTTGGCCGGGCCGCCCTGGAGGCAGGTGACAGGTTCACCTCCGCCTTAAGCTGCGCCGCCAGGTTTTCCAGGGTCGTATAGGACCTGCCTTGCAACTGCGGCCAACGCTCGACAAAAAATTCCCCGGTATCGTTAATTTGAATGGGGGTGGACACAATCGCTCCGCTCTCGGAACGGTGGAGCACATTGGCGTGGGCGGCTGAAGGCTGCTCGATCAGGAACTCGTCGACGTTTCTCAGCCATGCGCGGTCCGGCACCGCCTTGGGAAACGGCATGGGCTTACCGGCAATACCGACGTGCAACGTGAAGTCACTGCGCAGGGTTTTTGTTCCGGGGGAGCCGATCTGACCTTCGACGAACTCCCATCCGCCCCGCTGCAGCGGCAATGCCTGGGTGGGGTGGACATCGCGTATCCTCAAGCTGACGCCATCCTGCAATTGGGCAATGCCCGGGACACCCAGGTGCAGGTCACAGTGGGCATCCCCGATGAGCGCGACCCATCGATGCGGGCCCTGTGCCAGTTGGTCAGCCTTGATCACCTCATTGGCGAAATAGCTGAACAGGTTCATGCGGGCCTTGTCCCCGTACATGCGCTTGACGTGATAGCTGGCTGTGCAGTCGAGCGCCCGCACCCGAATGCCCGCCTTGTTCGCGGCTTTGACCACATTGGTGTAAGTGTCGGGCCCGGTATAACCGCGCATATGGCCGGCATCCTGCGCGCTCAGGTAGCGTTTGAGGTTTTTCGGCATTTCGCTGATGCGCAAGAAATCCTCCAGCTCTGCCTGATGCAGATCGGTGAGCAGGTGCTCCAGGTACAAGGTCTCCACGCCCTCCTGCTTCAACAGCTTCATGTGTTTGATCAGGAACCGTTTGCTGTAGGTATCAAGATGGGACTCGCCGATAACCAGTCCCCGTATCTTTTTAAACAACTGCGTGATGAACGCCTCCTCGCTGGTCGCCGTGGCAAGGTCGGCGAAATCCGGGCGTGGCAGTGGCGTGTAGGCGGCCAACGCCTGTTTGGCGGTTTCATCCAGGCGACTGCGTGTTTGCTTGAACGCCTGGTGCGCCGGATGGTACGGGTCTCCCGTTCGAGGCCCGTAGATGGGGTCAAAGCTGTCATGCCTATGCACCATCTCGTCCAGGTCCGGTTTGAACGACGCGGGCAGATCAAACTCATGGTAATGAGACGGTGATGGGGGGCCCGGTACCGCTCTTGAGGGGCCGGCCGTCGGCAAGGTTTGGGCGGTTGTGGCCATTGTCAGCCTGTAATCACCCCGCGACAGCGCGGCGGCGGATGTATCAGGCAGGAGGCCCACTGCCTGGCCAGGGGTAGCATCATCCACACGCAAGGCAATGACATTCTGCAAGTCAGCCAGGCCCGGCACCTCGTCGGTACTGCCTATGCGACTGTGATCTACCAGGGCGATCCAGCCATCATCGGGATCGTTTTGCGCGAGGGCTTTGTGGGAATAGAAATTTCTGAGCTGGCTGTTGCGCGGGATAAACCGCTCTTTGTCAGACAGCTCCAGCGCGTGTTCCAGATGATAAGAACTCGAGGCGTCCACGCCGTCGATTGCGACCTTGTGCCTGTGGGCTTCGAGCATCAGTTTACGGAAGGTAAACGGCGCATCCGCGCCCCAGCCCAAACTCGCATCGACGCGCGCCAGATGGTCGCCGACCTTTTTCAAGGCGTACGCAAGGTTGCCCTTGGTTTCGCCATTGATGATTTTGAGTTTGGTGCGGAAAACGTCAGCCGGCAGGTTTTCGATGTGCAAGCGCTTGAGTCCTTGCGCTGCCAGGGCCGGCAGGTTTTCGATCAGTAACTGCTTGCTGGCAACGCTGGTGTTGGAGGCGCCAATGATCAGCCGCTTCTTGAGTGGGAACAGGCCGGCCAGTACGGTAGACGGGCTGGAGTCGGGTGCCAGTACCGGCAAGCCGGTGCGGTCCGGGCGTGCTGGAGGCGAGGCGTAAAGTGCCTGCGTATCTTCAGTCAGGTGTTTCACCTGATTGCGGTAGCTGTCACGTAGAGGCTTCAAATCCAGATAGGCCCCTTCACGTGCGCCCTGCGCAATGGTGTCATCCGGATGACTGGTGATGGTGCGCACGTACTCAAGGTTGAGCGCTGATCTGAAGTACTTGCCTTGCTCGGGTGCAATTTCATAGCGCGCCAGGGACTGGTTGGCCTCCTCCTGGAGTAGCGTATAGGTCTTTCTACGGCCACCTCCCGCAACCCCGGAACGAACCCAATGGCCATCGGCGTTCTGGTTGACCAGGCGTGCAGTCGACTGCATTTGCTCGGTGACGGGGTCATGGCGAAACAGCAGATACCGCCCCAGAGAATCCGGTGTGTTTTTGACCCAGTACTGATGGGTATCGAACATCACGGGTTTCATGCCGGCAGCAATACCGGGGTCGATATCATTGATCAGCGTGGACTGTGTCAGCGCTTTGGTCACCGGTCTGATCGACAATGTATTGAAGGGGCCTTTAAGGGCCTGGCGAACGTCAAACAACACAGCACCGCCCACATTGGCCAGGTAGCCGATGAAGTGTTTCAAGGCGCCGGCCATGTCGCCCTGTTGGTAGGCGGTGATGGCGAGCATCGCGTCCTTGAAGGCCAACAAGCCACCCAGGCCCAGGCTCAACACGGGGAATGGAATGGTGGCGATGGTGGTGACCAGTTCGACGCACGTCCAGACAATCCCCATGATCATCTCTGTGCGATTGACCGTGGTGGCAGTCACATCGTCTATTTTTCGTTGCAGCACCCTGTTGTAGACATCGTTGCGCAGGTCGGTCAGGGTGGTGTCAGGCGTTGTCCTGTCATAGCGCGCCAGGCTGGGGGTGGTGCGGTCAATCGTTTCGGGCAGTCCATCGCGGGCAGTCGTCAGGAACGTGGTGATCCGCGCCTGGGATTGGACCGGCACCCGACCGTGCAGGTAAGCCGACACACCGTTGACTTTTTTCAGCCAGTAGTTGAACAGCTTCGCCTCACGAAAGCCGATGCCGTCGGGTGCGTTGGGGGTGTAGAGCAACACCGGGTTGTTTGCATGGCTGAACAGGTAGTTGCCCATTACCCAATCGCCGTCAATCGTCAGGCGGTGTACCTGATAAGTGGAGCGAGTCGCAGCCGCCGTGTCGCCAAGGCCGTCGATGGCTCGCTCCAGCCAGGTCAGGTCGAGCCGGGCGATATGGCCACGCAGGCAGCAGTCGAGCGCCGCGTATTTCATCTGCAGTTGTGTGATGGCCAGCGTGGCGTCGCGCCGTCTGGCATATCCGGGGCTGTTCGCGCTTTGCAATTTGGCGCGCACTTCGTCGGTGTAGCGTCGACCGATCCAGACACCGGTCACCGACCTTGACACGTTCTGCGGGGTCAGGCGGCTCAGGTCGACGCCCGCCGGCCCGCTGAACGTGGCCGAGGTAGAGAATTTCGGATCGATGAAGCCGACGTTGTCCGTGTAACCGTCGCGGTACAGCCTCGTATAGGTAATGGGCTTCGGCTTGCCGCCCAGCAGTGGCCAGGGCGCCGACACGAACACGCTGTCAGGGTCGACATCATTCTGAGGACGGCCCAGCAGCGTGTTCAGGCTGAGTGTGGCCTTGGCGTGCAGATAGGCATCGAAGGTGATGAAGTTGGCGTGCGAATCGGGCATGGCGTCATAGGTGCTCAAGGCACCTGCGGCATCGTCGGCAAGGCGGGTCAAACGGGTTCGGTCTGGCGGCTGGGCCGAGCGATACCAGAGCGGGGTGCTGTAGTCGTAATCGTCCTGCGCTGCGCTTTGCGAATGCACGACCATGGCGTCCAGGCATACCGTGTGCGAGCACACAGGGCCGAATGTCACCTCTTCGTGTTCCCTTGCGTCGGGCTTGAAGCCCAGACCTGCCAGGAACGTGCCCATCTTCGGCCGAAATCGCAGCGGGCATTGCTCCAACAGGTAGTCGCGCAGGGTGCGCCCCTCTGACCGGGTGTGGTCATCAGCCCAACTGATGATATGCGCCTGGCATTCGCGCTCGGTGGCGAATGCCTGGAACTGTCGCTCGCGCGGCGAGTTCGGGGTGCACAGCAACAAGCGCCGGACTTGGCCGGTGGCGTCCACCTCGCGCAATAGCCACAGGTCTTTGAGTTGCGCGCCGTGCAACAGCACGGTGCGTGCGCACAGGAGCGGGTTGGTACCGGCGCGCAAGGTGTCGAACAAGGCATGGTCCGCGTGGCTCAGGTCGCCTCGCAAGCGGGCGATAAAGGCCAGCAGCACCAGGCGATGATCAAACAGGTCGCGAGTCGCCTGTCTGAAGCGGGTTTCGGTCTGCATTTGTTTTTGCAGCGCGGCGAAGTCCAGGCGCGGTTGCAGGCCGGATTCGCGGAGTATCTCGAGCAGGCTCTGCGCATTCAGCACGGCATGCTCGCCTTGCAGTGCCGCCCCCGCGTACGTCAGGGTGGTGTTGGTCAAAAAATCAGAGCCGGGCAGCTCGTCGCCCGCATGCAGCCCGTCATGGCTTAATTGCGCCAGACTGCGCGTTTGCTCATAGGTGCCGACATGGGCGACATGGCGTCGGGTGGTGATGTTCAGGTGGAGCGGGTTCAGGTCGTGGATTTCCAGCGCTTCGTCCAGGTACTCGGTCAGCTGGAAATGCGCCAGCGCCTGAGGCGAAGCGGCAGGCCCCAGCAGCTCGATATAGGTCGCCCGGGCCTGATTGTAATCCTGCAGGCAACGACTCAGGGTTTGCTGGTCCGTCGCAGCCGCGTGGCGATACCAGTCCGGCAGGCCGTTGTACACGCTGCGCTCCAGCAGTCGTTGGCGCCTGAACGCCAGGCGCGAGGACAAATCCGGCAGTGCGGCCTTCACCGCGTCGTCCAGTGCCGACTGGAGCAGCGTTGCCTCGTGCAGCGGGTTTCCGACCAGGCTCAATGCCCGTTCGATGTCCTGGCTGCGCTTGTCGATGATCGCGTTGTAGGTATGTTCGAACAAGGGCTCGCCGCTGATGGGCAGCAATTGCAGTGGCCAGATATCGTCGACGTCCAGCGCCTGATAACGCACCGGCAGGTGTTGGCAGAACTCCTCGTGGCCTGCCGGCAACGCTAGCGTCGGCTTGAGTCGCTGGTCGAGTTGCGCCAGCGAATCGAAGGACTCCAGGCCTCGGTTTGGGGTGAACAACAGCACCTGGCCGAGGTCCTCTCCCGAGGTCAGGTTATCCACAACCGGGCTGGATTTGCGCGTAAGCACAAAGGCCCCGGCAAACTCCACGGTTTTGTCCTGGTAGCTGAAGTTGAGCGAGTACATCCCCGGCCGATAATCCGCGCCCCGGGAGCAGTCTTCAACCATGCGTTGTTCTGCCGGGGCCAGCAGGTAATCGCGCACATCAAGCCTGGCCTGCTGCTCCAGCGCGCCAAGACCTGCCGTCTGGGCGAGATAGCTCTTGCGGCCCAGACCACTGACTGTGCTGGCTTCGTCAAGGCCTCGCAGGTGTGTGTTCAGGTCGGTTTTGAGCTGGGCGAGCAGTGTTTTTCCGGCGGCTTGGGTGAGGTCCGCCTGCGTCAATGCCCCAAACAAACTGCGTGACCTCTCCAGCAGGACGTTGTTGGCGCTGATCAGGGTGGTATTGAGCTTTTCCAGCGCAAGCAGTTCAGGGGGTAACACGGCAGGCTGCCGGGTTTGAGTGCGCAACTGCGGGTCGATTTCAAGCAGCTGGGTGTGTATTTCTTGAAGCTTGGGTGAGGGCGAAGGGGGCGTCGGTGTGCTCATTGGCACTGTCCTCATGCTGATGGAATGATCCATCAGCATGCGGCGAGGGCGAGTGAGCGCGGCGGTAACTATTGAAGGTGCGGGTCAGGGTTCAAGCGGCCAGGCCCGCGTTGTACCCACTCACGACGCGCGGTTGCGGCGCCCCGTGTCACGGGCGAGGGCCTGACGTGTCAGTTGGCGTAAGCATTCCTTTTCCTTGTATCCCAGATCGTTGAGCAGCCCGTTGTACACGTCATCGGACATGGGCGCGTCGGCAAATACCACACTGTCCGGGAGTTGGAGCGCTTCGCCCAGAGTGCGCAATGTGTCGCGCAGGACTGCTTTTTGTGCCGATGTCAGGGTGTCAGATCGCGCCCACTGTGCCTGCGCGGTCTGCAAGTCATCGAGTTGCAGGAAGCGTGTGGAGTACAGCTGTTCATTGTCGCGGTAGGCCTGATCGTGGCTGTCGCGCAGGTACTGTTCCCAATAGGGCTCCAGCAACATTTGATTGACGAGCCCGTCGCCTTCGCCCAGCGCCAGCACCCGGGTGTAGGCCTGGTTGATCTGCTCCTCGCTGACGTTGGCCGTTGTGCGGTACAGCATGTGGTTGGATATCCAGGGCAAATCCAGCCTGGTCGCCAGGTCGGTCTGGTAGGCAAGGTGCACGTCCACTTCGTCGACCTCTCCGGGCACGCCATCGCGCATGTCGGACCTGAACCGTTGGCCCAGCCCGCCTTCGGCCACCGGTCTTACGCGTTGGGCAATGTCTTCGCCCACCACCTTGCCCAACAGCTTGAGGCGGGCGCCGCCCTTGGCCAGGGTGACGAGTTTGTCTTCGCATTCGGCGGCGTCTTGTGAGTAACGCACGGCTTCGCTGGCCATGACCTCGATCCCCATCTCATTGAAAATCTGCGCGCCGGCGTCGTCGCACAGGCCAGGGAAACCGGACATCTTGAACAGGCGTTCGCGCAACGGGGTGTCTTCATGGGCGGCGCGTACCAGCCGCCAGAGCCTTTGCGTCATGGCCCGGCGATTGTCTTCATAGCGCAGGCGGTCCTCGGCCTGTTCAACAAACTCGGGAGGCTCAAGGTAGCGGATCACTTCGAAAAAGCCCTGGGAGCCGTTTTCCCGTTCGACCGCGTTCCACACCTGCTCGGCGATGGGTCGGGTTTGCGCGTCAGCCTCCAGCAGCCAGGGGCCGCTGTTGCCTATGGGTTCATAGGTGCGGTTGGGGTCCAGTCCGGCGGCGGTCCGGTAGTGTTCGTAGTGGGTAAGCGCCTGGGCCGTCAGGGCGTTTCGGTCCAGGCGCGTGCGGGCAATCACCCGGGCGTTGGGTGTACCGGCGGTGGCATCCGGTAGCGCGTCGATGGGGTTGGCGCGCAGATCGAGCACAAAATCGTCGGCGCGAGGGTGAGCAAACAGTCCGCCCGGCCACTGGGTGATTGCCGTGCGGCTCAAGCCCAAGTGGCGCAGGTTAGGCATCAGGCTGATATCGGGTGTGAGTACCAGCGGGTTGTTGCTCAGGTCGAGGTGTTCCAGGCGGCGGACCTTTCTCAGGGTACGTACATCGTCGGGACTGAGCGTCAGGTCATTGCTGCTCAAGTCGAGGTCTTTAAGCCAGCGCATGTGCGCCAGCGCCGGCGGAACATCCATGAGTCTGTTGGCGTGCAGGTCCAGGCTGCGCAGGGTGGGGAAGTGCCTGAGGAAGTCACTGTGGGGCGGGCCAAATTCGGTGTTGCTCAGGTTCAGGGCGGTCGTATGTTCGAAGTTGGCCGTCAGCCGAGGCAGTGGCGACGGCAACGTCCAGTCGTGCAGATCCAGGCGGGCACCGCTTTGAACATGGCCGTAGGCATCGGTGTGTTCTGCAAATCGGTCGCCCCAGCAGCGTTCGACGGCAACGCCCAGGTGCGTTCTCCTGGCCCGTTCCGCACGGTCCTCCCGACTGCCTCGGGCATGCTGGGTCGGGCTGGCTTTCCAGGCGTGCAGCTCGACATGCAAGCGTTGTTTTTCTTCGGTCAGCTCATTGAGCAGACCGCGCAGCTGTCGAGGCGGAACGCTGTCGATAAACAGTTCCATGCGCTGTTGATTGAGTGTGGGAAACAACAGTTGCAAGGTTTGCCGGGCAAGGTCAGCGGAGGTCTCGACCGGGGGCTCGGCGCAGCGGCCTACACCGGCGCCGCCCAGCAGTTGCACGGTTTGCCGGTCGGCCCGGCGGTAGGTCGGTGGCTCGGCCAGCACCGCACGCCGTTCGGCCAGTGATGCCAGCCGGTCCATCAGCCATTGTTTGAAGGGCACGCCCTGGCCGGGGTGGTAGCCCAGCGCCAGGGCTTTATCGGCGGGCAATGCGCCGAGGATCGCCTCGTACAGGTCTGTGTGGGAAGACAGCCGTGTGCCCGCTTCATCGAACAGGTCATAGCCACGCGCGGTCGGCACCAGAACCCGCCGGGTCGTGGCGTCGACAGGGCCGGTCTCACAACGCAAGGACCCGGTGGGCGTCTGCTCGCGGACTTGAATGCGCAGGTCGGCAAAGCTGTCGCTGTGCACCTTGAGGGTGTTCAGGGCCATCCGCTCGGTGGCGACCGGTAAGGGCGGCGCGGCATAAAACCCTTCGAAGGCCTGCACCGATTGCGCGGCCACGTCCAGTTCACGGGCCTGGTTATGCAGGCGCAAGGGCAGGCGTTGCGCGGCCATGGTGAGGTGTTCCTGGCCGCTGGCGGTGCCGAGCAGGCGCGTCTGCAGGGCCATATCCAGGTGGGGGAAGGCGTGGCGCAACAGCAAGTGCTCCGGGTCGTCGGTCATTTCCCACACCTGGCGGTACACGTTGTCGGCGAAATCCCGGCGCCAGCGCAACACGTGATCGGCCAGTTGATCGCGCAGGTGCTGCACCCGTTGCGCTTGGGCGATGTCGCCGCCCAGCAGTTGGCGGGTCGCCGCTTCATCGAGAAAACCCAGGACATGTTCGGGCAGTTGACCTGACATCATTTGCGCGAAACTGAGGGGCAAGGTATCTGCCGACGCAGCATGCGGGTTGCCCACCTTGATGCTGCGTCCGGACAAGTCAGGGTTGAGGAACACTTCGATGGCTTTATCAGCGGGCCAGCCGTCCAGCTCGGTGACCGTCTGTATGAACCAGTCTGATGAAGGGTCCGACGCCAGCGGCCGGCCGCTGCGAATTTTTTCGCTGGCGATGGCCGGATAAGCCTGCGCTTCAAAGCGCCTGAGGGTGCCCGCCAACAGTGGCGGCATGGGCTCATGGTACAGGTGCATGGCGCGCAGCGCGGCCTCTTCGGTGCCGCTGGCCTGGCGCATCTGTGCCAGTTGCCGATCGGTGAACCCTTCGACCCGATGCCCGAGGCGACGCATGAGGGTGGTGCTGTCCCAGGTCTGCGGCTGCTCCCCTTCGTGCAATACCGCGCCGTCGCCGTTGAAAAATACCTGCGGGCGATAGGCATCCGCGCGTGTCGGGTGGCTGATCCGATGCTCGCCGGTATCCGCGTCGGGGAGCACCTCATAGTGTTCGCCGTGCAGTGCCAGCAGGTGCTTGCCTTGATGCTCATGCAGGCCCGACGGCGACGGCAGCGCGTCGGCAGGCAGGCCATGCTCCTGTCGCGCGTAGGGGTGCAGGTCAGGGTTCCATAATTTGACTCCACCATTGGGCATTCGCACCGGGTGCAGGCCGTCGACAAAGGAGGAAGGCGCGAGTGGGAGGATTTCACCGAGTTTTCCTGCGCCGGCAAAGAGCGCCGCCTGGATCAGGTTCTGCGCCACCCCGAGCAGGTGCTGCGCAGCCTCCGTGCGCTGGCCCTGGGACCAGTCGACAATGCCTTCGAACACCTCATCGAGCACTTGATAGGCGGTGTAGGCCAGCATCAGTTCTCCCAACAGGGGCACAAAGGGTGTGATCAGCAACAGGCCGGCATTGAGCAGGTCCGACAGCGCCTGCTGCAAGTTATCCCACCAGGCCCACCGGGCCAGGTGGTCGACGTAGGCGGTGGACACCGCCATGTCCCTGGCGTCATTGACGACCTTGTTCAGGTGGACACGGTAGAGGTAACGCCACAGATTATCGGTGCCCGGGTCGTCCGCGCGGTTTTGATAATCCTCGGTGATGTTTTGCAGGCGAAATTGCAGGTTGGGCCGGTCGGCCTCTGCGCTCAGTCGCGCGCTGAGCTGCGCGAAAAACCGGCCGCGCAGTTGATGAGGCACGAACTGGCTGAAAAAACGCGGGTAGGTGCCAGTGGTTTGCGCGGGGCCGCCCTTCAACTGGCGGGTCAGTTCTCGGACGAATGCAGTGGGGTCGGGGTATTCCTTGACGGGGTGTTCAGGGTCTCCCGGTACATAGGCAATGACCCGGCCATTGGCCGGTTGTGCCATGAACAGCAGGATGCCGGTCAGTTGGCAGTCCAGCAGGCTCAGGTTGTAACTGTTGATCGGCAGGCCATCGAGCCTCACGTCGGCGCGTTGTTCGATCAAGCCCTGCACGGCCGTCAATGCATCGGCGCGCAGGTCGCCTTTGAGTTGCGCCAGATGGGCGGCGCTGTTGAGGGCGGCCTTGTGGGTGGTGATAGCCTCATCGCGCACCACGACCGCAACGGGCGGGTTGTCGAATCCCAGCCGCTGCCGGAGACGGGCCTGGTAACGAGCGCCGATGTCGAGGTTTCGGCAGATGTTCTTGAAAGTCTCTGCACCAAGGCGCACGCCCGTACGACGATGGGGAAAGTGCAGGATGTCCTGTTGCCCGCGCGGGTCTTGTGCGCTGAGAAAGGCGAAGTCGACAAAACGGTCGGTAGCGGAAAAATTACCCAGGGCAGCGTCCAGTAATGACAGGGTTTTGCTCTGTACGCCTTTTTTGACGTTGACAGTCCACCAGGCCAGGGCGGCGTCGGTATAGAGGCGCACAAAGGTGTTTTTGACGTCGATGTCGCCGTACTCAGTGAACAATGCCGCTTTGAGCAACGGCTCGGCGAAGGTGTAGAGGTCGTTGATATCCCCCAGGCGTTTGTCCAGTGTGTTTTGCGCACGCCAATGCTCGGCGATGGCCTGCCTGAGGGGCAGGTGAGCCTGGGGGATGGCATGCGCATAGGGTTGCGCAGTGGGCAACGTTGCGCTTTCAAGCGCGCTGATGCGCGCCGGGCTGGTGCCTGTCAGCCAGTCGGGCAGGGCGTTCTTGAGGTGTTCGATGTGGCGGCCCTGAAAACTGTCCGGCGTTGCAGGGGCGAGCAAAATGGGCATTTCTTTCAACCTGAATAGTCCTTTAAAAGACGTTCGAGTCTATTCAGCCGAATGCTTGAAAATAAGTTTGAAAAATCAAGGCAAGGCCCCGGCAAACCGGCGCTTCGGATCAATTAATCAAGAGTAATCAACAGCCGGTTACCGCCCTGGCAGGGCGTCATTGAGGCAGGCATGCGCTCCGGCTTTCGCCTTGCAGATAAGGCATCACTATCGGTGCCATGCCTTTGAGCACTTGCACCGGCAACGCCGAGGTGAACTTGAACCCCTGCGCCGAGCTGCCCGGTACGAATGCGGTGAGCGTGCCGAAATGGCGCTCGCCGATGTAGAACACAAACGTGGCGGTACGGTTGATCGCCTTGGAACTGAGGATGCGCCCGCCCGAACCGATGGCTTCGATGCGGTTATCGCCGGTGCCGGTCTTGCCGCCCATGGGCAGCGGTGTGCCGTCGGCCTGTTTGAAACTGCCGGCGACGCGTTTTGCGGTGCCGGCGTCCACCACTTGGGATAACGCGCCGCGCAAGGCGGTCGCCACTTCAGAGGGCATCACTCGACGCGCGCGGCCGGGGTCGTTGATCACGCGCGTGTCATACGGTGTGCCGGCGGCAAAGTGCAGGCTGTCGATGCGCAATACAGGCAGGCGCACGCCGTCGTTGAGGATGATGCCCATCAACTCGGCCAGGGCGGCGGGTCGGTCGCCGGAGCTGCCGATGGCGGTCGCCAGGGACGGCACCAGATGATCGAAGGGATAACCCACGGCCTTCCAGCGCTGATGGATCTCCAGGAACGCTTCGATCTCCAGCATGGTGCGGATACGGCTGTCGCGCGCACTCTGGTGACGGCTCTTGAACAGCCAACTGTAGACCTCCTGGCGCTCGAACTGGCTGGCCTTGACGATTTCGCTGAACGTCGCCTGCGGGTGGTTGATCAGGTAGCCCAGCAACCACAGGTCCAACGGGTGCACTTTGGCGATATAGCCCTGGTCGGGCAGGTCGTAGGCGCCGGGGCCGTAGCTGTCGTAGAGCGCGTCGAGACGCTTGTCGGTCAGCGTCTGCTGGGCCTTGGTGCCGGCCAGGCGGGCGCGTACGAAACTGTTGAAGCTGTCACGGCTGGCCTCGGGCAGCAGATAACGGTGCACCGCAGCCAGGCGGATCGCCGTGGGATGCAGGCTGTCGAGAAAGGTTTCCAGGCGCGCCTGGGTGTCTTTCTTCTGGTATTTCTTCCAGAACTTGAGCAGGAACGTGGTGCCTTCACGGTCGGCAAATTGCGCCAGGTATTCCTGGCGACGGGGCTCGTTGTCGTCCTTGAGCAGTTGCGCGCTGTTGTCGGCGCCGGTGTAGGTGGTGTAGCGCACCAGATCGCGCATCAGGCGAATAAACGGCAGGTTGATCGACTCACGCAGGGCGTCGCGCAGGGTCGGGTTGCGGCCGTTGTCTTCGTTGCGAAAGTTGTGGAAGCGGTGCAGGCCGCCGCCGGTGAAAAAGCGTTCGCCGGGGCTGGCGGAATAGGTGCGGTCAAGGGCGGCGTCGAGCATCTGCGCCAGGGGTTTGCCGGGATTTTGCAGCAGGTAGTCCACGGCCCAGCGACTGAGGCGGTCTTGTTCGGCGATCTGGACTTTTCTCAAGGCCGCGGGCGCGACGTTGACATAGCGCTCATGCAGCTCGGCGATGATTTGCAGGTAGGTGGTCAGCACTCGCAGCTTGGCGGTGGAGCCCAATTCCAGCTTGCTGCCCTCGTTGATGTCGAACGGTTGGTCGGTGTTGTCGGTCTGCACGCGCACGCGGGCGCTGTCGGTAGTGCGCTCGAACAAGGTGAAGCTGTAGCGCACCTGCGGCGTGCTGGCAGGGGTGAGCAGGCGTTCGCCGAACAGCCCGATCTGTTGGGCGTAGGCGGGGTCCGCCAGGCGCTTGAGGTAGGCGGTGACCTGTTCCTGCAAATCGCCCTGCAGCGTGCTGGTGGCTGACAGGTCCAGGCGATCAAGGTCGTAGAGCGGGCGATCGAGCAGTGCGCCCAGGCGGCTGCGGGCCATGCCGATGCCTTTGTTGGCCTCGATTTTCTGCGTGGTCGGTTGCTGCTGCCAGTCGCGATAGCTGACCTGGCTGGCCAGCGCCGCTTTCAATAAACCAGGTTCCAGCAGCCCCTCCTGCGCCAGCAGCCGCAGGTGACTGTCGGTCAATTGCGCGAGCTCGTCGCGGCCCTTGCTCAGGTAATGCGAAGGACGGCGCTGGGCGATCATCAGCGACAGCACTTGGCGCAACGCCAGACCCCGTGACGCCAGACCGGCCGGGGTGTTCGTAGTGTCGGCCAGGGCCTGGTTGACCTGGGCGAAGTCTGCGCCGTACCACACCCGCAAGCCCTCGGCCATGCCGTGCACTTCACCGTGGCCCGGCACTGCCGACAGCGGCACGCTGTTGAGGTAGTCGCGCACTATATTTTGCCGGGCCGGCAGCGTGTCGGTACCGTGTTGATAGGCGCGCACGCTGGCCGACAGCATCTGGCGCAATTTTTCGCTGCTCGACAGGGTCAGGCCGTCCGGTGAATGACGGTACTTTTCCAACTGCGTCGCCAGGGTGCTGCCCCCTGCCGTCTGCCCCGGCAGATGCAACTGGCGCGCCACCTGCGACCAGGCGGCCTTGGCAAAACGCGGCCAGTCCACCGCCGGGTTGGCCTGGGCCGGTTCGGGGTCGAGCAGCGCCCGGTTTTCGATGAACAACAGGCTGCGCACCATCAACGGCGGCACATCGCTGAACTGCGCGTAAAGCTGCGTCGGGTAGTTGAATTGGTACAACGGCGCGGCACGGCAATCGGTGATGTTCAGCCCGGCCTGGATTTTTTCTGCATAGGGGATAAACAGGCCGTGACCGCTGTAGTTCATCAATGCCGTGGAGAAACGCGCCTGAGACTGGATCACGTAGTTGCGCTTGAGCAAGCGCGGCAGGAATTCGCCCAGGGCGCTGTAGCCCAGGCGCCGATCGAACGGCCCGGCACCGGGATACACGATGGCATCGCTGGCACCGGGCTCCACGCGATAGGTCAAGTGTGACGCCCATTGGCTGAGCATGCGCGCCTGCCAGCGGGCGCTGTGCATTTCGCGTAACGCGGCGAACCCCAGGGCGGCCAGCGCCAGCAGCAGGATCAGCCAGAACAGTCGACGCCATGGCCGAGGCGGTCTGGATTTTTTCGGCAATGGGGCGGGTGACGGGCTGTCGGCTTCAGCCTGATGCGAGTCGGTCTGCCACAGTGCGCCCATAGTCGATTGATCCATTCCTACAGATTGATCGGACTTGTCTGAAGCGTAGACGCGAATTGTCTGATCTACGAAGTTTGTCGATGGGCCCGCATGCCACGAGTTTGTCCGAGGTGTCTGGACCCCGGCCCGTTATGCAATACTCTGCGCCGTTTTGCGCGCAGAAGGCCGTTCCAGACGCTTGGTGCTTGCTCCGTCCAAGCGCTTTTTCTCGGGGCATATCGCCAAATTTGCCTGTTTATAGAGTGAAATACCCTGGCGCGCGCTTTTTATACTGCATGCCCGCTGACCTGGCCGCTGACACATGCCAGGCGGGTTTGCCCACGAGGCAGGCCCGGTCAAGGCGGTGTATTTGCCTACCTGCAGATACGCCGACGCTCGGTGGTCAAATCCAATAACAAAATGAGGTTGTATCCCTATGCCTGTCGGCAAACCCCTGCCCCCTGGCGAGACCGTCCAAGGCGGCCCGCTCAAACGCGAACTCGGTGAACGGCATATTCGCCTGATGGCGCTCGGCGCCTGCATCGGCGTCGGCCTGTTTCTCGGCTCGGCCAAGGCCATCGAAATGGCCGGCCCGGCGATCATGCTCTCGTACGTCATCGGTGGCCTGGCCATTCTGGTGATCATGCGCGCCCTCGGCGAAATGGCCGTGCACAATCCTGTGGCCGGTTCGTTCAGCCGTTATGCCCAGGATTATCTGGGCCCATTGGCGGGCTTTCTCACCGGGTGGAACTATTGGTTCCTGTGGCTGGTGACCTGCGTCGCGGAAATCACTGCCGTGGCGGTGTACATGGGCGTCTGGTTCCCCGACACACCGCGCTGGATCTGGGCCCTGGCGGCGCTGATCAGCATGGGCACCATCAACCTGATCGCGGTCAAGGCGTTCGGTGAGTTCGAATTCTGGTTCGCATTGATCAAGATCGTCACCATCATTGCCATGGTGATCGGCGGCGTCGGCATTATTGCCTTCGGCTTCGGCAATGACGGCGTGGCGCTGGGCATTTCCAACTTGTGGGCCCATGGCGGCTTCATGCCCAACGGCGTACAGGGCGTCTTGATGTCGTTGCAGATGGTGATGTTCGCCTACCTGGGCGTGGAGATGATCGGCCTCACCGCCGGTGAAGCGCGCAACCCGCAGAAAACCATCCCCAGCGCCATCGGTTCGGTGTTCTGGCGCATCCTGCTGTTCTACGTGGGCGCGCTGTTCGTGATCCTGTCGATCTACCCGTGGAATGAAATCGGCACCCAGGGCAGCCCGTTCGTGATGACCTTTGAACGCCTGGGCATCAAGACCGCCGCGGGTATCATCAACTTCGTGGTGATTACCGCCGCGTTGTCATCCTGCAACGGCGGCATCTTCAGTACCGGGCGCATGCTCTACAGCCTGGCGCAGAATGGCCAGGCCCCGGCCGCGTTCGGCACCACATCCAGCAATGGCGTGCCACGCAAGGCGTTGCTGCTGTCGATTTTCGCCTTGCTGTTGGGCGTGCTGCTCAACTACCTGGTGCCCGACCAGGTGTTTGTCTGGGTGACCTCCATCGCCACCTTCGGCGCGATCTGGACCTGGCTGATGATCCTGCTGGCGCAGCTCAAATTCCGTAAGGGCCTGAGCCCTGCCGAGCGTGCCGGTCTGCAGTACCGCATGTGGCTGTACCCGGTCAGTTCCTACCTGGCGCTGGCGTTTTTGCTGTTGGTGGTGGGCTTGATGGCGTACTTCCCGGACACACGGGTGGCGTTGTATGTGGGGCCTGCGTTTCTGGTGCTGTTGACGGTGCTGTATTACGTGTTCAAGTTGCAGCCGACCAATGCGGCGGCGCGCTCCGCAGCCTGAACCCTTAGGCTGAACCGGAGCCGGGAAATAGGGGAGCAGGCTTGCCCTGATGCCGATCAGTTAACGCAGATCCCCTGTGGGAGGGGGCTTGCCCCCGATGGCGGCCTCAGGACCGACCAGGATGTTGGGCCGACCCCGGTCCAAATGTAGGAGGGGCTTGCCCCCGATGGCGGCCTCAGATCCGACCAGGATTTTGGGTCGATCCTGGCCCAACTGTGGGAGGGGGCTTGCCCCCGATGGCGGCCTCAGGACCGACCAGGATTTTGGGTCGATCCTGGCCCAACTGTGGGAGGGGGCTTGCTCCCGATGGCGGCCTCAGAGCCGACCAGGATTTTGTGTCGATCCTGGCTCAAATGTGGGAGGGGGCTTGCTCCCGATGGCGACCTTAGAGCCGACCAGGATGTTGGTGTCGATCCCGGTCCAAATGTGGGAGGGGGCTTGCCCCCGATGACGGCCTCTGAGCCGATCAGGATGTTGGATCAGATCGCGTACATATCCGTTTCTGCGGTAACGGCCACTTAGGGTTCCGCCCTGACGGCGGGTCACTTTGGAAAAGCCCCAAAGTAACCAAAGGGCTCTTGCCCCACCACTCGGCACCTCGCCTAGGCTCGGTGTGCCCGAACGCAGGCTTGAATCCGTGGGCCGCCGCAATGGGCCATCCATGGCCCAGTGCGGCTAACCCGGCGTCCTGCCGGGTTGCCCACGGATTCAAGCCTGCGTTCGGCCAGCGTGGTTTAACGGGGCGCCTGAGATCAAAAGCAGATCAAGAGCGACTCGCTTCGCATCGTGGTTACGGTTGAGGCTACAGCGTTGTGCTAGACCGCCGGCGGCTGGAGCGCAGCGGCCCTGCGCTGGTCCAGTTGCCGATTGAACTCCAGCCACGCGGCAAACAAGATCATCACGGCGGCCCCCACCAGCGCGGTGAATACCTGCATGACGAAGGTATCGCCGGTCAGCGCGTTGACCATGTCCGCCAACGGCGCCAGGACCACGCCCAGGCAAAATACTTCCAGGGAGTAGCGCCCCATTCGCGCCAGTTGCCGTGCCAGCCACTGTTGCGTCCAGCCGACACCGGGGAGCAATTTCGCGGTGACATAGGCCAGCGCCAGGAAGTGCAGCAAGCGCACGGGGGACAGGTCGGTCTTGCTGATGGGGTACAGCCATTCGCCGATCAGGCGCGGCATCCACGCATCGTGAACGTCGGGCCAGCGCCACGACAGGGTGATCACGCACGCCGTCACCACATAAGCCGCCGCCGCGATGAACAACGGTTGACGCAGCAGCGGGCGCTGTTCAACCGGGCGCGCCGCACGCAAGGCCGCTGCGCCGCCAAGGATAAACAGGCATTGCCAGGTGATCGGGTTGAAATACCACACCCCGCCGTTGCTGGCCGGCAGGTTCCAGCCCTGCCAGGGCGCCAGCAGGTAGACCGTCACAGAAATGGCCACTGCCACCCTCGGCACACGCAACAGCAAGGGCAGCGTGAGGGGCAGGCTGAGAATCAACACGATATACAGCGGCAACGGGTCGGTCAGGTTGGGTTTGAAGCGCAGCAGCAACTCATCGACCAGGGCCTGCTGGGTATTGTTGAGGAAATACTCCAGGCCCATCTCCTGCACCAGGTCACGGGTTTCGATATGGCTGTTGGCGAAAATCACGATGCCCATCAACAGCGCCAGCAGGAAAATATGCACCACGTAGAGCGTCCACACCCGGCGCAGGATTTTCAGGCAGGCAATGAAGTAGCCATCGCGCTGCAGGATCTTGCCGTACGCCAGCACCGCCGCGTAGCCGGCCAGGAAGACGAAGATTTCGGCGGCGTCACTGAACCCGAAGTTCTGCACGGTGACATGGGCCAAGGGGTTGTGGGGCACGTGATCCCAGAATATGAAGATCAACGCCAGGCCCCGAAAAAAATCGATGCGCGGGTCGCGTCCGTTCAGCATGGCTGCGGGCTCTTGAACAAGTTGTTGAATGTAGATTAGCGAGCGCGGGCGTTTTCGTATGCGCGCGTCGGGCGGGCGCAGGTTGGCGGTATTTGTAGGCAATTGCAAAGGCTGGGTATTACCGAATGTCTCGACGGCCTGCCCGGCGTCCGGGCAGGCATTTACTGGAGGAATCAGGCAGCGGCCACCTCATGCGGCTCAAAGCTGTCCGCCCGCGCCATCTGCCACATCCGCGAATAGAACTCGCCGTTCACCTCGCCGGTGAGCAACTCGCCCGGCTTGAGGAACACATGCAACTGCGAGAACAATTTGATCTCGGTTGCCGACATGCGGCGCACCAAGTGCTTGGCCGACAGCTGCGACGGATGATCAAGCCCGGCGGCGGCGAGCATTTCCGCCAGGGCATGGAGGGTGTTGCGGTGGAAGTTGAATACCCGCTGGGCCTTGTCCGGCACCACCAGCGCTCGTTGGCGCAGCGGGTCTTGGGTCGCCACGCCGGTCGGGCATTTGTTGGTGTGACAGGACTGCGACTGGATGCAGCCGATGGCGAACATGAAGCCGCGCGCCGAATTGGCCCAGTCGGCGCCGATGGCCAGCACACTGGCAATGTCGAAGGCACTGACGATCTTGCCGCTGGCGCCGAGCTTGATCTTGTCGCGCAGGTTCAGCCCCACCAGCGTGTTGTGCACGAACAGCAGGCCCTCGCGCAGCGGCACGCCAATGTGGTCGGTGAACTCCACGGGTGCGGCGCCGGTACCGCCTTCCTTGCCGTCGACCACGATAAAGTCCGGCAGGATGCCGGTTTCGAGCATGGCCTTGGCAATGCCCATGAATTCCCACGGGTGGCCCAGGCAGAACTTGAAACCCACCGGTTTGCCGCCGGACAGCTCACGCAGTTGGGCGATGAAGTGCATCAGCTCGATTGGCGTGGAAAATGCACTGTGGCGCGACGGTGAAATACAGTCTTCGCCCATCAGGATGCCGCGGGTGTCGGCGATTTCCCGGGTGACTTTGTGCTTGGGCAAAATCCCGCCATGACCGGGCTTGGCGCCCTGACTCATCTTGATTTCGATCATGCGTACTTGCGGGTCCTGCGCTTGCACGGCGAAGCGTTGCGGGTCGAAACGGCCGTCGCTGGTGCGACAGCCGAAGTAGCCGCTGCCCAGTTCCCACGTCAGGTCGCCGCCGTTTTCGCGGTGGTAGGGGCTGATGCTGCCTTCGCCGGTGTCATGGGCGAAATTGCCCAGTTTGGCGCCCTGGTTCAGCGCCCGGATCGCATTGGCACTGAGCGAGCCGAAGCTCATCGCCGAAATATTGAACACCGACGCCGAGTACGGCTGTGTGCACTGCGGGCCACCGACCATCACGCGAAAGGCGCTGGGGTCGCTCAACGGTGCGGGCCGCATGGAGTGGCCGATGAACTCGAAGCCCGCCTGATACACATCGATCAAGGTGCCGAAGGGTTTGTCGGCGGTTTCGTTCTTGGCGCGCGAATACACCAGCGAGCGCTGTGCTCGGGAAAAGGGCAGGGCATCGCTGTCGGATTCGAGCAGGTACTGGCGAATTTCCGGGCGGATGGCTTCCACCAGATAACGAATGTTGCCCAGGATCGGGTAGTTGCGGCGCACGGCGTGGGGACTTTGCAGCAGGTCGAAAATGCCGATCAGGCTGAGGAGCCCGGTGACCAGCGTGACGGGCCACAGCCATTCGTGTTGGATAAAGGGCAGGCTGCCCAGAGTGAATATGACGCATGCGGCAAAGAACGCGTAACGGCTTAGTAACGACAGGCTCATACGGTTTTTTCCTTGGTTCGGACTCTTCAGGTCGATCCGGCATTCTGCGCCCGTATCCAAACACGCGACAAGGATTGAAGGCCCTGTCGCGGCAGGCGCACGCCATGGAACCGTTGGCTGAAAGGTAGCCACTATCGGTGCAGGACGCCCGCTTTCCCCTGCCTCTGGAGTCATCGCTCATGCCGATCTCGTCTGCTGTTTCCGGCCATTCCATTATCAATCAAGGCCTGCCCCCCGCAGGCGGCCGTGAACAGCCTGTCGCCCAGCCCGGGCAGCGGGTCGGGGCCGCTCGGCACGAGGCTTCCCACGTCAACCGCGACGGCACTCAACCGGGAAAGCTTCAGCGGTTCGCCGCCGAGGCCGGCAAGAACCTGTGGTTTATCCCTGGCATGAGTAACGTGTTGCTGGGCATTGCAAAGGCCAAGTCCAATGGCGAGAGCGCTGTCAGTGGCGCACTGGCCGGGTTCAACAAGACCTGTACAGATGGCTTTGACCAGGCGCTGGTCGGCGCGGCCACTGGGGACTACAAGGCCGTCGCCAAAGGCTACTTCGACGCGGTGAGAAAGAACGAGGCCACGCCGGGCTCCGTCAAAACCGGCTTGCACGAGGTGTCGGATGCCGTGGGCCTGGCTACCGCGTTGCGCGCCGGAAAGTCGTGACAACGGTTTTATCGGCCACTGCGGGACGCTCCTCACAGGCCGCTCTGGTTCCCAAAGCGGCTGTTTTTGACTGTTTTTCCAGACCGCTCGTCGCCGTATATCCGTGTCAGTTGAATATTCAAGAAAGCCATGTAAAGTCAGTCATTAACGAATAACGTTAAGCATTAAGCGATGATAAGAAGCTTCAAATGCGCTGACACACGAACCCTTTTTGAAACCGGCCGAACCCGGCGTTGGTCTGCCATCGTTTCTGTGGCGGAACGAAAGTTGAGCATGCTTGATGCTGCAGTTGACCTCGCCGATTTGCGGTCACCGCCAGGAAACAGGTTGGAACAGTTGTATGGTGACAGAGAAGGGCAGCACAGTATCCGAATCAATGGTCAGTTCCGGGTCTGTTTCGTTTGGGGGCCTAATGGTCCGGAAAACGTTGAAATTGTGGATTACCACTGAGGTGAATCATGTTTAAGAATGGCATGCGTCCCGTACATCCTGGAGAAATTCTCAAGGAAGAATACTTGGAGCCGCTGGGCCTGACTGCGGCAGCGCTCGCGAGGGCGCTGCACGTATCCGCGCCCACGGTGAATGACATCGTATTGATGCGTCGCAGTATCAGCGCAGATGTCGCGTTGCGTTTGGCGGCTGCACTGGAAACATCCGCGCAGTTCTGGCTGAACTTGCAGACCGCCTATGATTTGCGTACTACGGAAATTGCCAAGGGCGCTCAGATCTGCAAGGAAGTCGAGAAAGTTGCGCATTGCGCATGATGCGATAGCCGTGTCAATTCAAGACCGGTGAGCAGTCCGGTTTTTTGGCGGCGTGCCCTGCGCCGCCGTCTGCCGGATCGGCAGCACCACACGAAACGTCGTTCCCTTGCCCAGCTCACTGCTGACCGAGATATTCCCCCGGTGTTTCTTGACGATGCCGTAGGACAGTGACAGCCCCAGCCCGGTGCCTTCGCCCACCGGCTTGGTGGTGAAGAACGGGTCGAAAATCTTCTGTACGGTGTCGGCGGCAATGCCGCAGCCGTTGTCCGTCACTTGCAGCCAGACCGTGTCGCCGTCCACGCCGTTGCTGATGGTGATGGTGCCGCGCTCCGGCCCCATGGCCTGGGCGGCGTTGATCACCAGGTTCATCACCACCTGGTTGAGCTGCGAGGCCAGGCATTCGATGTCCGGCAGTGGCGTGTAGTGCTTGATCACATCGGCCTTGTACTTGAGTTCGCTGGCGACGATGTTCAGCGTCGAATCGATGCCGTGTTGCAGATTGGCGAACTGCCACGTGTTGCTCAAGCGAGCACTCCTTGCGGCCCGGGGCCTGGTGATTGGCGTCGGTAGCGTGCTGCCCACTTTCGCCCATGCTGGCGACTTGCCCTGACAGCATAGCCCAGCTCGCTTGATATCGACGGTGAGTTGGCGTCAAATCAACAACGCTTTCGCGCGCTCGGCCTGGACAGGCCCGGCACACCGGTTCCATCGAGCTTAATTTGATTTAATTTGAAGGCAGAGTCGCCATGGATGAACCACTCGCTACCAAGCCTGCCGTTTTGCTGGTCGACGATGAAGAGTCGATCCTCAACAGCCTGCGCCGCCTGTTGCGCAGCCAGCCCTATGACGTCGTGCTGGCCACCGGCGGTGCCCAGGCGCTGGAGATCATGGCAACCCGGCCCATCGACCTGGTGATGAGCGATGCGCGCATGCCCGGTATGGACGGGGCCACACTGTTGGCCGAGGTCCACCGTCTGTACCCGGGCACCCGCCGCATTCTGCTCACCGGTTATGCCGACTTGAGCACCATCGTCAAGGCGATCAACGACGGCCAGATTCACCGCTACATCAGCAAGCCCTGGAATGACGAAGAGTTGCAGTTGATCCTGCAGCAAACCCTCGAACACCAGCGGCTCGAGCGTCTCACCCATGCGCAGAACGACCAGCTCAAGGCGCTCAACGCCACGCTGGAAAAACGCGTGACGGCGCGCACCGCCGAGTTGCAACAGACCGCCGACATGCTCGACCTGGCCTACGACGAGCTCAAGCGCAGCTACGTGACCGGTACCGAAGTGTTTTCCCTGCTGGCCAACCTGCGCTTGCCCAAGGACAAGCAGACCAACCGCGCGTTGATCGAATTGGTCCGCGTGTACTGCACCACCCAATCCATCAATGAAGCCGACACGCGCGACCTGACCATGGCCGCCGCGCTGTACAACATAGGCAAGCTGAGCTGGAACGACAGCATGATGGTTGCGCCGTCGGACAGGCTGCACAGCACCGACCGTGAGCTGTATCGCGAATACCCGACCCAGAGCGAGTCGTTGCTGATGACCCTGGAGCCGATGAAGGACGCGGCGCGCATCATTCGGCATCACCAGGAGCGTTGGGACGGCTCGGGATTTCCCGACCACCTCAAGGGCGACGCGATCCCGCCGGGTTCGCGGCTGTTGAAGTTGGCCGTGGACTTCATCGAGCTGCAAAAGGGCCTGATCCTGGAGCGGCACCTGAACAGCGACGAAGCGCTGCTGTATATCTGCAGGTACGCCGGGCGCCTGTATGACCCGCAATTGGTCGAGGATTTTGTCCAGGCCTGCGCCACCTTTCTCAGCGATGTGACACTGGGTGATCCCACAGTCAAAGTCCTCACCACGCGCGAACTGGAGGACGGTATGGTGCTGGCGCGCAACCTCAATGCCGACAATGGCATGTTATTGCTCAACGCCGGCAAGGTGCTGAACCTGCCGCTGGTGGACAAACTGATCGCATTCGAGGCGATGGAGGGGGCAAAATACAGCGTATTTATCAAGCAACCTGACGAGATAACCCTTCCTACATGAGCCACTCAACCATTCGCATCGCCGCCGCCGTCCTGATCGATAAAGAGGGCCAAACGTTGCTGGTGCGCAAGCGCGGGACGTTGGCCTTCATGCAACCGGGCGGCAAGATCGACCCTGGCGAGCAGGCCGTGGAGGCGCTCGCCCGTGAGCTGCATGAAGAACTGAACCTGCACATCGACCCGGCACAAGCGCTGTACCTCGGCCAGTTCTCGGCGCCCGCCGCCAACGAACCGGGCTTCACCGTGCAGGCCGAGCTGTTCCAGTTGCACATCGACGTGGCGGTCACTCCGGCCGCGGAAATTGAAGAAATACGCTGGATCGATCCAGCAGGCGACGGTGGTCTGCACCTGGCGCCTCTGACGCGCGATTTGATCCTGCCGTTCTATCGCGACTCGCTGGCTGGCGCGTGATGATTCGCCCGCTGGACGCCGACGATGCGCAAGCCTATCGCGCGTTGATGCTTGAGGCTTACGACACTTATCCCCAGGCGTTCACCTCCAGCGTTGCCGAGCGCGCAGCGATGCCGTTGAGCTGGTGGGAAAAACGCCTCGACAGCCCGCTGGATCGGCTGCTCGGCGCCTTCGAGGGCGATCAACTGGCGGGTATTGTCGGGTTGGCATTCGAGCCTCGGGAAAAGGCGCGGCACAAAGTGACCCTGTTCGGCATGTACGTGACCCAGGCTTACCAGCAAAGAGGCCTGGGCCGGCAGCTGGTAGAGGCGGCGCTGGTGGAAGCGCGCCGGCATCCGCGCCTGAAGTTGATCCAGCTGACGGTGACTGCCGGCAACGAGGCAGCGCTTGCGCTCTACCAGCGCTGCGGTTTCATCCAGTACGGCCTGGAGCCGCTGGCGGTGCGGGTGGGGGATGAGTATTTCGACAAGATCCACCTGTGGCGCGAATTGACCGATCACTGATACCCACTGTAGGAGCGAGCTTGCTCGCGAAAAACCTCAACGATAACGCGTGCTTCCTGAATGAACGCGGTGCCTGTGAGTTTTTCGCGAGCAAGCTCGCTCCTACAACATCAGGGCAAGCCCCACCTGTTTGCCGGCGGCGCTCAGCGCACTGCACTGACCCCATCCAGGGTGGAAAACGACGTGTCCTTGGCCGTCAGCAAAAAGTCGCGCATGTACGGCGCATCCAGCATGTCCTCCCGAATCCCCGCATACAGCGTGGCGAACAAACCTTTCTCGCCCAGCCGCTTGGCCTTCACATACCCGCGCGAGCTGTATTCATGCAGCGCCCAGTGCGGCATGCCGCACACGCCACGGCCGCTGGCCACCAATTGCATCATCATCACCGTCAGCTCCGAGGTGCGTACCTGAGCGGGCTCGACGTCGGCCGGTTCCAGGAAGCGCGTGAAGATGTCCAGGCGGTCACGTTCCACCGGGTAGGTGATCAGGGTTTCCGTCAGCAGGTCTTCGGGCACGATGTACGCCTTGTTTGCCAGCGCGTGCTGGTTGGCCACGGCGAGCATGGCTTCGTAGGTGAACAGCGGCACATAGGAGATACCCGGCAGTTCCAGCGGGTCGGAAGTCACTACCAGGTCCAGGTCGCCACGCGCCAGTGCCGGCAATGGCGCGAAGGCAAAGCCGGAGGCGAGGTCCAGCTCGACCTCCGGCCAGGCATCGCGGAACTGGTCGATGGTCGGCATCAACCACTGGAAGCAGCTGTGGCATTCGATGGCCATGTGCAGGCGTCCAGCCGTACCGCCAGCCAGCCGCGCGATGTCGCGTTCGGCGCCGCGCAGCAAGGGCAGGGTCGCGTCCGCCAGTTGCAGCAGGCGCAGGCCGGCGCTGGTGAAGCGCACGGGCTTGGTCTTGCGCGCGAATAACTGCATGCCCAGGCGCTCTTCCAGCTCCTTGAATTGGTGGGACAGCGCGGACTGGGTCAGGTGCAGGCGCTCGGCGGCCTCCACCAGGCTGTCGGCTTCGCGCAAGGCGTGCAGGGTTTTGAGGTGGCGGATTTCGAGCACGGTGGTCTCCATGAATTAAATTTATGCGCAATGATAAGACATTGAGCCGTATTCATGTTGGCCCTCGCGCCATTCGGTTCACCCCAGTGGTTGGAAGTGCGCGCGTGCAAAGGACTTGTCAATATTGCCGCGCCAGATGGCCGTGTCCGCAAAGGCCGCTCCGGCACCCGCTCTAGCGGCTTGCCATTTCATGCCCAGGTACTGTTGATCGTGGCGCTTCAAATGTGCCTTGGAGAAACCGTCGAAAGGTGAATGCTGCGCGTCATAGTGAAAATGCGCGTACCAGATCGGTTTGTCGGCCGGCCCCTGTTTGCCGGTGTCGTACACCTCATACTCCTGCAGATAGTCGTCTTGCCCATCCGGGCGTTTATCCCTGAGCTTCTGGCGGGGGCCTTTCTTTCGAATCACGACTCGGCCCTTGCTGATCAGGTAATCCAGATAGCCTTCGGTTGGGGTTCTGCTTTCCAGGCTGCGCTGGACCCTCAGGCCTTCCCCGGCCTGCTCAAGTGCGCTGGCGCGGGTACGCAGTTGTTCGATAATCGGGTGCTCGGCGGCCAGGCGTTGCACGTTGTCGGCGCGGGACCTGAGCTCTTTGGCTTCGGTGACCAGCCTGTGCTCGAGGTTGACCGGCTCCATGGTCTTGTAGCTTCGGACATGGTTTTCGAAGGTGTCCGCTGCCCTCAAGCGCGCCTGGGCATTTGCGACGACCCCATTGATGTCGGTCGGCAGCGGCAGCGGGGCGGTTACCGGGCGGCTCTGGAGGGTGTTTAAGCGATAGGTGTTGCCATCGCCTATCTTGTCCCAGATTTCAACGGGCGCGCCGTCTGCGTCGCTGATGATGAACTGCCTGGGGGACTGTTGCCCCGCCGGTTTTTCGGTGCCGATCAATAATTGCCCGTCTTCGGTTTCGAAGATGGCGTGCGTGGCGGTCGGCTTTGGCTCGGAGGCGGGTTTCTTGATTGCACGTTGAGCTTTTCGAATCAGGCGTTCAAGGTCGTCTTGCAGGCGCGTGAGAAAGCTTTTGTCAAAATGGTTCGGCGAGCTTGCGTTCCAGGCGCTCAGGTCACGGGACAGTTCTTCGTAGACGTTCATGCAGTTGTGCAATACCCGGTTGCGTTCTACCCGGCTGATATTGGCCTCGTTGAGGGTCATGTGCGTGGTCAACGCACGGTCGAACCTGCTCCTGGATTGATGCACGGCGACCTCCTGGAACAGCCAGTCAATGGTCATCGTTTCCGTGCGCAGGGTGAGCGCCTGCATGAGATTACTGCTTCTCATGCTGGCCAGGCGCAAGTCGGTAAACCGGTGTTTCCAGGCATTCAAGTAGGAGGAGATCTCCGTGCGTGTGTGTCTGACGGTGATGTGTTTGACCCACTGGCCCATGTCTTTCATCGAGCGCTCTATCGTGTCCAACTCGTCCAGCGAGTCCAGGCGACACTGTCTGATTTCACGGGTCAGTGCTTGACGTACGCCTGGGGCATGAGATGAATCGTTCAGTTGGCCGGTGATCTCGATTGTCCGGTCAATAAGAACGCTGGCCCGGTCTTTCGCGTTTTGGATCAGATGGTTCAAGCGGTCCGCTACGATGTGCGCTGTTCTGTTCAGTTCCTCGGCATAGTCGAGGTCGCGAATATGCACGTGCTGTTGCTTGGCCGTTTCGAACGACGCGTGCATTTTCTTGCCGTTATCAATGTCCCTGGTCAGCGCGATGTCCAGGTTTTTACTGTCCACCAGTTTTTGCGGGGCTATGGCGGACTGGTCCGGATAGTCGCTGGTGAATTTCTTGAGGTGGTGGGTGGTCGTGGTGACCTGGCCATAAAAGTCACGCGCCTGGTTTTGCAGTGACTGGCCCAGATCAAGGCGCTGCATGTTGACCTCAAGTGCCGCTGCAGGCAGTTGCCGGGCGACAGCCGCCGGGACGTTCGCCTGTGCCCGCGACGCGCCACGTCGTGTACGCCGGCTGCCGCCGCCATAACCGGTGAGGTGGCCGCCATGCAGGGCCCCATAGGTATCCCATTGCAGGGCCTGATCCAGGGCAATGGCCGGAGAGTAATACTTGCCCTGGGCAACCAATCGCATTTCGTGGGTGGTGGCGTCGAACCGGACCTTGAAAGGGCGACCTTCACTCAGGATGTAATGCTCGCCTGAGGTATGGCGCAGGGTGTGGCGATAGGGCCCGGTCTGGACCGGTTGCAGGCTGCCGGCCTCAAGGATGCCGGGGTGTTCATAGCCGGCAAAGCGTTGTCGGGCAGTCGCGCCCTGGCGTGACTTCAAGGCGCGCCAGACGCTGAGGCCGACGCCCTGTTTAAGTTGGTGGGCGGCATTCAGTTGCCGCGCCGCGCTGCCACGCGCGCGGGGTGCGGCGGCAATCGCCAGCGCATCCATGGCCGCATACACCAGGCATTCGAATACCGAAGCCAATTGATCGATGCCATGCGCGGTGTCACCGCGCCTGAATGCAGCAACGGCTTGATACAGGCTGGTGGTGGCGTCAGCCAGGGACACTGCCGTGCCGATAAAGGGGATGAACGACAGGGCGATTTTGATGCCGTTCAATACCTTGCCGCTCTGGAGCGCGTATTTCTCGTGGGCCAGGTCGTCGTTGGAGCGCGCCTCCTTTCGATGGGCCTCCAGCAGACGGCCCATGTGGGCGTCCAACTGGTGGGTGGCCAGCGTTGTGGTGGTTGGCCAGGGAAAACCTGCCTGAATCATCGCGTCGTAGCCTTTGACGGTGGCGTGGTCGATGCGCTGGACGTGTGCCTGCACATCGCCCTGGACCGCACGTCCCGCCACGTATTGCACCATGGTGTCGAGCCGGCACAGTTCGAACAGGGCAATGCGCGCCTGCTCGAGGCTGGCATAACTGCGCAGGTAGCGTTCGTCAGGTGCGTCGGGCAGGTAAAGCAGGGTGTTGCCCGAGTTTTGTTCTTCGATGAAGGTGATGCCTGACAGCGTGATCTGGCTTTGCTGGCGCGTATCCGCGCCGCCGGCACTGAGGTGGGCCGGTAGCAGGCGGATGCGTTTGCCGCCTGCGTTCCAGGCGGCCTGGGTGTCGGCATCGATGGCGGTCTGGAGCAGTTGCAGTGCGTCGGCGCTGATGTGGTTCTGCATGCGCGCCAACAGGCCTTGTATGTTGAGCATCAGGCGCCACGGCTCCACCAGGCATTCGCGGCGGTAGCGCTTTTGATGGATGGATTCCCCGGGGGCACCCTTGAAGGCTTCGAGGATACGGACTTCGTACTGCTTGGCCAGGTCGAGGTCGGTGATCAGGTTCGCCAGATAGCGTTTTGTGACGCCTGCCTTGAGGGTGTCACGTTCCTCGGCGGCGTCGGCGGTCACTTCGACGCTCACGAACCCCAGGCGCAGGCTCAGATCGGCATCGAGGTTGCGTAGCGCCAGATCGTCCAGGGATACCTTGCTGCGACTGGCACTGGGCACGTCAATGACTTTGACCGGAGTGCCCGGCGCGGAGCCGGCGATGGTGTCGCGTCGCTGCTCCACCGAGTCTGGCATCTCCAGTTGGAGCGTAAAGCCTTTTTGGATGGCGAAATCCTTGCGTATACGCGCGTCGATCTTGCGCCTCACGAACACCTCGCGTGGCGGCAGGGAGCGCTGCAGCAACGCTTGCGCACGTTTCAACGCCGGTACGCAGGCGCGCAGGAGCGTTTTGAGGGCCTCGCGTTTTTCCACGGCTTGGGCGCCCAGCCATGACGGTAGTTGTTCGGCCAGCAGTCGCGCATTGTGCTGCTCGATGAGCAACAAGTACGCCGCCTCGCGCGCCGAGTTATCGGGTATCAACAGGCCCGGCAGCGTTTGCGCACGCAGCTTTTCAAGCGCTGCGGCACGTTGTGAGGCGTGTTCATCGCCTGGCCATGCCTGACGTATACGCGCGGCCTGGTCTTCAAAGGCAAGCTGTTGGCTGCTGAGGCTATGGTCGAACGGGTTCCGGGTGAGCGTGGTGAACTGCAGGGCCAGTTGCTTATCCTGGGGTTGTATGCCGAATACGCTTTCTTCAAGGGCCTGGCGCGAATCGAAGCGCTGCAAGCCGCCGTCGCTGCCAGGCCAATAAATGATATGTACGCCGTCATGGGGCCCTGGCGTCGATGCCGTCCGGGGTGGGAGCCATACCAGTGGCCCACTGAGTTCGGTACGGGTTGGCGTTGAATGGCCGGTTCGAGTAACCGACAGTGTCAGCGCGACGACGTCAGGCGCGGGGGAGGCCAAAGCGCTTTCGATCAGGTGCAGTTCGTCTTCACTGATCTGCGCCAGGGTGCGCTGGATGTGCGCCTCGATCCGCAAACCTTGCACGCGAGCCTGGTACAGCGCTGTGTAGTGCCTGTTGAGTGCGTCGAGATCCAGCGGTGCTCGATTGAGCATGGCGCGCGCCGCCGTTTCAGCGGCGTGCTGTTGCACCCTGAGGGCGTCCAATTGTTGCTTGAATGACTGCCAGCGCTCACTCGTTGGCGTGTCGCTGCCCAGCAGGTTTTCCAGCGCATGACGGTGGTGTTGCATTAAAGCCTTGCGCTGGTGGCTATCGACACCGTTGTGCAGCAGGCCGAATTGAGGGAGGTGTGCAGTGATCACGGTGTCGTCAGCCGATTCCGGCGGTGCGGGCATCGCGGCAAACAACGATCGGGTTTTACGCTGGGCATCAAGCCCGTCGACGTGTTGAAGGGCCAGGAATGCGTCGTGCAGCGGCACGTTCGCGAGCGGGCGGATAGCGTCCTGGTACTGCTCCTCGGTCAACTGCTTCAACCACAGGGTGATGCCCATTTCCAGCGGGTTGCTGTTGACCTTGTATTCGACCCTTGCCAAAGGATCGACCTCGGTGGTGCCGAACAGCGCTTGCTGGCGGTCGAGCACCGAGCGCTCCATGGCCCCACGGCTGCTGAATGCCTGCCATGCCGGCACCTGTGTCGGCAGGTACAGCAATTGGCTGACCGGCGGTTCTGTATCCAGGCTCAATACCCAGGCGCCGGGCAGGGCGATGGCGTGGGCGCCGTGGGGTTTGAGAAAGACGTGCTCGGTGTAGCGTGTTGGCGCCTGCGCCGTGGCCGGCCCTGGATAGAGCAGCGAGAACACGGGGTCCAGGACTTCGGTGTGGACCTGCCCCTCGGCGAGCGCGCGCTCGGCGCTGGCTTCGATGTGAATTCGGTACAGCTCTATGACCCGCTTGTAGCAAGTGACCGGCGAATGAGGCGCGCGCTGCGTACGCCAGTAGCGCAGCCACTGGTCATCCAGGCTTTGCTCCAGATCGAGGACTTTCAGTTCATCGAGCAGCATGGCGACGGTGTACTGCGCCAATGCATGGGCCGGTGGCAGATTGACCACGCTGGCCTGCGGCACGCGCGCGGTGTCCAATGCCGGGTGTTGTTGCATGTAGAGGCAAGCATCGGTCAGGGCTATCCGGCTACGCCCCCGTTGCTCGGTGGCGGGGAACACCAGGGTCACGCGTTCACCGTCCAGTTGAAGCTGCTCGTGGAGCATCAGGTTGATCGTGCTACGCAGCGTTGGAATACCGGCCATCAGGGTGAGCAGCTCGGACCGGCAATCTTGCAGGCGTTGCGTGGCGTCCGAGAACAGAGGCGCGTCGATGGTCGGTTGCAATAATGGGTGCGTCGCTGCAGGCAGGACAATGGAAGCAAGCATGGGACTGATTCGCTCTAGAAGGCCAAAGCCCTATTAGAGGTGGACGCGTCGACCGGTCTGCTGCATATAGCTATCGACTGACCGCTGGGCACTCTTCATCAAACTGTCATCGAACTGTGGCAGCGCGCTTGAACAAAGTTCATCAGACTCGCGCTCTACTGGGGTTCTGCGTTTCGGTGTTTTTCATGCGCGTGTTGCTTTTACTGGCCGCTCTGTTGTTCGGCCTGCCGTCTTTTGCGGCTTCTCGATGTGATGTCAATGTCCCGACCCAAACGGTCGACCTGGCTCAGGTGAGCATCGCCTACCAGAGTATCGGGCGTGCGTCCGACCCTGCCTTGCTGTTGGTGATGGGCCTGGGTGGGCAGTTGATCCATTGGCCGGATGAAGTGGTGGTCGCCCTGTGCGAGCAGGGTTTCCGGGTGATCCGCTATGACAATCGCGATGTGGGCCTGTCAACCTGGCGCCAGACCCCGGCCAGTGCCAACCTGACCTTCGAAGTGCTGCGCTACAAGCTCGGCCTGCCGGTGTCGGCACCCTACACGCTGACCGACATGGCCGACGACGCCCTGGGCTTGATGGATGCGTTGCAGATTCGGCAATTCCACGTACTGGGTGCAAGCATGGGCGGCATGATCGCCCAGCACCTGGCGGCGATGGCGCCGCAACGGGTGGAGAGCCTGACGCTGATCATGACCAGCTCCGGCGCCGAGGGCCTGCCCGCTCCGAATGCGGCGCTGGTGCAGTTGTTGTCGCGGCGCAGCGCGCCCAATCGCGAAGTCGCCCTGGAGCAGCAAGCCGATCTGCTTGCTGCGCTGGGCAGCCCGACGGTGAAGGATGACCGCCAGGCCTTGCTGCATCAGGCGGCGCTGGCCTATGACCGCGCGTTCAACCCCGAAGGCGTGAAGCGCCAGATCATGGCGATCCTCGCCGAACCGAGCCGCGTGCCGTTGCTCAACCAACTGCGCGTACCGACCCTGGTGGTGCACGGCACCGCCGACCCGCTGTTGCCGGTGATGCATGGCGTTCATCTGGCCGCGCATATCCAGGGCAGCCAGCTGAAATTGATTCCGGGCCTGGCCCATCGTTTTCAGGAAGCATTCAAGGCGCCGTTGCTGGCGGCGGTGCTGCCTTACCTGCAGGCCCACCGCGATGATGCGGCGCACTGGGCGCGGGTTGACGTGGAGGCGCGTTCGAAGCTGCTGTAGAGGTGGTGTATCGTGTCGCTTTGCGCCGCATTAATGCCAGCGAGGTTGCCTACCATGAGTACTCCCCTGAAAATCGATTTCATCAGCGACGTATCCTGCCCCTGGTGCATCATCGGCCTGCGCGGCCTGACCGAGGCACTCGATCAGCTTGGCGCCGAGGTGCAGGCCGAGATTCATTTCCAGCCGTTCGAGCTGAACCCGAAGATGCCCCCTGAAGGGCAGAACATCGTCGAGCACATCAGCGAGAAATACGGCTCCAGCGCCGAAGAGTCCCAGGCCAACCGCGCGCGCATCCGCGACATGGGCGCCGAGCTGGGCTTTGCCTTTCGTACCGACGGCCAAAGCCGCATTTACAACACCTTCGACGCGCACCGCCTGTTGCATTGGGCCGGGCTGGAAGGTTTGCAGTACAACCTCAAGGAAGCGCTGTTCAAGGCCTACTTCACCGACGGCCAAGACCCTTCCGACCACAAAACCCTGGCGATCATCGCCCAAAGCGTTGGCCTGGACCCCCAGCGCACCGCTGATATTCTCGCCTCTGACGAATATGCCGCCGAGGTGCGTGAGCAGGAGAAATTGTGGTTGACCCGCGGCGTGACCTCGGTGCCGACCATCGTGTTCAACGACCAGTACGCGGTCAGCGGTGGCCAGCCGGCCGAAGCCTTCGTTGGCGCGATCCGTCAGATCATCACTGAGTCCAAAAACTAGAGCCGGACACCGATCAAAATGTGGGAGGGGGCGTGCCCCCGATGAGCATAGGTCTCCACACAACGCTGTAGCGCCCAACCGTAACCACGATGCGCAGCGAGTCGCCCTTGATCTTGATCTGCTTTTGATCTTAGGCGCCCCGTCAAACCACGCTGGCCGAACGCAGGCTTGAATCCGTGGGTAACCCGGCAGGACGCCGGGTTAGCCGCCCCGCGCCATGGATGGCGCGTGGCGGCGGCCCACGGATTCAAGCCG